>JANQGU010000201.1 GCA_028282935.1 Kiloniellales bacterium
ACCGCCTCGGCGCCGCTGTTCATGGGCAGCACCTTGCTGGCGTTAGTGAGCGTGCAGATCTCCTGATAGAAGGGCGCGAGCTGGTCGTTGCGGAAGGCCCGGGAGGTCAGGGTGAGCTTGCTCGCCTGCTCGATCATCGCCTCGCGGATCTTGGGATGGCAGTGGCCCTGGTTGACCGCCGAATAGGCCGAGAGGCAGTCGAGGTAGCGCTTGCCGTCGATGTCCCAGACCCAGACCCCCTCGCCGCGCGAGAGCACGACGTCGATGGGCTTGTAGTTGTGCGCCCCAAGCTCGGCCTCGATCTCGAGGAAGGCCTGCCCGTCGGCCGGGCCCGCGGTGGAAAGGTCTTGCTCGCTCATGTCGGGTTCCTGAGGTGAAAACCGCCCCTTCCCTCACCTTGCCCCAAGCTTAGCTGAGAACGCTGGCTTGAGCCATGCCCTGTCGCAATCCGATGTGCCTCGGGGCGCAAGACCGCTTGCCCAAGCCAAGTCTTGAGGTCCGCCTTGACTTTGAAACGGCTTGGAAATACTGTCCGCGCGCTATGAAGCGTTTGGCCGTTTACACAGTAGGGTTTTCACGGGACCGGAGCTCCTCTTCGAGCTCCGCGCAAGGATCCTGTGCGCTCGGAACGCTGATGTGAGCTAGCCGCTTCAGGCAAAGCTTCGCCGAAAGCCCCTTCCGGACGCCCCGGGAGGGGCTTTCGGCGTTTTTGGGCCCGCGATGGGCGCGGGTCCAGGTACGGAGGAACGAAAATGATCAAGAAGCATGTGAACGTCGGCACCATCGGACACGTGGACCACGGCAAGACCACGCTGACCTCGGCGATCACCAAGATCATGGCAGCCCTCCACGGTGGAAGCCCTGTCGACTTCGATCAGCTCGACAAGGCGCCGGCGGAGCGGGCTGGTGGGGTCACGATCAACGTGGCGCACGTGCTCTACGAATCCGCGCGCCGGAGCTATGCCCACGTCGACTGTCCGGGCCACGCCGACTACATCAAGAACATGGTGGCGGGCGCGGCCCAGATGGACGGCGCGATCCTGCTCGTCGACGGGTCGCGCGGCCCGCAGGAGCAGACGCGCGAGCACGTCCTGCTCGCCCGTCAGCTCGGGCTCGAGCATTTGGTGGTCTTCGTCAACAAGGTCGACGTCGCCGATCCGGAGCTGCTCGAGCTGGTCGAGCTCGAGGTGAGCGAGCTTCTGGCCACCCTCGGCTACGACGATGTGCCCGTGATCCGGGGCTCGGCCCTGCTGGCCCTGGAGGCGGCCGAGGCCGGCCGTTTCGACGATCCGGCAACGGCTTGCATCCGCGAGCTGGTCGACTGTCTCGACGCCCGGATACCGGACCCCGCTCGGGATCTCGACGCGCCCTTCCTGATGCCGGTGGAGGACGTGATGACGATCTCCGGTCGGGGCACGGTCTGCACCGGGCGGGTCGAGCGCGGCCTGCTGCGGCCGCAGGAGCAGGTCGAGATCGTGGGTCTGACCGCCGACGACGGGGCGCCGCGGCGCGTCGTCGTGACCGGCATCCAGGCCTTCCGGCGCGACCTTCCGCAGGCCGAGGCCGGACAGAACGTCGGCCTTCTGCTCCGCGGACTGGGCCGGAACGAGGTCGAGCGCGGTCAGGTCCTGGTCGCGCCGGGCTCGGTCACGCCGCGCCTTGCCGGCGAGGCCGAGATCTACGTCCTGACGGCCGAGGAAGGCGGCCGCCGCACCCCCTTCGGGTCCGGCTACATGCCGCAGTTCTTCTTCGGCCTGACGGCCGTGACCGGTGCCGTAGAGCTGCCTGTCCTCGAGGCGGCGGAGCAACCGGAGGTCGTTGCGCCCGGCGAACGCCGCAGCGTGCGCTTCCGGCTTGAGAAGCCCGTCGCCTTCGAGACCGGCATGCGCTTCGCGCTCCGCGAAGGCGGCCGCACGGTCGGCGCGGGGCTTGTGACCCAGGTCCAATAGCCGACCGGCCGGGGGATGCTTCGGCATCCCCCGGTGCGTCGGCTCGTCGTGTTGCTAGGTCCCGCTAGACCGGGAAGCCGTCCCAGAGGTCGTCGAAGCGCTGGCGTTCCTCGAGGCGCGAGTCGACCACCGCGCGCAGCAGGTCGCGCACCGAGACGATGCCGACCAGATCCTCGCCCCGGGTCACCAGAAGGTGGCGCGTCAGGCGCTCCTTCATGGCGAAGATGGCCTGAAGCAGAGTCTCCTCGGCGGCGATCGACGCCGGATCCGGGGTCATGACCTCCTTGAGGAGGGTCGCCCCGGGCGCCAGGTCGGCGGCGACCACCCTTTCCAACATGTCGCGTTCGGTGAAGATGCCGCGCAGGGCCTCGCCCTCGCAGACCAGCATGGCGCCGACGTGGCGCGCGGCCATCTGCTTCGCCGCCTCGGCGACGCTGGTATCGGCGGACAGCCGCAGCAGATCCTGCTTGCCGATCACGTCGGCGACCTTGCTTTCAAGCATGAGCGGGCCTTCCCCTTCCCTCGGATCTCGACCGATCGCAATTTCGCCCGAGGGCGGGGAGATCTCCTTGATGCAAGTCAACGCCCCGCGCCTGCGACCTGGCCTATTGATGGTGGTCACGGACGGGGAGCAGGGTGCCGGCCTGACAAGATCGCGCGCCTTCCTGGAACAAGGTGCCGCCGGAGTCGCGTCCGGTTTCTTCGGCGGAGTCAGCGCGGGAGGGTCGCGATGAGCCTCGACCGAAGGCTCCTAGACGGGCTCCGAGAGCGACGGGCCAAGGTCCGCGCCGGCGGCGGCGCCGAGAAGCTGGCGGCCCGCCGCGACAAGGGCCTGATGAGCGCCCGCGAACGGATCGAGGCGCTCTGCCAGCCCCACACCTTCCAGGAGTCCGGCGCCCATGCGGAGCACGGGACCGGGCATTTCGGCAGCGCCGCAAAAGCCATGCCGGCCGACGGGGTGGTGGTCGGCACCGGCTATGTCGACGGCCGCCTGGTGGCGATGGTCAGCCAGGACTTCACGGTGGCGGCAGGCACCCTGGGCAAGGTGCACGCGATGAAGATCGTGGAGGTCATGCGCCTGGCCAAGAAGCTCGGCATCCCGCTAATCGCCTTCAAGGATTCCGGTGGCGCCCGGATCCAGGAAGGGGTGGATGCGCTCTCTGGCTACGGCCGGGTCTTCTACAACAACGTGCTGCTGTCGGGCGTGGTGCCGCAGATCGCGATCATCGCCGGGCCCTGCGCCGGTGGCGCCGCCTACTCGCCGGCCTTGATGGACTTCATCATCATGACCGAGACCGAGGCCCGCATGTTCATCACCGGGCCTGAGGTCATCAAGGCCGTCACCGGGCGCAAGACCTCCATGGAGGAGATCGGCAGCGCAGCCATGCACGCCGGCGTCAGCGGCAACGTGCACCTGGTCGCCCGCGACGACCGCCATGCCATCGCGCTGGCGCAGGAGCTGCTGGACTACCTGCCCTCGAACAACACCGAAGACCCGCCGCACCGCCCCTCCGCGGACCTGGCGCTGGAGCCCGACGCGGAGATGGACGCGCTGATCCCCCGAGACCCGGGCGAGCCCATGGACACCCGCGCGGTGATCGACCGCCTGGTCGACGGCGGACGCTTCCTGGAGATCCACGGCGGCTGGGCCGGCAACCTGATCGTCGGCTTCGGGCGCATCGAGGGGATCGTGGTCGGCATCGTCGCCAACCAGCCGCAGGTCAAGGCCGGCGCGCTCGACATCGACGCCTCGGACAAGGCCTCGCGCTTCGTGCGGACCTGCAACATTTTCAACATCCCCTTGGTCACCCTGGTCGACGTGCCCGGCTTCCTGCCCGGCGTCGAGCAGGAGCGCGGCGGCATCATCCGCCACGGCGCCAAGATGCTCTATGCTTACGCCGCCGCGACCGTGCCGAAGCTGACGGTGATCCTGCGCAAGGCCTACGGCGGCGCCTACCTCGCCATGTGCGCGCTCGAGATGGGCGCCGACTTCGTCTATGCCTGGCCGACCGCGGAGATCGCGGTCATGGGCGCGGAGGGCGCGATCAAGGTCCTGCACCGCAAGGAGCCCAAGGAGGCCGAGGACCCGGCGGCACGGGCCGCGGAGCTCGCCGCCGACTATCGGCGCGAGGTCGCCTCGCCCTACCTCTCGGCCTCCCACGGCTACATCACCGACGTGATCGAGCCGGCGGAAACCCGGTGGATGCTGGCGCTGTCGCTGCGCAAGACGCTGACCAAGCGCGAGCTGCGGCCACCGAAGAAGCACGGCAACAACCCTATGTAGGAGAGCCCCCGCTCCTTCGGAGCGTCAGGCAGACATGGACGATCCCATCTTCCTTTCGATCACGATCTACGGCATGGCCATCGTGATCTCCTTCCTGGTCGCGGCCCTGATCAAGGGCATCGTTGTGGCCCTGCCGCTGCTGCGCCGGAGCGACGGGGCGCAGGCAGCGCGCCCGGGCGCGCCCGACGGCACTGCCGTGCCGCCCGAGCATGTCGCCGCGATCGCCGCGGCCGTGGCGGCGATCGCCGGCCCCCGCCACATCATCCACATCGAGGACCGCGGCCGCGCCGATACCTGGAGCGCCGAGGGCCGCAGGATCCACCAGACTTCGCACGCCGTGGCGCACACGCCGAGGCGCTGAGCCGGAACGAGGGCGAGAGGTCCCAGGGGAAAGGCCAATGCAGAGACGGTTCAAGATCAGCGTCGAGGGTCGCGATTACGACGTCGTGGTCGAAGAGGTCACCGAGGAGGCCGGCGGCCTCTACCCCGACCGCGAGACGATGCGCGCCGCGGCGCCCCGGCCCGCGGGCGGCGTGACCGCGGCGGCGGCCGCGGCCGAGACGCCAAGGGCGCCGCTTCCGAGGGCGGGGCCCGGCGACGTGGTCAGCCCGCTGGCCGGGGTGGTGATCTCGATCGACGTCGAAGCCGGCGCGGCGGTGGAGGCCGAGACCCGGGTCGCCACCCTGGAGGCGATGAAGACCAAGACCATGGTCAAGGCCGGCCGGGACGGCAGGGTCAGCACGATCGCGGTCGGCGCGGGCGAGGCCGTCGAGGCCGGCCAGACGCTGCTGACGATCGACTGAGCGCGACCTCCCGCGCTGCCGACATGGAGAGCATCGACCTCCTGAACATCTTCCAGGGCCTTGCCACCCTCGCGGCTTCGGAGCCGGAGGTGATCGCCATGCGCCTCTTCCTGATCGCGCTGGGCATGCTGCTGATCTACCTCGGTCGCAAGGGCGTGCTGGAGGGGCTGCTGATGATCCCCATGGGCCTGGGCATGGCCACGGTCAACGCCGGCGTGCTGTTCCTCGAGGACGGACGCCAGGGCAACCTCTTCGTCGATCCCCTGATCGAGGAGCCGGCGGCGCTGATGACCGTCCTGCAGGTCGACTGGCTGCAACCGATCTACACACTGACCTTCTCGAACGGGCTGATCGCCTGCCTGGTCTTCATGGGCATCGGCGCATTGCTCGACGTCGGCTATGTCATGGCACGGCCCTTCCAGAGCATGTTCATCGCGCTCTGCGCCGAGCTCGGCACCGTGGTCGCCTTCCCCCTCGCCCGGGCCTTCGGGCTCTCGCTCCAGGACTCAGCCGCCGTCGCCACCATCGGCGGCGCCGACGGGCCGATGATCCTCTTCACCTCGCTGATCCTCTCCAAGGAACTCTTCGTGCCGATCACGGTGGTGGCCTACCTCTACCTGGGCCTCACCTACGGCGGCTATCCCTACATGATCAAGCTGCTGGTGCCGCGGCACATCCGCGGCATGAAGATGCCGCAGGAGCCGTTGCGCAAGGTCACGCCGGGTGAGAAGATCGTCTTCTGCGTCGCCGCTTGCACGCTCCTCTGCCTGCTGTTTCCGGTGGCGGCGCCGCTCTTCCTGTCGCTTTTCATCGGCGTGGTCGTGCGCGAGAGCAATCTCAGGAACTACGCCGAGCTCTTCAGCGGGCCCTTGCTCTATGGCGCGACCTTCTTCCTCGGCCTGCTGCTGGGCGTGCTCTGCGAGGCCAACACGATCCTCAATCCCGACGTGCTGGTGCTTCTGGTGCTGGGTATCATGGCGCTGGCCATTTCCGGGCTCGGCGGGCTGGCCGGCGGCTACATCCTCTACTTCGCCACCGGCAAGAGGTTCAATCCTGTGATCGGCATCGCCGGGGTGAGCTGCCTGCCGACGACGGCCAAGGTGGCGCAGAAGTGCGTCGCCGAAGTCACGCCCGATGCCGTGGTCCTGCCGCACGCCCTGGGCGCGAGCATCAGCGGCGTCATCACCTCGGCGATCTTCGCCGGCATCTTCATCGCCGCGATCCAGTGAGCGGGAGACAGGTCATGGCCAGGTTTCCGGACTGGATCTATCGGCAGTCGGCGGTCCTGCCCTACCGTCGGCGGGGCGGCGGCGTCGAGGTCCTGCTGATCACCTCGCGCGGCGGACGGCGCTGGGTGCTGCCCAAGGGGATCGTCGAGCCGGGCATGACGGCGCCGGCCTCGGCGGTCAAGGAGGCCCGCGAAGAGGCCGGGATCGAGGGCGCGGTCTCCAAGCGGAGCCTGGGCCGCTACCGCCAGGACAAGTGGGGCGGCACCTGCCGGATCGAGGTCTTCCCGATGCGGGTCACGACCGAGCTCGAGGACTGGCCAGAGGCCGGGATCCGGCGCCGTGAATGGCTGCCGCTGAAGGCCGCGATCGAGCGGGTCAGGGACAAGAAGCTGCGCGGGATATTCAAGCGCCTGCCCGGGCGGCTCGCCAAGGAGGCCGACGGCGGCGCGAAAGCCGCCGCCTCCCGGATCGAGATCCCGCGGCGGCTCTACCTCCTGCGCCACGCCAAGTCGAGCCGGGAAGATCGGACGCTGGCCGACTTCGACCGCCCCCTCGCCCCACTCGGCCACGCCGCCGGCGAGACCCTGCGCGGCTACCTGCGGCTGGCCGACGTCGAGCCGGAGATCGTGCTTTGCTCGCCGGCGACGCGGACCCGAGAAACCCTGGAGAGCATCCGGCCGGCCCTGGGCGAGGCCACCGAGCTGGTCTTCGACAAGCACCTCTACGACGGCGGGCCGAAGCCCCTGCTGGCGCGGCTGCGCCGCCTGCCCGAGACGGCCGCCTCGGCGATGCTGATCGGCCACAACCCGGCCCTGCAGTCGCTGGCGCTGCAGCTCACCGGCAAGGGCAAGGCCAAGCCGCTGGCCCGCATGGCCGCGAAGTTCCCGGCCGGCGCCCTGGCGACCTTGGTGGTCGAGGCAGAACGCTGGCAGGACCTCGGACCAGGCGCCTGCCGCCTGCACAGCTTCGTGACGCCGCGCGACCTCGCCTAGGCCGAGGCCGCACGCAGGCGACTCAAGACCAAGCCCCGGAGCCGAGCGAAGCGGAACCCCGAGGCGCGCCGGTCAGACGCTTCTCTTGGCCGCCGGGCGCTTGCTGGCCGAGGCCTTCGCGGCGGGACGCTTTACCGGTGCCGCCTTCTTGGCCGCAGGACGCTTGCCAGCGAGCTTCTTCGCGGCCGGGCGCTTGGCCGGCGCCGCTTTCTTCGCAGCAGGACGCTTGGCTGGCGCGGCCTTCTTCGCAGCCGGTCGTTTGGCCGCCGGCTTCTTGGCGGCCGTGCGCTTCGCCGGCGCGGCCTTCTTGGCGGCCGGTCGCTTGGCCGCGGTCTTCCTTGCGGCCGGACGCTTCGCCGCAGCCTTCTTCGCCGCTGGACGCTTCGCTGGTGCCTTTTTCGCGGCCGAACGCTTGGCCGCGGGTTTCTTCGCCGCGGACTTCTTCGCCGCGGACTTCTTCGCAGCCTTGGACTTCTTCGGCTTCTTCGTGGCGGACGACGAGACCAGCGTGCTGGCGATCTTGCTCGACGACTTTACCAGCGCCTTGTACTCCCGCTCCGTCGCCTTGACGATCGTCGCGAACTCTTTCTGCGAAGCTTTGTGCAGCGCGCGCAGCTCTTTCTCCACGGCCCGCATACGCGCCTTAACCTCTTTCGCAGCCGAGCCGTCAGAGAGGGCCTTTTCGAGAACCTCTAGTCGTCCGCGCGCTTGCATCGAAGCCTTACGGACCTTGGACAGGGCATCGTTGGAGGCCACCTCAAGGCGTTTCAACTCTGCATCGAGGCGTTTTTGAACTTCATCAACCGTTACCATGCGATGTGTCTTCCCTTCTCTTGGCATTGCCTTACGCAATTCAAGCGAGGCATCTGACACGACTGTCATCAAGCGTGCTCGACTGCGATTCGTCGAAGTTTGAGCGTGAGTTGCTAGGAAGGCGCTGTCAACCGGGAGCCGAAGCTCATGGCTTTGTCCGCCCGATCAGAAAGCGAATCATGAGGTCGGACCACTTCGTGTAGGGCGGCTTGATGAAGCGGCCAAGGAACGACGCGGTGAGCGCGCTTTGCAACAAAACGCCCTTCTTTTTCGAGAAGGTTCGAAAGCCGTCGACGCCATGATAAGCGCCCATGCCGCTGGGCCCGACGCCGCCGAAGGGCAGGTTGTTTTGGACGACGTGGAACATGCAATCGTTCACGGTAACGCCACCGGAAGTCGTCGTCTCGACAACCCGGCGCACACGTTTGGAGTCCTCGTCGAAGTAGTAAAGGGCGAGCGGACGGGGACGATCGTTGATGTCGTCGATCGCCTGCTCCAGTCCGTCATAGGTGACGACCGGCAGGATGGGACCGAAGATCTCTTCCTGCATCACCCGCATGTCGTCGCTGACCCCGGCCAGCAGCGTCAGCGGGAAGATCCGGTTCTCGGCGTTCCAGGCCTCCTCCGCGACGTTGACCTGGATGACCTCCGCTCCCTTGTCGCGGGCATCCTCGACCAGCGCCTTCATGCGTTCCCAGGCCGGGCGGTTGATGATGCGGGTATAGTCCGAACCGGCGCCGAGGCGCGGCAGACGTCGCGCGATCGACGCCTTGGCCTCGGCGATGAAGGCCTCCTTGGCCGCGGCGGGGACCAGCGCGTAGTCCGGCGCCACGCAGGTCTGCCCCGCGTTCCAGATCTTGGCGGCGCAGATGCGCTCGGCCGCCTGCGCGACCGGGTAGTCGGCATGGACCAGGGCCGGCGACTTGCCGCCGAGCTCGAGCGTGACCGGCGTCAGGTTCTCGGCGGCGGCGGCCATGACCAGCTTCCCGACCCGCGCGGAGCCGGTGAAGATGATGTGGTCGAAGGCCAGCGCGGAGAAGGCGGCGCCGAGCTCGGCACCGCCGGTGACCACGGTCACGTAGTCCGGCGGAAAGGTCTCGGCGATCATGCGGCCGATCACCTCGGCGGTCACCGGCGCCAGCTCCGAGGGCTTGACCATCGCATGGTTGCCGGCCGCCAGCGCGTTGGCCAGCGGCGACAGGGTCAGCAGGATCGGGTAGTTCCAGGCGCCCAGGATGCCGACGACGCCGAGGGGCTGATAGACGATGCGGGCGCGGCTGGGCCAGATCTGCCAGTTGGCGAGAACCGAGCGCGGCCGCATCCAGCCCTTGAGGTGCCGCCGGATGTGCCGGATCTCGTCCAGGGTCGGAAAGATCTCCAGGATCTGGGTTTCCTGGCGTGCCCGCGCGCCGAAGTCCTGCTTGAGCGCGTCGACCAGCGCGGCTTCGTTGCGCAGCAGCGCGGACTCCAGCGCGCCCAGGGCCTCGCTGCGCGCGCGATGGTCCAGGGGTGCCGACTTGCGGAAGGCCGCGCGCAGCAGGTCCAGGCGCCGGCGCAGGTCCTCCGCCGCGGGTTCGGCGCCGGGCAGCGGCGCTGCGGGAAGCGGGCTCACGGCTGCCCCGCTTCGGCGGTCCAGTTCTGCAGCGCGGCCTGGGGGATGTGGCTCATGGCATGCTCGGTCAAGGCGGTGATGGTCAGGCTCGGGTTGACCCCGAGGTTGGCGCTCAGCACCGAGCCGTCGCAGATGTACATGTTGCGGTAGCCGAAGACCCGGTTGCGCCCGTCACAGACCCCCGCCTCGGACGAGGCCGCCATGGCCGCGCCGCCCATGCAGTGCGCCGTGATCGGCATGTTGAACAGGGTTTCCACGATGGAGGTGGCGGCGATGCCGCCGGTCGCCTCGGCGACCTTGCTGGCGAAGTCGTTGGCCGCCGGGATGAAGGTCGGGACCGGCTCGCCTTCGGTCGCCAGGGTCTTGCGGAAGGGCCAGTACCAGGGTCGCTTCAAGCGCATGGTCAGCTCGGCCTCCAGGTTCTGCATGCAGAGGAAGATCATGGTCTCGCGCGCGAAGCGAAAGGGCAGCAAGGTCCGCAAGGTGGCCAGCGGCCGCGTCGCGAGCAGCCGCAGCAAGGTCCAGAGCCAGGCGAAGATCCGGGTCCAGCCGCCCGGCCCCGGCGCCATGACCGTCAGCAGCACGCCCAACGCGTCCGAGCCCCGCGGATAGCGAACCGTCTGGATCTGCGTGTGCCGGTCGAGTTGGACTCCCGAGCCGATGGCGATGCCGTCGGAGAAGTCTTCGCCGGCCCCGGGATAGCGCACGGCGATCAGCGACTCCGCGTTGGTGCGCACGCCGCGGCCCAGGGCCGCCGAGATCCTCGGCAGCGAGCCGCCCTGCTTGAGCCGGAGCAGCAGCTCCTGGGTGCCGAGCGAGGAGGCGGCAAAGACCACGCCCCGGCAGGTGAGCCGCCTCGCCTTGCCGCCGAAGAGGCGGGTCGAGGGTCGCGTCCGGACCTCGTAGCCGGTGGCCCCTTCCGGCGAGGCGCCGGTCGGCCTGACGTCCACGACCTTGGTCTCGGCCATGACCTCGGCGCCCTTCGCTTCGGCCAGGAAGAGGTAGTTCTTGTCGAGCGTGTTCTTGGCGCCCCAGCGGCAGCCCATCATGCAGCCGCCACAGGCGACGCAGGAGCTGCGCGCCGGTCCCTGGCCGTCGAAGAAGGGATCGGGATAGCTCGTGCCCTGCGGATCGCCGGCCTCGCCGAAGAACACGCCGACCTCGGTCGGAAAGAAGCTCTGCCCCAGGCCCTCGGCCTCGGCGATGGCCTTGAGCCGCCGGTCGGCCCGGCCGAAGATCCGGTTGGTGGTGACGCCGAGCATGCGCTTCGCCGTATCGAAGTGCGCCGGCAGCACCCGCTTCCAGTCGGCGAGCCCGGCCCAGGTGCCCTCGTCCCACACCGAGTCCGGCGGCACCAGAAGGGTGCCGCCGTAGGTGATCGAGCCGCCCCCGACCGCGTTGCCGTGCAGCACCATGGCGTGGCGAAACAGCCTCAGGCTGAAGAAGCCGCGCAGGCCCAGCGCCGGACGCCAGATCCAGCGTGCCAGGGACCAGTTGGTCCTGGGCAGGGTCTCGGGCGTCCAGCGCCGCCCCATCTCGATGACAGCGACCCGGTAGCCCTTCTCGGCGAGGCGCAGGGCGGAGACGCTGCCGCCAAAGCCCGAGCCGATGACGATGAAGTCGTAGTCGCAGGGAACGGTGCCGTCTCTCATGTCACCTTCGCTATCAGGTTCGCTATCCGGCCGTCACGAGTCCGTCGGCTGCGGCGCCTCCTCGCGCAGCGCCCGCCGCAGGACCTTGCCGATGTTGGTCTTCGGCAGCTCGTCTCGGAACTCGATACGCTGCGGGACCTTGTAGCCGGTCAGGCTTCTGCGGCAGAAGGCGATGACCTCGTCGGCCGTCAGGTCCGGATCCTTCTTCACCACCGCGACCTTGATCGCCTCGCCGGTCCGGACGTCCGGCGTGCCGACCGCGCCGACCTCCAGGACGCCCGGATGCTTGCTGACGACTTCCTCGATCTCGTTGGGATAGACGTTGAAGCCGGAGACCAGGATCATGTCCTTCTTGCGGTCGACGACGCGGATGAAGCCGGCCTCGTCGATCTCGGCCACGTCACCGGTCTGCAGGAAGCCGTCCGCGGTCATCACCTCGGCGGTCTCTTCCGGACGGTTCCAGTAGCCCTTCATCACCTGCGGGCCCCGCACGCAGAGCTCGCCCGCCGTGCCGAGCGGCACCTCCTGCCCATCGTCGTCGCGGATCGACACCTCGGTCGAAGGGATCGGCAGCCCGATCGAGCCGCGCCGATCCGTGTGGTCCATGGGATTGATGGTGACGGCAGGCGAGGCTTCGGTCAGCCCGTAGGCCTCGATCAGCGCCTTTCCGGTGACGTCCTGCCACTTCTGGGCGACCGTCTCGTGCAAGGCCATGCCGCCGCCGAGGGCGAGCCGCAGCCCGGAAAAGTCGAGCTTGGCGAAGTCCGGATGGTTGAGCAGCGCGTTGTAAAGCGTGTTCACGCCGGTGATGGCGCTGAAGCGGTGCTTCGCCAGTTCCTTGACGAAGGCCGGGATGTCCCGCGGGTTGGTGATCAGGACGTTCTTGGCGCCCAAGGCGAGGAAGGTCAGGCAGTTCGCCGTCAGCGCAAAGATATGGTAAAGCGGAAGCGCCGTGATGATGATCTCCTCGCCGGGCCGCGCGAAGGGCTTCAGCCAGGCCAGCGACTGCTGCACGTTGGCCAGCATGTTGCCGTGGGTCAGCATCGCGCCTTTGGGAACGCCGGTGGTGCCGCCCGTGTATTGCAGGAAGGCCACGTCGTCGTGGCCGGTCTCCACCGGCTTCAGGTCGAGGCTCTCGCCCCTCGCCAGGACGGCGTGGAAGCTGATCGACCCCTCGATGTGCCAGGGCCGGACCATCTTCTTGACATACTTGACGACCAGGTTGACCAGCTCGCGCTTCGGAAAGCCGAGCATGTCGCCGAGCTTGGTGACGATGACGTGCTTGACCGGGGTCGCGGCAATGACCTCGGCGAGCACCGAGGCGAAGTTCTCCATGATGACGATCGCCTCGGCGCCGGAGTCCTTCAACTGATGCTCCAGCTCACGCCCGGTATAGAGAGGATTGCAGCTCACCACCGTGTAGCCCGCCCGCAAGGCCGCGAAGAGCGCGACGGGATACTGCAGCGAATTGGGCATCATCAGGGCCACCCGCGTGCCCGGAGGCAGCTTCAGTTCGCCCTGAAAATAGGCGGCGAAGGCGCGCGAGAGGCGCTCCAGCTCCGCGTAGGTCATCTCCTTGCCCATGCTGACGTAAGCGGTCTTGTCGGCGTAGTCCGCCGCACTCCGCTCGAAGAGGTCGCCAAGGGACCGGTAGGTGCCGGGGTCTATGGTCGTGGAAACCCCGGGCGGATAGCTGGCCAGCCAGATCTTCTTCATCGCTTCGCTCTCCCTTGGGGCGCGCGTCGATGCGAAACCTCGCGCGCCGCTTCGCTTTTTTTGGAGCCCGACCGAAGCCGGGCCCGGGATAGGACCACAACCGTGACTCAAGGCGCCGATCGAGGCCCGGCGCGCGGCCTAATACTGCTTATATCTAGCTCGACATGAACCGTTCCAACTTCAAGTGACTTAAGATCATGGCCGGCCGACGTTGTCTTTACCTGCCCGCCGAGCCACAGGGCAGCGATTGGCCGACCGATATTTTAGTTCCTCTATCAGAGGACATAGGATCAAACCTTGAGCCAGCGCAAACTTCCAGCGGTTTGCCGGCAACTCATACCAAGGAGCCCCGATGCTTTCGAACTGGCTGCGCTTGGGCTTGGCCATCGTCGCTGTTCTCTCCCTGGGGGTCGCGCTGCCCCTGGGGGTCGCGCTGCCGGGCCGGTCGTCCGGCCTGGACCTGGCCGCGGCTGCGACCTTCGCCCTGGCGGCGATCCTGTCGATCAATTCCCTGATCGTGGCGGTCAGCTATGGCTTCTCGCTGATCTACGCCCGCGCCCCGGCCCAGAGCCGGGCCCCGGACCTGGCGCGGTGGCGAGCCTGCCGGGCCGCGATGCTGGAATGGCTGGCGACCTTCGCGCTGGTCTTCGTCATCCAGCCCTTCGAGCGCCGCTGGATGGGACCGGAGGCCCGGGAGCGCGGCGATCCGGCGCGGCCGCCCCTGCTGCTGGTTCATGGCTACCTCTGCAACCGCGGATTCTGGTGGTGGCTCCGGCGGCGCCTGCGGGCCCAGGGCCGATACGTCGCCACGATCAACCTCGAACCGCCCCTTGGCAGCATCGAGCAACTGGCCGAGGGGCTGGATGCGCGCATCCGCACCCTGGTCGCGGAAACCGGCGCCGAGAAGGTCGTGCTCGTGGGACACAGCATGGGCGGCCTCGCCGCCCGGGCCTATCTGCGACGCCACGGCGGCGCCCGGGTGGCCAGGCTGATCACCCTGGGAACGCCCCATCACGGCACCCAGCTCGCGCGGATCGGCCTCGGGCGCAACGCGCGAGAGATGGTGCCCGGCAGCGCCTGGATCCGCGAGCTGGCCGAAGCGGCGCCCCTGCCGGTGCCGGCCCTGAGCGTCTGGAGCGCGCGCGACAACTACATCATGCCCCAGGACAGCAGCCGCCTGGCCGGCGCCCGCGAGACCGTGCTGCCGGCGCTCGGTCATCTCGCCATGGCCTTCTCGCCGAAGATCCTGCAGATCCTCCTGGACGAGACGGCGGCGCAGAGGGAGCTGGCCCGCATGGCCTAGAAATGAACGCCGCGCAGCAGCTGGGTCAGGGCGATTTGGTCGGCCGTGGGCGCTTCCTTCGCGCCCTTCCCGCCCCTCGCCGCCGCGGAGTCCGGGAACATGCGGAAGGCGGTGTTGTTGACGATCTGCGCGATGTGCGGCGCCAGGGCGTGCAGCACCTGGCCGAAGATGCCCAGCCGCGTGGCGATCCTCACCGGCTGCCGGGTGATCGCGTCGACGACGAAGTTGGCCGCCTCCTCGGGCGTCAGGGCCGGGATGCTCTTGTAGATCTCGGTCGGCGCGGTCATCGGGGTGCGCACCAGCGGCAGGTTGATGGTGGTGAACTGGACGCCGCGGTCGAGGAACTCCGAGGCCGCGCAGCGCGCCCAGGCCTCCAGCGCCGACTTCGACGCAACGTAGGCCGAGAAGTGGGGCGCGTTGGTCAGGACCCCGATGGAGGAGACGTTGATCACATGGCCGCGCTCCTTCTCGGCCATCGCGGGCAGCAGCGCCATGGTCAGCCGGATCGCGCCGAAGTAGTTGACCGCCATCATGCGTTCGAAGTCGTGCAGGCGGTCGTAGGAGTTCTCGATGCTGCGCCGGATCGAGCGGCCGGCGTTGTTGACCAGGATGTCCACGCCGCCGTGCGCCTCGATGAGGGTCTCGGCAAGCGCCGCGCACTGTCCGGCGTCGGTCAGATCGGTGGTGTAGGTGATGAGCTCCAGGCCGCGGGCGGCAGCCTCCTGCTTGGCCGCCTCCAGCCTATCCGCATGCCGGGCGATGATGATCGTGGTCGCCCCCGCTTCCGCGATCCGCAGGGCGGTCGCCTTGCCGACCCCCGAGGAGCCGCCGGTGACCAGGACCACGCGCCCGGCGACGCGGCCGCGCAGGGTCCGCTCGACGGCGAGATCGGGGTCGAGGTGGCGCTCCCAGTAGTCCCAGAGGCGCCAGGCGTAGTCCTCCAGCGGCGGCACCGTGATGCCGGCGGGCTCGAGCAGTTGCTCCGCATCGCGGCTGTCGAAGCGGGTCGGGTAGTTGACGAAGCTGAAGATGCCCTCGGGCAGGCCCAGGTCCTTCATCACCGCCGTCTGGATGCGGCGCACCGGGGTCAGCGAGGACAGGCCCTGGACTAGGCCCTTGGGGATCATCTGGAAGAGGGCGGCGTTGATCTTCAGGGTCATCGCCGGCGCATGGGCCGCCTGGGCGAAGATGCCGAGCACCTCGCCGAAGCGCTTCGCCTGCGGATCGGTCAGATGGAAGCAGCGCCCGTCCTGGCCCTCCAGATGGGCGATGTGGTCCAGCGCCGCGACCACGAAGTCCACCGGCACCAGGTTGATCCGCCCGCCCTCGATGCCCACCGACGGCATCCAGGGCGGCAGCAGCCCGCGGATCTTCTGGATCGACTTGAAGAAGTAGTAGGGCCCGTCGATCTTGTCCATCTCGCCGGTCCGGGAGTCCCCGACCACGATGCCCGGCCGGTAGATCCGCCAGGGAACCCGGCAGGCGCTGCGCACGACCTTCTCGGACTCGTGCTTGCTGGCGAAGTAGGGATGCTCCAGCCTGGTGGCTTCCTCGAACATGTCCTCCCGGAAGACGCCCGGGTAGAGGCCGGCCGCGGCGATGGAGCTCATGTGGTGGAAGTGCCCGGCCCCAATCGCCTGGGCCAACTCGACCGCGTGCCGGGTGCCGGCGACATTGGTCGTGACCTCGAGCTGCGGATCGGCGTTCAGGTCGTAGACCGCGGCCAGGTGGAAGACGTGGTCCACCTTGCCGGTCAGGGCGTCCCTGTCCGCCTCGGACAGGCCGAGCCCGGGCTGGTTCAGGTCGCCCGCGACGGGGATGGCGCGCGTCTCGTCGACGTCCCAGAATTCACGCAGCGCCGCGCAGCGCTCGGGCGAGGCATCGCGCATCAGGAAATAGACCGTCGAGCCACCGCGGGACAACAGCTTGCGAACGAGCCGCTTGCCGATAAAGCCGCTGGCACCGGTGACGAGGTAGATCATTTTTTGCGCCTCCCCATGGCAAAGATCGGCTCATCTCGGGCGTTTTTAAAGCGCTCGGATTAGAGTCCGTTACCTAGAAGATTAGACTGCATCCTCTAGCTCCGACACCTATATCCTTACTCGACGAATGGAATTGCGGCCAGGTGCAGGCCAGGTACAGGAGGGACGGAAACCATGGCGCAGAAACTGAAAAAGCTTGCGGCGGAATCGAGCGAAAGCGATCTCTCGGCGACGATCCGGGACTCGGCCAACAACATCTGGCTTGCCGGCCTCGGCGCCTTCGTGAAGGCCCAGGAGGAAGGCGGCAAGGTCTTCGACGCGCTGGTGAAGGAAGGCGAGAGCTTCCAGAAGCGTGCCAAGAAGGTGGCCGACGAGAAGGTCGTCGAGATGAACGAGAAGGCGAGCTCGACCTGGGACAAGCTGGAGCAGGTCTTCGAGGATCGGGTCGCCCGGGCGCTGCACAGCCTGAACGTGCCGAGCAAGAAGGACATCGACGTCCTGTCGAAGCGGGTCGAGAAGCTCACGGCCCTGGTCGAGGAGCTTTCCGCCGGGTCGGCGCAGGCCGCCCCGAAGCCCCGGGCGCGGCGCAGCAGCAAGGCGGCCGACTGAGCCCGCCTTGCCGGCCATGACGGCCTTCAAGTCAGCTTCCCGGGTTTCCGAGGGTGCGGGCGGCGCAACCCACCCGCACCCATCTGGAGAGGCGCCATGGTGAAGTCGAACGCAACCGGCGTCGCCCTGGCGGGCGGCGGCCCCCTGGGGGCGATCTACGAGCTCGGTGCCCTGGTCGCCCTGGACGAGGCGCTCTCGGGGCTCGATCTCGCCGACTGCGACCTCTACGTCGGCGTCAGTTCCGGCAGCTTCATCACCGCCGGCTTGGCCAACGGCATGACGCCGCAGGCGATGTACCGCATGTTCATTGCGACCGAGGTGGCCGACGATCCCTTCGAGCCGGACCTCCTGATGCGCCCCGCCCTGGCGGAGTACGGCCGGCGTCTTACCGCCCTGCCGGAGCTGTTTCTTTCGGCGGCGCGCAGCTATCTGGAAGCGCCCTTCTCGCAGGGCTTCTTCGAATCCTTCCAGCGCCTGGCGAGGGCCATCCCGGTCGGGCTCTTCGACAACTCGGGCATCGGCGCCTACCTCGCCGATCTCTTCGCCGTCCCGGGGCGGACCAACGATTTCCGCGAGCTGCGGCACAAGCTCTTCATCGTCGCGACCGACCTGGATACCGGTGCCGCCGTGCCCTTCGGGGCGCCCGGCTGGGACGACGTGCCGATCGCCGAGGCGGTCAAGGCCAGCGCCGCCCTGCCCGGCCTCTTCCCGCCGGTCGAGATCGGCGGCCGCCACTACGTCGACGGCGCGCTGACCAAGACCCTGCACGCCTCCGTCGCGCTCAAGGAAGGCGCCAAGCTGATGATCTGCGTCAATCCGCTGGTGCCCTTCGATGCTGACCTGGCGGCGCTGCAGGACAGCGGCGAACCGGGCTTGCTGGTCGAAGGCGGCCTGCCGGTCCTCATGGCCCAGACCTTCCGCTCGATCATCCACTCCCGCATGCAGGTCGGCATGGGCCGCTATCAGAAGGAGTTCCCCGACGCGGACGTGGTGCTCTTCGAGCCGAGCCGCGACGACGTGGAGATGTTCTTCACCAACGTCTTCAGCTACGCCGACCGGGAGCGCCTCTCCGAGCACGCCTACCAGAGGACGAGGGCCGAGCTTCGGCGACGCCACGACGAGTTGGAGCTGGTCTTCGCCCGTCACGGCATTGCGATCGATCAAGGCGCGCTCTCCGACGAAGGGCGTAGTCTGGCCCAAAGCGCCGGCGGCAAAGGCCGTCAAGGCCGCGGTCTCCTGCGGGCGGCGAAGCGCCTGGACGACACGCTGGATCGCCTGGAGGGACTGCTGCACGCAAGCCGGCAGCCGGCCTGATGCCCGAGAGCCGCCAATCGGCAGCCGACCGGACGGCGTTGGGCCGAGCAAAGGGGGGCCGGGCGAAGGGGGAGAGCGGCGCCATGCAGCACAAGCCCAAGCGACGGACGCGCGAGCGGATCCTGGAGACCGCGCTGGCGCTGTTCAACCAGTTCGGCGAGCCGGGAGTCACCACCACCGCCATCGCGGCCCAGATGGGGATCAGCCCGGGCAACCTCTACTATCACTTCCACTCGAAGGACGAGATCGTCGAGACCCTCTTCGCCGCCTACCGTCGCGAGATCGACGCGACCCTCGCCGCGCCGGAAGCCAAGCCCGCCCACGCGGAGGACGTCTGGCTGTTCCTGCATCTGGTCTTCGAGGCGATCTGGAAGTACCGCTTCATCTATCGCGACCTGAACGAGCTGCTGTCGCGCAGCCGGCCCCTGGAAGTTCAGTTCAAGGCCGTCCTGGATCACAAGTCGCGGACCGCGTCGGCCATCCTCGAAGGGCTGGTCGAGGCCGGCGACCTGCGCGCCAGCCCCGGCGAGATCGAGACCATGGCGGTCAACATGACGGTGATCGCGACCTACTGGCTGTCCTACGAGTTCGCGCGCGACCCGCGGGCGCCGCAGGACGGCAAGACCCTGGCGCGGGGCGCGTTTCACGTCCTCTCCCTGGCGGCTCCCTACCTGGAGCCCAAGGCCCGCGCCCTCTTCGATCATCTGGCACAACAGTACCTCAGCTAGGTTGAGACAATGAAACAGACAGCGAAGTGGACGCCCTTCCCCCACGACGACGCCGGCTACGACTACCCCGGCGCCGCCCTGAAGAAGAACTGGGACCGGCTGCACCTGGGCGATCGCGAGCCCTACCCCGATCCGGATCACCTGGAGCGCCTGATCGCCGCCAACCCCGGACTGGAGCCCGACCTGCCGATCAAGAAGGCCGCGGGCGAGCTGCAGAAGGCCTGGCGCGCCTATCACGGCGGCGACTTCGCGACCGCCGCGAAGCTCGGCCTCGCCGTCGGGCCGCTGGGCTACAACGTCGCCAACAAGGCCTCGATCATCTATGCCAGCTATCTTGAGGAGGATCCGGAGGACAAGCTCGCCCTGCTGATCGGCGCGGCAAGGCGCGCCGAGGAGGTCCAGGCCTGCGCCGAGGCGCTGCCCAACGCCTGGTACTTCCACGCCCAGGCCCTGGGCCGCTACGGCCAGGAGCTTTCGATCGCGAAGGTGCTGGCCGAAGGCCTGGGCGACAAGGTCAAGACCAGCCTGGAGCGGGCCATCGCACTGGAGCCGCAGCACGCCGACGCCCGGATTGCGCTGGGCGCCTACAACGCGGTGGTGATCTACAAGATGGGCGAGACCATCGGCCGCCTGACCTATGGCGCCAGCCGGAAGAGCAGCCTGGAGCACTTCCGGGCCGCGCTCGCGCTCAACCCGGACTCGGCCATCGGGCGCATCGAGTACGCCAACGGCCTGGTCATGCTGTTCGGCAAGGACAAGCTGGACGAGGCGATCGCCCTATACGAGGAAGCGGCCGCCTCGGCGCCCGCCGACGCCATGGAGCGCCTCGACGTCGAGCTGGCCAAGGCCGAGCTCGAGGACGAGTGATCAGGGCGTGGCGCCCTTCGTCTTGGAGGCTCCCTTCGCGGCTCGGGCCGTCACCCGTCGCTTGACGGCCCGCTTCCTCGCGGGCTTTCGGGCCGGCTTTTCCAGGCGCGCCTCCGCGGCGGCCGGCGGGACGGCCGAGGGGGCGGCTGGCGGGGCGTCGATCGAGGCCTCCATCAGCCCGAAGTAGACGTACTGTTCGAAGGCCGGCACGAACTTGGCGATCACCTCGGCGGGGTCCGCCACGATGGCCGTGTCGGTCATCAGGCCGAACTGCACCTTGCCGTCGAAGGAGAGGATCGACACGCCCATGCCGACATCGCCGACCTGGGGCACCCAGAACATCACCTGCTCGATCCGCGCCCCGGCGAGGTAGAGCGGATGCTGCGGACCCGGCACATTGGTCATCACCGCCGTGCAGCGGCTGACCAGCAGGTCCATGAGCCGGTCCTGCAGGACCTGCGGCGCGTAGCCCAGCGCGGTCATGATCCCCAGGGTCACCGGCGGCTCGTAGGAGTGCTTCAGCGCCTGGGTCCGGCGGAAGATCTCGTAGAGCCGCTCGATCGGGTTCTCCAGCCCGAGGGGCAGCTCGACCCCGATGACGCCGAAGTGGTTTCCGAGGGGCTGCTTGCCGTGCCGCGGGCGCAGGTTGACGGGCACGATGGCGCGCAGCTCGACATCCTCGGTCGGATCGCCCTTGGCCTTCAGGTAGTCGCGCAAGGCACCGGTGACCGAGGCCAGCAGCACGTCGTTCACCGAACAGCCGAAGAGGTGGCTGATCGCCTTGACCTCGCGCAGGTCGAGCGGGTCGGTCCAGGCCAGGCGCTTGTCCCCGCAGGGCTGGCCCTTGAAGCGGGTCGCGCTGTCGCTGGGCATCGCCAGGAGGTGCGCGATCTCGGCCGAGATCCCGGCGCCGTCCCTGAGCGCCGTGGCGGGATCGGCGGCGCGGGTCAGGACCTCGTGCCAGGCCTCGCCGTAGAGGCGCAGGCCTTCGCCGATCATGTCCACCATGGGCTCGAAGGGGTTGAACCCGGAGTCCTCGCCGGGCGCGTCCTCGGCGGCGGCGTCCTCGACCGGGCTGACCGGCGGCGCGTCGGGCCGGTCGTCGGTCAAGGACAGGAAGACCGAGATCAGCGCGATGCCGTCGGCGATCGCATGGTGGATGCGCAGCACCAGGGCCACCCCGCCCTCGTAGCCCTCGACGATGTGGAACTGCCAGAGCGGCCGCGACCGGTCCAGGCGCTGGGAGGCGAGGTCGGCGACGAAGTCCTCGAGCTCGGCCCGGCCGCCGGCGCCCGGCAGACGGACGCGCTTGATGTGCCGTTCCAGATTGAAGTGGCGGTCGCGCGACCACCAGAGGCCGGTCAGCCGCGTCTCGACCTTCTGCCGGAACCGCCCGAAGGTCAGGAGGCGGGTCACGATGGTCTCCTGGAGGCGGTCGAGGTCGACGGGCCCCTCCAGCATCAGGATCCCGACGATCACCATGGGGTTGCTGGCGCGGTCGAAGCGCAGCCAGGTGGTGTCGACGGCCGCCATTCTCTCGCTGTTCGGCATCCTCGTCAGACTTCCCTCAAGCGGGTGGCTCCGGCGCCTTTCGGTTCGCTTGCCCTGGTCAAGATGATAGACATTTAGCCGTGTCGACCAAGGATAAGATCGTCCGCCGCCTCGTGGAGCAGCTCGACCTCGCGGCCCGCCTGCGCGCCTCGACGGCGGCGGAGCCGGCGGCGTTGCGCGGCCGTCGGCTCCTGCGCGAATGGCAGGCCGACAGCCTGGCCCGCCGGCACGCCGACCTGCTGGAGAGCCCGCGCTTCGCGGCGACGGCGTCCTTCTTCCTGACCGACATCTACGGTCCGAAGGACCTGAGCGGGCACGAGGCCGGGGTCCGCCGGGTCCTGCCGATCATGAAGAAGGTGCTGCCCGCGGCCGGCCTCGAGACGGTGGCCGATGCCCTGGAGCTCAACAGTCTGTCCGAGGCCCTCGACGCGGCCATGGTCAGAGCCCTGGGCGCAGAGCTGGAAAGCCTGGACCAGGCCGGCTATGGCCGGGCCTACCGCGAGGTCGGGCGGCGGCCGGAGCGGGAACGCCAGATCGACCTCATCGCCCACCTCGGCCGGTCCCTCGATCACCTGACCCGGCAGCCCTTCGTCGGCCGGGCGCTGTCGCTGATGCGCAAGCCGGCCATCCTGGCCGGGCTCGGCGAGCTGCAGGACTTCCTCGAACGAGGCTACGCCGCCTTCCTGGACATGGGTGGCGCCGAGGAATTCCTCGGCCTCGTCGTCTCCAGGGAGCGCGCCGTCCTGGAGGCGCTCTTCGCCGGCGACGACAGCCCCGTCGAAGTCTGAACCCGGTTCCGCCTCGGATGCGCCCTCAATCGCGCACGACCAGCACCGAGCACTTGGCGTGGCGCAGCACGGTCGAGGCGTTGCCGCCCAGCAGGTAGTCCTGCATCCCCGGACGGTGGGAGGCCATGACGATGAGGTCGGCGTCGAGCGCGGCCGCGCAGCGCAGGATCTCGTCGTAGACGGTGCCGTGGGCGACGATCGCCCGGACCTCCAGATCCTTCGGAAGGCTCTGCGCGACGAAGCGGTCCAGCGCCCGCCTCGCCCCGGCCAGCGCCTTCTGCTCGAAGTCCTCCGGGAAGTAGCTGGCGACCACCGGCAGACCGAAGCCGGGCACGACGCTGACCAGGTGCAGCCGGGCACCGGAGGTCCGGGCGAGGTGGACTGCCACCTCGACGACCTTGCCGAGGCTGTCGCTGTGATTGAGGTCGACCGGAAGCAGAATGTTCCTGTGCATCGCACGGCCCTCCGCTCACTCCGCCGCCATCGCCGGGACCGGGCGGGCCTGCCGGCGCCGCTGCAGGAGATAGATGAAGAGCAGCAGGGCCAGGGCGGGGATGTAGAGGAGCTGCTTGGGCGCGCGCTCGGCCGGCACGATGATCCGGGTGATCTCCCAGTCGAAGTCGAGCTTCGCCTTCTCCGCCGGGCTGTCGAACTCGACGGCGTCGATCAGGGTCTTGCCGTCCTCCTGCCGGATGCCGAGCCCCGCCGAGGCCTGGAGCCGCGCCGCGCCCTCGCCCTGCGGCCCGAGCGGCAGCAGGACGGTCTTGGAGACCATCTCTCCGGTCGCGAAGTCCTCGCCCTCGACCTTCAGGCGGATCTCGCCGTCCGGCGCCGCGTCGCCCGCGATCTCGATCAGGCGGGCCGGATCGGCGGCCTCGAAGGGCGGCTGGACCATATCGAGCCAGAACCCGGGCCGAAAGAGGGTGAAGGCGATCAGCAGCAGCGCCGCGATCTCCCAGAGCCGGTTCTTGACGATGAAGTAGCCCTGGGTCGCCGAGGCGAAGGCGAGCATGGCGCAGAGCGCGGTCGCGATCGTCAGCCCCAGGTGCAGGGGCCCCTGGATATCGATCATCAGGAGCTCGGTGTTGAAGATGAACATGAAGGGCAGGATCGCGGTGCGGATGTCGTAGGTGAAGCCCTGGATCCCGGTCAGGATCGGGTCACCCTTGGAGATCGCCGCCGCGGCGAAGGCCCCGAGCCCGACCGGCGGCGTGTCGTCGGCCAGGATGCCGAAGTAAAAGACGAACATGTGCACCGCGATCAGCGGCACGATCAGGCCGTTCTGGGCCCCCAGGGTCACGATCACCGGCGCCATCAGCGAGGACACCACGATGTAG
>JANQGU010000267.1 GCA_028282935.1 Kiloniellales bacterium
GCTCAGGATGAGGCGAAGTGCTTGAAATTGCTCGCCCTCACCCTGAGCTTGTCGAAGGGTGTGGGTGGCGGCTCGCACTTTCTCAACAGCCTGCTAGGCCTTTCAAAACACGCGGAGGCCTCGCCGCCGTCTCGCGCGCCGCGCGCAGCTTCCGGGCCCTCTCGTCGACAGGCTTCAGAGTGCGGCCGTCACCATGATCTCGACGGTGAACTTCGGGCTGGCGAGCCGGCTTTCGACGCAGGCCCGGCAGGGCGTGTTGCCAGGCGAGACCCAGGCGTCCCAGACCTCGTTCATCTCGCCGAAGGTCGAGATGTCGGACAGCCAGATGTTGGCAGTCAGGAGCTTCGTCTTGTCCGTGCCGGCCTCGGCCAGCAGCCGGTCGATGCTGGACAGGATGTCCCGCGTCTGCTCGGCCACCGAAGCGCCCGCGGCGTTCTGGGCGACCTGGCCCGCGGTGTAGACCGTGTCGCCGTGAACGACGGCCTGACTCATGCGCGCGCCGACCTCGATGCGTTTGATCGCCATGGCGTCCCTCCCACCTGCTCGCGATTTGCTCGATGCTGCCGAAGCTAGGCCAATTCGGCTCCATGGGGAACCACCCGCAGTGCAAAGACCCTGCACGACGGCTCGCAAGGTGCTACAATTCCACAGTGCCAGGAGGGACATAGGAACCGCACCCAGGGGGGCCGGTCGGTCGCGCCCCCGAATTCCTCGGAGGTGGCCGGGATGTTCGAGACCGCCGAACTGGGCCGCAAGGTCGCAAAGCGGGACTTCAAGCGGCTGGCGCCGCCGCTGCGCGAAGAGCTGCTGCAGCTGCAGGAACACCTGCGCCGCGGCCGAGACTTCCAGGTCATCCTGCTGTTCTCGGGCGTCGACGGCGGCGGCAAGGGCGAGACGGTCGGCCTGCTGAACGAATGGATGGACCCGCGCTGGCTGATCACGCGGGCCTACGACGAGCCCGGCGACGCCGAGCGCGCGCGCCCCGAGTTCTGGCGCTACTGGCGCGACCTGCCGCCGGCCGGCCGGATCGGCATGTTCCTCAGCGCCTGGTACCACGGGCCGCTGCTGGACCGGGTCTACGGCGGCAGCGACGAGGCGAGCTTTCTGCGGCGCCTCGACCGCATCATCGCCTTCGAGCGCGCGCTGGCCCGGAACGGCGCCCTGATCCTGAAGTTCTGGATGCACCTCAGCGAGAGTGCCCAGGAGGCGCGGCTCAAGAGCCTGGAGCACGACCCCCTGACCAAGGCCCGCGTCACGCCCCACGACTGGGAGAACTGGCGCAACTACGCGAAGTTCATCGCGGCGGCCGAGCCGCTGATCGCCCGCAGCAACCGGGGCATGGCGCCCTGGTCCATCGTCGAGGGGGCCGACCCCTACTACCGGGGCCTGACCGTGGCGACCATCCTCCGCGACGCCTTGGCGGAGCGGCTGTCCGCCGGGCCGGCGCCGGCGAAGCCTGGCAAGAACGGCAAGAACGGCAAGAACAATAAGAACAGCAAGAACGGCGGCGACGGCAAGGCCGCGAAGGCCAAGGCGAGGCGGCCCGGACCGGCCGAGGCGATCACGGTGCTGAGCGGGCTGGACATGACCCGGACGCTGGGCAAGGCGGCCTATCAGAAGGCGCTGCCGGAGCTTCAGGCGCAGCTGCACCTGCTGCATTTGCGCGCGAAGGAACAAGGGGTATCCAGCATCCTGGTCTTCGAAGGGGCCGACGCCGCCGGCAAGGGCGGCGCCATCCGCCGCATCCAGGAGGGGCTGGAGCCGCGCAACTACCAGGTCCACGGCATTGCCGCGCCGACCGAGGAAGAGCTGGCGCAGCACTATCTCTGGCGCTTCTGGCGCGATCTCTCCGCCGCCGGACACGTCACGATCTTCGACCGCTCCTGGTACGGCCGGGTGCTGGTCGAGCGGATCGAGGGCTTCGCCAGCGAGGACGAGTGGCGCCGCGCCTACGCCGAGATCAACGACTTCGAAAGCCAGCTCATCGAGCACCGCATCGTCCTGGTCAAGTACTGGGTCCACATCACCAAGAAGGAGCAGCTCGCCCGCTTCAAGCTGCGCGAGAAGACCCCGCACAAGCGCTGGAAGCTGACCGAGGAAGACTGGCGCAACCGCAACAAGTGGGACCTTTACGAGGCGGCGGTCAACGACATGGTGCAGTTCACCTCGACCAGCAGCGCGCCCTGGCATCTGATCGAAGGCAACGACAAGCGCTTCGCCCGGATCAAGGTGCTGGAGATCCTCTGCAAGCGCCTCGCGGCGGCGCTCGACCAACCCGAACAGCGCCAGAAAGCGGCGACGCCGGTCGCCGCCCCGGCCAGGCGTCCAGCCAAGCGCCCGGCCGCCAAGGCCCGGACCGCGGCAGAGTAATGCCCGCCGGCCGCAGCGCGGAGGCGAGACGCAAGGCGGTCCGCCGCGCCGTCGACCTCGTCGAGGCGCTGTTCCCGCTGGCCTTCGTCGCGATGGTGCTGGTGATCCTTGCGGGGCTGCTGCAACTGCTGATCTGACCGCTCATACCAAGGTAAGGCAAGACAGCGCCGTGAAACAGGTCAATATTCCCTTCGCTTGGTATCAGCCGCGCAGCGCCTTGGCCTTCTCAAGGCAGGCGGCGCGGGTCGGCCGGAAATCCTGCTCGATCCACCAGGCCTCGAGCCGGGCCAGGCACGCGCCGAGCTCGCGGCCCTGCGGGACCCCCAGCGCCAGCAGGTCGCGCCCCTTGAGGGGAAAGCTCGGGGCCTGCCAGGCCTCGGCCTCGGCCAGCGCGCGCTCCAAGGTCGCGGGGTCCGGCCGATGGCCGCGGGCGCGGCGGCGGGCGAAGTCGAGCAGGACGACGTCGCGGAGGTCCTTCGGACCCAGGCGGTAGAGCAGGCGGCGCAGGGCGCGGCCGCCGTCCTCGATGCCGCGATCGAAGACCGCGGCATCGACCTTCAGGTAGTCCTCGCCCTCGGCCAGCAGCACTAGGCGGTCGCGCTGGGCGTTGGAAAGCCGCAGCCGTCCGGCGACCGCCAGGGCCGCGCTCCGCTCGGGCCGCAGCAGCGCGGCCAGGCGCCGGACCGCGTCCGGCCTCTCCGAAGCCATGGTGTCCAGGGGTTCGACCGCGATCAGCGCCTCGAGAACCGCGGTCCCCAGCTCCTCCGGCAGGACCGCGTCCAGGACCTTTCTCGCGATCATGATCTCCAGCACCGGCACGGGATCCTTCGCACGCAAGGTCTTCAGCAGCTCGTCGCGGACCCGCTCCCCCGAGAGCCGCTCGAGCCCGGGCGCCAGCGTCTCGGCGATGTCGAGGATCGCCGGGTCGGCCGGAACCTTGCCGTAGAGCGCCTGGAAGCGGAAGAAGCGCAGCAGGCGCAGGTAGTCCTCCTCGATCCGGGCCCGGGCGTCGCCGACGAAGCGGATACGGCCGGCCCTGAGGTCGTCGAGCCCGCCGAAGTAGTCGAAGAGCGTCCCGTCCGGCCGGCAGGACAGCGCGTTCATGGTCAGGTCGCGGCGCGCGGCGTCGGCCTGCCAGTCGTCGGTGAAGGCGACCCGGGCGTGACGGCCGAAGGTCTCGACGTCGACGCGCAGGGTGGTGACCTCGAAGGGCTTGTGATCGGCGATCGCGGTCACCGTGCCGTGCTCGATGCCGGTCGGCACCGCCTTGAGCCCGGCGGCCTCGAGCAGGCGGATCACGGCCGCCGGCGGGTCCGGGGTGGCGATGTCGACGTCGGCGACCGGCAGGCCGAGCAGGGCGTTGCGCACGCAGCCGCCGACGAAGCGCACCTCGGCGCCGGCGGCGTCCAGCGCGGCGACGACCGCCCGCGCCGAGGGATCGGTCATCCAGGGCTGCGGCGGCAGGCGGGCCGGACCCGGAGGCGCGGCGTTCGGGCCGGCCGGGGTCATCGCGGCCTCACGCCGGGCTCAGCGGGGCGAGCCGTACTCGGAGGGGAAGGCGGTTGGCGGGCGGGGTTCAAGACCGGGCCTGTCGGGATGGCTGAGGATCTCGGGATCGACATAGAAGCGGAAAAACAGCAGCGAGACCACCATCAGGGCCAGGCCCGAGCCGAGCGCCCAGAGCACCGGCCTCAGCTTCTGCTCGTCGCTGCGGAGGTCGCGGCCGCTCCGCTTCGCCAGGTAGACGTAGATGCCGTAGATCACGAAGGGCAGGACCAGCGGCAAGACGACCATGAGGAAACGCTGCATCATCTTGCTCCCAGGACCTCGGCCAGGTTGGACAGCATCCCCGCGGTCGCGCCCCAGATGAAACGATTGCCATAGGGATAGGCGAAGAAGTGGCGCTCCCGGCCCTGGTAGACCCGGCTGTGGCGCTGCCGGTTGCCGGCGGCGAGGAAGAAGGCCAGGGGCACCTCGAAGGCCTCGGCGACCTCGAAGGCGTCCAGGGTCAGGTCCAGCGGCGGCGGCACCAGGCCGACCACCGGCGTCACCTCGAAGCCGGTCCGCGTGACGTAGGTGTCGATCCGCCCGATCACCCGCACCTGGCCGGGGTCGAGGCCGACCTCCTCGCCCGCCTCGCGCAGGGCGGCGGCCTCGGCATCGGCGTCGCCGGGGTCGACGCGGCCGCCGGGAAAGCTGATCTGTCCGGCGTGGTCGTGCAGGTGATCGGTCCGCTGGGTCAGCAGAACCGTCAGGTCGTCTTCGTGCGCCACGATCGGCACCAGCACCGCCGCCGGGGTCAGCGGCCGTTCGGGGTCGAAGAAGTCCGGGTTGAGGTCGTGATCGCCGCGCGGCAGCTCCAAGGCCGCGGACTCGGCCGGGCTGCGGGGCGAGCGCCGGCGGCCCGGCGCCGGCTGGGCGGCGAGGCGTTGGGCGATCGCTTCGACGGTCAGTCCGCCGCCGACAGGTCCCCCAAGGGGAAAAAGGTGTTCTGACTCCATAAGCCCAGGATGTCTTTACCGTCTTGCTTTTTGGTTTCCGCCAAATCGACCAGCTCGTAGAAGACCGGACGCAGGATCAGGGCCTCGAGCCGGTCCCGTACCAAGATATAAGGGCTGGGCTCGCCGCTGTCAGGTCGGGTTTCGACCCGAATCGGGTGTTCCGGCCCGGCGGTCACCCAGTCGTCCAGGTTGGTCCGGAAGCGCAGCGCCTGATCCCTTCCGCTGCTGGTCACGTAGACTTCAACAGCGGTAAAGGGGGCGTCGTCGACCTGGATCGGGCCGCGCTCTGCCGGCGTGACCAGCCAGAAGCTGCCGTCATCTTCTCGCCGCAAAACCGTGGAAAACAGCTTAACCAAGGGCTTACGCTGGATTGCCGAGCCCTGGTGGTACCAGGTCCCGTCGCGCGCGATGCGCAGGGCGTAATCGCGCGGCGGACCAGGGTTTCTCGGCCCACCCGACTGGTCAGGAGCCTTCGGAGTGTCTATGTTTTCAGGCAGCTTGCCGGGTTTGGAAGCCGGGTCCGGCATCGTCCGCACTCCCGTCGACTAGAGGAGACCCGCGTGAACGCGACCAAGACCGCGCCGACGTCCGAAGCCGCCGGACAGAAGCTTGCCGAGGAGATCGAAGCCCTCGGCGAGCGCATGCAGTTGGTCCGCAGAAGCATCGGCCAGGTGATCTTCGGCCAAGAGCAGGTCATCGATCAAACCCTAATCACGCTCCTGGCCGGCGGCCACGCCCTGCTGATCGGCGTGCCTGGCCTGGCCAAGACCCGCCTGGTCGAAACCCTCGGCACGGTCCTGGGCCTTGAGGACAAGCGGGTGCAGTGCACGCCCGACCTGATGCCGGCCGACATCCTCGGCGCCGAGGTGCTGGAAGAGCGCGAGGGCGGGCAGCGGGCCTTCCGCTTCATCCCGGGGCCGGTGTTCTGCCAGCTTCTGATGGCCGACGAGATCAACCGCGCCAGCCCGCGGACCCAGTCGGCGCTGCTGCAGGCGATGCAGGAGCACAAGGTCACGGTCGCCGGCTCGCCGCACGACCTGCCCTCGCCCTTCCACGTCCTGGCGACCCAGAACCCGCTGGAACAGGAAGGCACCTATCCCCTGCCGGAAGCCCAGCTCGACCGCTTCTTCATGCAGATCGAGGTCGGCCATCCGGACATCGACGCCGAGCGGCAGATGCTGATCGCGACCACCGGCCCCGAGCAGTCCAGCGCCCAGGCGGTGATGACCGGCACGGAGCTGATCGCCGCCCAGCAACTCGTGCGCCGGGTCCCGGTCGGCGAGAGCGTGGTCGAGACGATCCTGGCCCTGGTGCGCTCCGGCCGGCCCGAGACCTCGGACATACCCGAGGTGGTCAAGCAAGTCTCCTGGGGCCCGGGTCCCCGGGTCAGCCAGTCGCTGATGCTGGCGGTCCGCGCCCGGGCGGTCCTGGAAGGGCGCCTGGCGCCCTCGGTCGACGACGTCCTGGCCCTGGCGCCGGCGGTGCTGCGCCATCGCATGGCGCTGAACTTCGCGGCCCGTGCCGACGGGGTCTCGGTCGACGACGTGATCCTCCGGCTCGCGGCCCCGCACCGGTGAGCCCGAAGAGCCGACGGCAAGCCTGATGCTGCAGCGCGCACTCCGGCGACGACAGCGGGCCGAGGCCCTGGCGGCGAATCTGCCGCCGCTGCTGGTCGAGGCGGAACGGGTCGCGGCCACCGTCGCCCAGGGCGTCCACGGCCGGCGCCGGGTCGGCCAGGGCGAGACCTTCTGGCAGTTCCGCCACTACGAGCCCGGCGACCAGCCGCAGCTCATCGATTGGCGGCAGTCGGCCAAGTCCGACCAGGTCTTCGTGCGCGAGCTGGAGTGGGAGGCGGCGCAGTCGGTCTGGCTGTGGTGCGACACCTCGGCCTCGATGGACTGGACCTCCGGCGACGACCACGGCTCGAAGCGACGGCGCGCGGAGTTGCTGACCTTGGCCCTGATGGTGCTGCTGGTCCGCGGCGGCGAGCGGGTCGCGCTGCTCGGCTCCGGCCAGCCGCCGGCGACCGGCCGCGGCACCGTGACCCGGATGGCCCTGCAGCTCGAGCACCTGGAAGCGAACGACAGCAGCCTGCCCCCGGGCCAGGTCCTGCCCCGCTTCGCCCAGGTGGTGATGCTCAGCGACTTCCTGGCGCCGCTGGGCGACATCGACCGCAGCGTCCGGCGCCTGGCCGAGAGCGGCGTGCGCGGCCACCTCATCCAGATCCTCGACCCGGCCGAGGAATCCCTGCCCTACGAGGGCCGGGTGCTGTTCCAGGGCCTGGAGGGCGAGGACCCCTGGCTGCTGTCGCGGACCGAGAGCGTGCGCGGCGACTACCAGAACCGCCTGCAGCGGCAGTTCGACGGCCTCGACGCCATCGCCCGCAGCATCGGCTGGACCTACACCCGCCACCGCAGCGACACCTCGGCCCAGGCGGTGCTGCTCACCCTCTACGCGGCCCTGACCGCGAACCAGGCGCTCTAGGCGATGCTGGAGCTCGGCCCCCTGGCGTTCGCCCAGCCCTGGCTGCTCATGGCCTTGGGCGCGCTGCCCCTGCTGTGGTGGCTGCTGCGCCTGACGCCGCCGGCGCCCCGGCGCATCGACTTCCCGGCGCTGCGCCTGCTGACCGGCCTCAGGCCGCCGGAGGAGACCCCGGCCCGGACGCCGCCCTGGCTGGTCGCCCTGCGCCTGCTGATCGCCGCCCTGATCATCCTCGGCCTGGCCCAGCCCCTGCTGAACCCCAGCCGCCCGCTGGCCGGCAGCGGCCCCCTGGTGCTGATCGTCGACGACGGCTGGGCGGCGGCGCGCAACTGGCCGCAGCGGCGCGACACCATCAACGGCCTGATCGACCAGGCCGAGCGCGACGGCCGCTCCCTGGTCGTCCTGACCACCGCGCCCAAGGGCCCGGATTCCCAGGTCGCGGCCAGCGATCCCTTGAACCCGGCGGCGGCCCGGCGCCTGCTGCAGGGCTTGGCGCCGCAGCCCTGGCCGGTCGATCGCCGCGCCGCACTGGCCGCGCTGGAGGCGGTGACGCTCGAGGCCTCGGCACCGGTGGTCTGGCTCTCCGACGGCCTGAACCACGGCGAGAGCGAGGCCGATCTGCGCGACTTCATGGCCCGCCTGCGCGCCATCGGGCCGGTCCGGGTCTATCAGGACGAGCCGCTGCGCCTGGCCCGGCGCCTCGGCACGCCGCAGCTCGATGCCGGCAGCGTCGGCGTCGAGGTCGAGCGGGCGTCGAGCGAGGGCGAGGACCTTGCCGTGGTGCGCGCCCTGGCCGAGGACGGCCGCCTGCTGGGCCGTGCCGAGGCCCGCTTCGCGCCGGGCGAGGCCCGCTCCAGCGTCCGCTTCGAGCTGCCGACAGAGCTGCGCAACGAGATCGCCCGGCTCAAGATCGAGGCCGAGGAGACGGCCGCCGCGGTCTTCCTGATCGACGAGCGCTGGCGCCGGCGGCCGGTCGGACTCGTCGCCGCCGGCCCCCTGGCCCTGCGGCCGCTGCTGGGCGAGGTCTACTACCTGGAGCGCGCCCTGGCACCCTACACCGAGGTGCAGAAGGGCAGCGTCGGCGAGCTGCTGCGCCAAGGCGTCGCCGTGCTGACCTTGGCGGACGCCGGACGGCTGCCGGCCGAGGAGGCCGAGGCGCTGTCCCTCTGGATCGAGCAGGGCGGCACCCTGCTGCGCTTCGCCGGGCCGCGGATGGCCCAGCAGGGCGACGACGCGCTGCTGCCGGTGCGCCTGCGCTTGGGCGACCGCACCCTGAGCGGCGCCATGACCTGGAGCCGCCCGGCCAAGCTGGCGCCCTTCCACCGCGGCAGCCCCTTCGCCGGCCTCGACCTGCCCGAGGACGTGGTGGTCGAGCGCCAGGTCCTGGCCGAGCCGGCGCTGGACCTGCCGGAGAAGACCTGGGCCCGGCTGGAGGACGGCACGCCGCTGGTCACCGCCGAGCGGCGCGGCGAGGGCTGGCTGGTCCTGATTCACACCAGCGCCAACACCGACTGGTCGAACCTGGCGCTCTCCGGCCTCTTCATCGAGATGCTGCGCAAGATCGTCGCGGTCAGCCAGGGCGTCGCCAACGTCACCGCCGACGAGGCCCTGCCGCCGCTCGAGGCCCTGGACGGCTTCGGCCTGCTGGGCCGGCCGCCGGCGACCGCCGTCGCCCTCGACGCCGAGACCATCGAGGCCGGCCGCATCGACGCCCGCCACCCGCCAGGCATCTACGGCCGCGACAGCCTGCGCCGCGCCTACAACCTGGCGGACCAGGTCGGCCCGCTCGCCGGCCTCGGGCCGAGCATCGACGGCCAGGCCGTGCAGTCCTTCGCCGGCCGCAGCGAGACCGTGCTTCTGCCCTGGCTGCTGGCCGCCGCCCTGGTCCTGGCGCTGCTCGACATGTTCATCGCCCTGGCGCTGCGCGGCCTGCTGATCCCGGCCCGGCTCGGCCGCGGCGCCGCCGTGCTCCTTCTGGGCGCCGCGGCGGGCCTCCTCGCCGGGGCCCCGGCGGAGGCGCAGGACGGCGACGACGCCTTCGCCCTCAAGGCGACCACCGATACCCGCCTGGCCTACGTGCGCACCGGCATCCCGGCGGTCGACGAGGTCAGCCACGCCGGCCTCACCGGCCTGTCGCGGGTGCTGAACCGGCGCACCGCGGTCGAGGCGGCCGAGCCCGTGGGCGTCCGCCTGGGCCGTGACGAGCTGGCCTTCTTCCCGCTGCTCTACTGGCCGGTCACCCGCGAGCAGCGCGCCCTCGACAGCGCCGCCGCCGCCGCGGTCAACGCCTTCCTGAAGAACGGCGGCACCATCCTCTTCGACCTGCGACGGCCCGAGGCCGCGGCCCAGGTGCTGGGCCAGCCCTCGACGGCGCTGCAGACGCTGACCCGGGACATCCAGGTGCCGGCACTGATCCCGGTGTCGCCCGACCACGTGCTGACCAAGGCCTTCTACCTGATGCAGGACTTCCCCGGCCGCTACGCCGGCGGCACCCTGTGGATCGAGTCGGCCGAGGGCCGGGTCAACGACGGCGTCTCCTCGGTGATGATCGGCGCCAACGACTGGGCCGGGGCCTGGGCCATCGACGAGCAGGGCCGGCCGCTGTTTCCCGCGGTGCCGGGCGGCGAGCGGCAGCGCGAGATGGCCTACCGCTTCGGCGTCAACCTGGTCATGTACGCCCTGACCGGCAACTACAAGACCGACCAGGTGCACGTGCCCTATATCCTGGAGCGTCTGGGGCAATGAACAGCGGCCTTTCGATCATCTGGGCGCCGGCCCTGCCCTGGGCGGTCATCGCGGCCCTGGCCGCGGCCGCCGCCGTGGTGGTGGCCCTGGCGCTGCTGCGCGGCGCCAAGGGCGCCCTGCTGCGCGCCGCCTTCCTGTCGGTGCTGCTGCTCGCCCTGGCCAATCCCAGCCTGGTCAACGAGGTGCGCCAGCCGCTGGAAGACATCGCCCTGGTCCTGGTCGACGAGAGCGCGAGCCAGAGCGTCGGCCGGCGGCCCGAGCAGACCGCCGAGGCGGTCGCCCACATCGAGGACCGCCTGGAAGCCCTGGGCGACACCCAGGTCCGGGTCGTGCGCAGCGGCCAGGGCGCGGGCGGGCAGCTCGAGGACGGCACCCGGCTCTTCGCGACCCTGGAGCGGGAGCTGGCCAACGTGCCCCGCGGCCAGGTCTCGGGCGTGATCGTGGTCAGCGACGGCCGGGTCCACGACGCCCCGGAGTCCCTGGCGGCGCTCGGCATAGACGCGCCCCTGCACCTGCTGCGCAGCGGCGAGTCCGAGGAAGGCGACCGGCGCCTGGTGCTCGACAGCGTGCCCAGCTACGGCATCGTCGGCCGCCAGCTGACCATGACCCTGAAGGTCGAGGACCTGCCCGGCGATCTCGACGCCCGGGCGGGCGCGCCGCGCCTGGCCCGCCTGACCCTGCGCCGCGACGGCGGCGCGCCGGAGGAGATCATGGTCCCGGTCGGCGAGGAGCAGGAGGTCAGCTTCGAGCTCGACCGCCGCGGGCCCTCGGTCCTGGAGCTCGAGGTCGAGGCCGGTCCGCAGGAGCTCTCCCTGCTCAACAACCGGGCCGCGGTCGTGGTCAACGGCGTGCGCGAGCGGCTACGGGTGCTGCTGGTCTCCGGCGAGCCCCATGCCGGCGAGCGGGCCTGGCGCAGCCTGCTGAAGTCCGACCCCTCGGTCGACCTGGTGCACTTCACCATCCTGCGCCCGCCCGAGAAGCAGGACGGCACGCCGATCCGCGAGCTGTCGCTGATCGCCTTCCCGACCCGCGAGCTCTTCTCGGTCAAGCTGGACGAGTTCGACCTGATCGTCTTCGACCGCTACCGCCGGCGCGGGGTGCTGCCGCGGATCTACCTGGACAACATCGCCCAGTACGTCGAGAGCGGCGGCGCCCTGCTGGAAGCCGTGGGCCCGACCTTCTCGACCCCGCTGTCGCTGTTCCGCACGCCGCTGGGCCGGATCCTGCCCGGCGTCCCGACCGGCCAGAACATCGAGCAGGGCTTCACGCCCAGGGTCACGGACATCGGCCTGCGCCATCCGGTCACCGCCGGGCTGCCCGGCGCCGGCGACACGGCGGCCGGCGAGGACCCGAGCTGGGGCCGCTGGTTCCGCCAGATCGAGGTGACCCCGCAGCGCGGCGTGGTCGCCATGTCGGGCGTCGGCGACCGGCCCCTGCTGATCCTCGACCGCTTCGGCGAGGGCCGGGTCGGCCAGCTGATGAGCGACCACATCTGGCTCTGGGCGCGAGGCTTCGAGGGCGGCGGACCGCAGGCCGAGCTGATGCGCCGCACCGCGCACTGGCTGATGAAGGAGCCCGACCTTGAGGAAGAGGACCTGCGCGCCACCATCACCGACGGCCGCCTGATGATCGAGCGCCGCTCGCTCTCGGCCGAGGCCGTGGCGGTGGAGATCACCGCGCCCTCGGGCGAGACCGGCGAGCTTCTGCTGCGGCCGGGCGAGGACGGCCGGGCGACCGCCAGCGCGCCGGCCGACGAGCTCGGCCTCTACCGGGTCTCGGACGGACGGCACACGGCCCTGGCGGCCTCGGGCGCCGTCAATCCTCTGGAGTTCGCCGACCTGCGCGCCACCGGCGAGGTCCTCGCCCCGCTGGCCGAGGAGAGCGGCGGCGCGGTGGTGACCCTGGCCGGGGCCGGTCTGCCCGAGCTGCGCAAGGTGAAGGCGGGCCGCGACCGCCACGGCCGCGGCTGGATCGGCCTGCAGGGCAGCAACAGCTACGTCGTCACCGGCGTCGACCAGGTGCCCCTGATCTCGCCCCTGCTGTTCCTTTTGCTGGCCCTCGGCGCCCTCGGCTTCGCCTGGCTGCGCGAAGGGAAGTAGCGGGCCTCTTCAAGTGGAGGACGGCGCCGGTTGGCGCCCTACCCTTGGACGGAACGGGCCTTCGGTCAGAGCGGTTTCTGGTCCCACTCTTCCTTGGCCAGCTCGATCAAGCCCTTGTTGCCCTTGATGCTCGGGCACCTCTTCAGGATCTTGTAGGTCTCCTCCGCCAGCTTCTTTCCGGCCTTGCTGTCGGTCGGATAGTGCAGGCCCAAGACTTCCCGGTTCCTCGAGATCCGCTCGGCAAGGCGGTCCAGGGCCTTGCCGGCCGGCGCGCTGGCGTCATGCGCGGCCGCGGGCAGGACGTCTTCCAGGCAACGGGCCACCAGATAGCTCTCGGTCGCGTGCCCGCTGGGCCAGGAGGCGTGGCCGGGAGGTTCGATCGGCGGCATCAGCGCGGGCGCCAGATAGGACGGCCGCGGGATCTTGTTCTTGTTCTTGTAGTGCATCGCCACGAACTGGCCGACGCGAAGCGCGACCTGCGTGAGATCGAAGGTGTAGGGGTGGGAGTCCTTCGAGAAGCTCAGAACCCCGCGGAAGTACTCCAGAAGCCCGTCGCGCTGGATCAGCGCTTCCTTCAGCACACCGGCCCGGTACTCGATCAGCGCGACCAGCTCTTCGATCTCCTTGTGCAGGACCGCCTCGCTGGGGCGCGTTCCGATATTGAGCTGATGCCAGAACTTCCCGCCGCTGTTCGTCTGCCGCACGAACTCGCCCAGCAGGACGATCGACATATGATAGGACGACCAGGCGCGCCGCGGAAACTCGACCGCCGGGGCGACGCCGAAAAGCTCGTGCAAGGGCACCAAGGGGCTTGGTGGCGGACTCACGGGAGGCCACTGGTTCCCGTCGAAGGTGCCGAACTTGTTCAGCTTGGGATGAGGTGAAATCCCTATCGGGCGGAAGGTGGCTCGCGACCCGCGGCTACTGCCCAGCCCGCGTCCGGCGGCGCCGTCCGCGCCATCCGCTCCATCGGCGCCATCCGCTCCATCCGCGACTATGGCACCGTCAGTCGGTCCTATGCCCCCCATGGCTCACCCCTCCCGAGTTCGTTGCGAGGTCGCCGTAGAAAGCGAACCTCGAAGCAACAGAATGATCATTCAATCAGGAATCCCGGCCGACCGCAATTGATCGAGGTAGGTCTTCCCGGTCCGCTCGTCGCGGAAAGGTTGTCTCGTTGTTGCATAGTGCTCGAGGGAGAAATTGGGCTCGAGACGCAACATGGCCTGGGCGATTTCCTGGCCTTGCTCGACCGCGCCGGCACCGACCATGGCCGCGGAGAGAATCCGGTAAGTCGCCGTGTACAACGCGTTCTCGGAGAGCGACAGCCGGCACCACTTGATCGCCTGGTCGTAGGCGCCGGCGCCGTAGTGCGCCAAACCCAGAAAGAAATAACTGTAGAAAAGGCTGCGGTCATAGGGCGAGAGGCGCAGGCCGTGCTCCGCGTAGCGCACCGCTTCGTCGCTTCTGCCGATATAGCTCATCGTGGCGCTCGACAGCACCCAGGCGGGCGCGCTGTTCGGGCAGGCGCTTCGCGCCCGGTCCAGGTAGACCGCGCCGCTGTCGTAGTCGTGGAAAAGGTAGGACCTCATATGGCCGAAGGTCGCCAGAGCCAGGGCGTTCTGCGGATCGAGCTCGAGCGCCCGGCTGGCGAAACGCAGGCCTTCCGCCGCGTCCTGGTCCCTTTGCTCCGACCAGCCCTGGCCGACCAGCAGCGAATACCACCTGGCCATCCAGGCGACGGACATGGCGAACTCCGGATCGAGCGCAATCGCCTGCTGCAGCAGACCGCGCGCGCGCATGAAGGTCTCGCGATCGAGGCTGTGGATGCACTCCAAGGCCCGCAGCGTGTGGTCGTAGGCCGAAAAGTTCTCCGGCCGCTTGCGCATCGCCTCGCGCAGCTCGACCGCGCGAACGTTGGGCGCGATACCGGCCACCACGCGGCTGACGATCTCGTCCTGAACCTCGAAGAGCTCGCCCAGGGGCACGACATAGCTGTCGGCCCAAAGGCAGGCCCCACCATCGACGTTGCAGAGCTCGATCGACACCCGCACCTTGCCCGCGGAGCGGCGGAAGGCGCCCATCAGGACATAGCGCACGCCCAGGGTGCGGCCGACGTCCCGAGGGTCGGGCTGCCGCGCGCCGTAGACCAGCGTCGAGGCGCGCGAGATCACCAGCAGTTCCCGCAGGCTGGCGAGGGAGACCACGATGTCCTCGACGATGCCGTCGCCAAAGTAGTCGTCGCGCGGATCGGCGCTCAGGTTCTGCAGCGGCAGCACCGCGATGGAAGGCCGGACCTTGTTGCGGGTCTGCAGGAGCTCGATGCTGTCGCTCTGGCTCGAATCGATCAGGTAGGCCCGCACCGCCGTCGCCATGTTCTTGAGCTTCAGGTAGCCCAGGCTCTTCGCTTCCAGGTCGATGGAAACGCGCGCGATCTCGTAGACGGTCTCCGAGACGATGACTCCGCCGGGCGGCGCGAACTCCTGCAAGCGGGCCGCGATGTTCACGCCGTCGCCGTAGATGTCGGTCTCCTCCTCGATCACGTCGCAGAGATGGACCGAGATCCGGAGCTCCAGATGCCGCCCCGGGCCGTCGGCCGCGGCGATCGACTCGCGGATCGACTCCTGGACCTCCCGCCCCCAGGCCACGGCATCCAGAACGCTGGCGAACTCGACCAGGACGCCGTCGCCCGTCGACTTGACCAGATGTCCCCGGTGCGCTCTCAGCCGCGGCTCGATGATCTCCCGGCGCATCGACATCCAGCGCGCATGAGTCCGATCTTCGTCCTCGGCCATCAAGGTCGAGTAGCCGACGATGTCGGCGAAGGCCACGGCGACGAGACGGCGCGCGAAAACGGCCTCCGATCCGATATCTTCGCCTCGTGACGAACTCGGAGTCATATCTAACCACTCGACTGAGTGCTAAGATCCCCAGACCGAACACGTTCGGCCTGAGTCAAGCATCGGTGAATCAATTCGGACTTGCAAGTGACTTAGGGCCGATTTGGGTGGCGGTTAAGGCTAAGGACGCCGGCAAATCTGGAATACTCGCCGGCTGTCGAACAATACCGGGCGGACAATTCGATGAAGTGCGAAAAACTACATCACATCTACATTACGATAGACCGTGCCAAGGCCGACGACGGCATGGATGGATTTGTCGAAGCCTATCTTCGTAAGGACAAGATCAAGATCATCGGTTACATCGATCCCGACTTGGCCGAGGACATCCGGAAGGGCCGGCTCGACATGGCCTTTCCCTCGTTGAACGTCTCGCCTCTGATCGAGGAGCGCCGGAAGTACGGCCGGGACGCCCTGTCGGGCAGGGCGTCGATCGAAGGCTTGAGCCGCTTGATCCTGCGCTTCTTCTCCGCGGACAAGGACATCCTCGAAAGGCTGATGAAGGGGTATCCGATCCTGGCCGGCTTCGAAGGCGACGGCGCCGACCCGGCTTTCGACACGGTCGACCACTGGTGTCCGGGCAGGGCGCCCAATCACAAGTTCGGCGACCGGGACGCGGCCAACCGCCTGATCAAGCATAAGAAGCTGAGGAAGAAGGGCCTCTCCGGCGAGAACGTCAGGGCGATCATCGTCGACCAGGGACTGAACAAGGGCCACGTCCACAGCCGGCTGAACGGCACCTTCGGCGGCGGCTGGGCCTACTGCCCCGACGGCCAGCCGCCTTGCATCCTTCCCGGCACGCTTCAGACCCTTCGCGGCGTGACCGACAACGATCACGGCATGATGATCGCGCGAAACCTGCTGGCCGTCGCGCCGAAGGTCACCCTCTACGACCTTCCCCTGATTCCCGCGCGGATCACCGACATCACCCGGTTCCTGTCGGATGCGCAGGCCGCCTTCCAGAGAGTCCTCGACGACCTCCGCGGACGCTGCTCCAAGGCGAAGGACGAACGCTGGGTCCTGGTCAACGCCTGGGCGATCTTCGACCGGACGGAAGAGTATCCCTATGGCTACTACACGACGAATCCCGATCATCCCTTCAACCTCCTGATCGACGAGCTCGCCGACGAGAACGTCGATGTCGTCTTCGCGGCCGGCAACTCCGGCCAGTTCTGCCCGGACCAGCGCGCCGGGCCCTACGACGTCGGGCCCGGACGGAGCATCCTCGGCGCCAACGGCCATCGGCGCGTGCTCTCCGTCGGCGCCGCCAGAACCGACGCCATCTGGATCGGCTCCTCGTCCCAGGGCCCGAGCGCCCTGCTCTACCCACCGCCGATCTGCGACAGGGAGAAGCCGGATCTGGTCGCCCCGAGCCAGTTCACCGAGACCCACGACCGGCACACGGTCAACGGTGGGACCTCGGCCGCTTGCGGGCTGGCGGCGGGCGTGGTGTCGGCCATCCGGCAGGACTGGGGGCCGAACGCCCTGTCTCCCGACGAGTTGAGGCAACACCTGCGGGACAAGGCCTGGCGCGTCGGACCGAGCCGCTGGGACGGCCGCCTCGGCTACGGCATGATCCAGGCCAAGCCGCCGCGCTGAGCCCGGACGAGGAAGGACTCCTATCCTCTTTTCGTCCAGTCGGGCGCCGAGGGGGCGCTGCGGTGATGGACTCGCGAGGACCTGGTCATGCTCTTCATGGTGATCGAGCGGTTTCGAGGGCGGGATGCCAAGGCGGTCTACCGGCGCTTTCGCGCGGAGGGCCGCATGGCCCCGGAGGGCCTGACCTACGTCGGTAGCTGGATCGAGGCGAACTTCGACCGCTGCTTCCAGCTCATGGAGTGCGAGGACGCCCGCCTGCTGCAGCAGTGGGTCGCCAACTGGGGCGAGCTGATCGACTTCGAGATCGTCCCGGTGGTGCCCAGCAAGGAGACCAGCGACTGGCTGCTGCCCCTTCTGGACGACGAGGGGGAGGCCTGAGGCCGGGGCCGCCGCCCGTCATGCGGCGCCGTTTCCGGACGAGCGCCCCGCGGCCCAGCGCGCCGGATCGAAGTCGAGGCTCGCGGCGCCGACGAACCTCTGAACCCGCTTGAGCTCGGCCATCAGCCGGTCCTGGCGCCCGCACGACATCCTGACCTTGGGCTCCAGCCAGAGGCCGGTGACCCGCAGGGCGCCGTCGGTCTGCCGGTCGTGCTTCATGTCCAGCCGGCCGATGAAGCGCGCGCCCTCGAGCAGGGGAAAGACGTAGTAGCCGTAGCGCCGCTTCGCCGCCGGCACGAAGACCTCGATCCGGTAGTGGAAGCCGAAGAGACGCTCCAGGCGCGCGCGGTCGCGGATCACCGGATCGAAGGGACTGAGCGCGCGGACCCGCGGCGGCGGCTCCGGCAGCTCGCTCAGCCGGTCCGGGAGGTCGATCGGCGCGAAGGCCGGCCGCGGCTTGCCGCCCCCGACCGGCTCGACCGCGACCTGGCAGATCGAGCGGCCCAGTTCCCGCTGGCACCAGGCCTTGGCCTCGGCGGGGCTGAGCGTGCCCCAGAAGGCCGCCAGCTCGCCCCAGGTCGCGAAGCGCAGGCGCGCCAGCGCGCTGCGGCACTTCCAGTCGACGAAGGCCTCGTGGTCGGGCCGCGGCGCCAGGTGGCATTCCGGGATCACCCGCTCCGGCAGGTCGTAGACCTTCTGGAAGGCCTCGCGCCGGGCCACGGCCAGGGCGCCGGTGCGCCAGAGGAACTCCAGGGCGGTCTTCTCGGGATGCCAGTCCCACCAACCGCCGCTGCGCTTCTTGCCGTCCTCGCCGAAATCGCGGGCCATCAGCGGGCCCTCGCGGGCGATGCGCGCCAGCACGGTCTCGAAGTAGCCGTCGAAGCCGGCGCGGCGGAACTTCTGCCAGCGCTCGGTCAGCCGCGTCCGCTCGCGCTCGAAGCGCGGCCGCCAGAAGGGGTAGAAGCGGCTGGGAATGACCGCGGCGTCGTGGGTCCAGTTCTCGAAGAGCGCCGCCTCGCGCTCCAGCAGGCGCGCGAGCTGCGGCTGCCGGTAGGTCTGGTTGCGGCTGAAGAGGATGTGGTGGTGGGCCCGCTCGACCGTGTTGATGCTGTCGACCTGGACGTAGCCCAGGTCCTCGACCAGGCGCAGCAGCCCGGGGCCGTCCAGCTTGCGGACCGGATCCGCGGCCAGCCCCTGGGCCTCGAGCAGCAGGCGCCGCGCCGCGGCGTTGGAGATCACGGGAAGCGCGGATGAGGATGTCGACATGGGTCCCGGGGATTGCCGGCCAAAGAAGCGGCGAGGATAGATGACCGGGCCCCCCTGCCGCCAGTCCTCACGACCGCAGTGGCCGGAGCCTCATGACAGCTGGCTGTCAGTTGCTGCCGAAGCGCCGGCGGGAGAGCCGTCTACTCGTCCGGCAGGCGGAGGTAGCTTGCCGGAATCGGATCGGAAAGCCAGACACTGTCGTTACCGCGATAGAAGGTCAGGCCTTCGGCATGGGCCTGCCCGGCGCGAACCTCGATAACGACCGGTATCGCACTGCGACGCTCGCCGACGAGAGCCGCGGTTTCCGGATCGGGGGAGAGGTGCACGTAGTGACGCCGCATTGGCTTCAGGCCCTCCGAGCGGATCTTCGGCAGCGCCTCGGGCGTCGTGCCATGGTACAGCAGGTCGGGCGGAACCGCAGGAACGCCCTCGATCCTGTCCGGGAGCGAGTGCCCGTAGCGCGCGCGGATGAGGTCGCCGCTGATCTCGTAACGCTGCTTGGCCGCCGTCGCCACCATGGCCCGAATCTCCTGGCCGGAGAGATCGCGCCACTCCGCGCCGCGGCCGGCCAGGGCGCGCGCCAGCGCTTCCACCGCAACCCAGCCGTCCCTATCCAGCTCCAGGCCATAGTGCTCCGGCCGATGGCGCAAAGCGTGCGCGACGACGCGGCTCAAACGGATGGACCGCTCGGACATGATCAGGACCCGTCTTCGCTTGCCGAACGCCAGGCGTCGCCGTTGATCAGCAGCAGCCGCCTCAGCTCCGCCGCCCCGTCGTGGAGCCGGCCTCCGGTCCGCCGCAGCACTTGATAGCGAACGCCGGGCAGTTCCTCCAGAGGCCGCGCGACCAGCGCGGGCGGCAGTCGGCAGCAGCCATTGACGATCGCGAGGCCGACCCCGAGACCGACGAAGTGCAGCATCAGTTCCCAGCCTCCGGCCTCGACCGCGACCCGCCAGGTCACGCCGGCGTGCGACAGCATCTGGTTCAGCATGACACGGTGCGGCCGACCCTGGGGCGGCACGACCAGGGCCTGGTCCTGCAGATCGGCCAGCTGCAGCCTGCTCTTCTTGGCGAGGCGGTGATCGCGGGGCAGCGCCAAGACCTGCTCGACGGCGACCAGGTTCTCCGCCGTGATCCCGTCGGGCACCGCATCGAGCGCCGTGACGCCCAGGTGGGCCTCACCGGTCAGGAGGAGCTGCAGCGTGCGATCCCGATCGCCGGTGATCAGCTTGAGCGGTGAGAGCGCCCGTTTGGAGAACTGCGATATCGTCGGTCCCAGCAGATAGAGATAGGCGCCGGTCCCGGCGCAGAGCACGACCGGCGCCCGCTCGACACCCGTTCTCAGCTCCTCGACGAAGGCCAGGGAGCGCTCACGCTCTTCGCGGGCATAGGCCGCAACCCTTTCGCCGGCCGGCGTGAGAACCAGGTTGCGGCCGAGCTTCCGATAGAGCGGCTGACCGAGCCACCCGGCGAGCTTCGAGATCTTTACGTGAAGCGCCGGCTGCGAGATATGCAACCCTTCCGCAGCGCGCGTGAAGTTCAAGCTTTCGCTGAACGCCAGAAAAGCCTCCAGCCAATCCGACCGCATGGCGCCGATTCCGTGACCCAAACCCGTCGAGAGGACTATCTATAATCTGTAACTATAGCATATAGAAAACAAATAGTTCCACTATATGGCTTGGCGCCTTAGATCTTGCCGCCATGAGCAAGCATCGAAACAGCGAGCCGCGGATCGGCATCGATATCGGCCGGGTGATCATGGCGCCCGTCAAGGGCGGCAAGGCCGACACCTCCTTCCTGAGCGGCGGCCTGGAGAAGGCCCTGAAGACGCCGCCCAGCCCGGGCGCCTTCGACGGCGTGAGAAGCCTGGTGTCGGCCTTCGGCGGACGGGCCTGGCTGGTCTCCAAGGCCGGTCCCAAGGTCCAGAGCAAAACCAAGCAATGGCTGAGGCACTGGGATTTCTATGGCGAGACCGGGCTGCCGCGGGAACACCTTCGTTTCTGCCTGCAGCGCTCGCAGAAGGCCGTGCATTGTCGGCAACTCAAGATCACGCACTTCATTGATGACCGGCTCGACGTCCTGGAGCACCTGCACGGCCTGGTACCCAGGCTCTACCTCTTCGGCGAGCAGCCGAAGCTCGACGCGGCCCCGGACTGGGTCACCCAGGTCGGCGACTGGCGCGAGACGACGGTGGCCGTTCTCAGGGACCTGGCGCAGGACGAACCCTAAGTATCCCGAACAAGTTACAGCTTGATTCCCGCCCTGCCCTTGGACTCCAGCGCCGTTTGCGGGAATAATGGGCCCGGGACACAACCCCTGAACAGGGTGAGGCAGGACGCCCGTGTTCGTTTTTTATCTCGACCAGTGCAACACCGCCCTCTGGAAGGCCTTCTTCCTGGGGTCCTGGGTTGTTGCCATGATCCTCTGCTACTGGTCGGTCCTCCGCCTGCTCGGCATTCCGGGGGAGCGAAGGGCGCTGCGGCAGAGCGGGCTGGCGGGCCCGGCCTTCGACCGCTTGAAGCCGAAGGTCTCGCGGCGGGCGCTGCAGTTCCTGGCCAGCCTAGCCGCAGCGGTCGGCCTGCTGCTGTTCTACATCGCCTTCTACAAGACCTATATCTGCACGCCGGACTCGATCTTCTGGGCCGGCTGAAGGCCGGCGCTGCGGGCGGCGAAGTCGAAGTCCAGCAGGTCCCGGAAGGCCGCCTGTCCCTCCGGGGTCACGAAGACCCGGCGGCCCTCCTTGGCGCGGCGGACCCAGCGCCGCTCCAGCACGACCTGGGCGAAACCGGCGCCGAGCGAGCCGGCCAGGTGCGGGCGGCGCTCGCTCCAGTCCAGGCACTGGCGGGCGAAGGCCCGGCGCAGCCGCCTCAGGCTCTCGGGCTCGAGCCCGAGGTCGCGGAAGAAGGCCTCGCCCGCGGCCGTGACCTCGAAGTCGCGCGCGGCCGGCACAAGTAAGCCCCTGGCCTGCATGGCGTCGGTCAGCCCGGTGCCCAGGGCGCCGGCAAGGTGGTCGTAGCAGAAACGCGCGGCGCGGGTCTCCTCGACCTCGCGGGAGCGGCGCCGCGGCGGCACCGGCTGCTGCGGCACGATCAGGGCCAGCAGTTCCAGGGCCTCGGCCACCGCCGCGCCGGCCAGGCGGTAGTAGCGGTGCCGGCCCTGCTTCTCGACCGCGACCAGCTTGGCCTCGGCCAGCTTTGCCAAGTGGCTGGAGGTGGTCTGGGGCGAGACCCCGGCGTGGTAGGCCAACTCGCTGGCGGTCAGGGCGCGGCCGTCCATCAGCGCGCCCAGGATGTTGGCCCGGGCCGGCACGCCGATCAGCGCCGCCGCGATGGCGGTGGAAGGCTCTGCAACCATACTTCGATGCTAAGCGAATCGTTTCCGCATGACAAGGCTCCCGAGGGTGGCGGAGACTGCGCCTGCCCAATGATGCGAGGCCCAATCAATGCGGGGCCCAATTAATGCGGGGCCCAATAACGCGAGGAAGGAGACGGAGCATGACCCTTTCCCAGACCGCCAAGGCCGAGGCCTTCCGCAGGCTGCACGAGACGGCGGGGGCCTTCATCCTGCCCAACGCCTGGGACCCCGGCAGCGCCAAGCTGCTGGCCGCCACCGGCTTCCCTGCCCTGGCCACCACCAGCGCCGGCTTCGCCTATGCCCTGGGCCGGCCCGACGCCAGCAGCGCATTGAGCCGCGAGGAGAACCTGGCCGCCCTGGCCGCGATCGCGGCCGCCGTCGACCTGCCGGTGAGCGCCGACCTCGAGGCCGGCTACGGCCAGGCGCCGGAGGCCGCGGCCGAGACCATCCGCCTCTCGGCCGCGGCCGGCGCCGTCGGCGGCAGCATCGAGGACGTCGCCTATACGCCCGAACCCCGGCTGCTCGACGTCGCTTTCGCCGCCGAGCGCATCGCCGCCGCGGCCGAGGCGGCCCGAGGGACGGGCTTCGCCTACACCCTGACGGCGCGTTGCGAGGCCTTCCTGCTCGGCCATCCGGATCCCCTCGCCGAATCAGTCCGGCGCCTCAACCTCTTCCGCGAGGCCGGCGCCCACTGCCTCTATGCGCCCGGCGTGCAGGACCTCGACTCCATCGCGGTCCTGGCGCGCGAGGTCGCGGGCCCGCTCAACGTGGTCATGGCCGTGGCCGGCGCGCCTCTGTCCCGGCTGGAGGCGGCCGGAGTCAAGCGGGTCAGCGTCGGCGGTTGCCTGATGCGCGCGACCCTGGGGACGCTGCGCCGGGCCGCCGAGGAGATGCGCGACCGGGGCAGCTTCGGCTTCGCCGCGGACGCCATCGCCGACGCCGAACTGATGGAGTTCTTCTCCCGCGCCTGAACCGGGTCGGCCTCCAGGCGGCAGGCGCGCAAAGTTCGGATAGATTCCGCCGGCCGTCGGGCCGAAACTCAATCAACACTGAATTCCGGCCAGGAGGCGCCGTCATGCAGAGCGTTGTCGTTGTTCTGCCGCCCGATCCCGTGCTCTTCGACTTCTCCGCCGTCTGGAGCGTCTTCGCCCTCTGCCCGCCGGGCCTCTATGGCCTGCGAACCTGCGCTGCGACGCGCGGTCCGGTCACGGTGCACGACCGCATGGCGCTGACGGTGGAAAGCGACCTCGGCGCCCTCGACGACGCCGACCTCGTCATCGTGCCGGGCGTGATGGACTACGAGCGGCCGCAGCCGGCCGCGCTGCTGCAGGCGCTGCGCCGCGCCCGGGCGCGCGGCGCGCGCGTCGCCTCGGTCTGCACCGGTGCCTTCGTGCTGGCCCAGGCCGGCTTGCTGGACGGCCGCCGGGCGACCACGCACTGGGCCCGCGCCGAGCTGCTGGCCCGGCGTTTCCCCAAGGTCACGGTCGATCCCAAGGTCCTCTACATCGACGAAGGCGAGATCCTGACCGCGGCCGGGGTCACCGCCTCCATCGACCTCTGCCTGCACATCCTGCGCAGCGACCACGGCACCGCTCTGGCCAACCGGGTGGCCCGCCACCTGGTCTTCGGCCCGCACCGCAGCGGCGGCCAGGCGCAGTACATCGAGCGGCCGCTGGAGCCGGCCCGGTCATTCAGCCTGGAGCCGACCCGCGCCTGGCTCCTGGACCAACTCGAGCGGCCGGTGACGGTTCCCGAGATGGCCAGCCACGCCTGCCTTTCCGTCAGGGCCTTCGCGCGCCGCTTCCAGGAGGAGACCGGTACCTCGCCCCATCAATGGCTGATCCTGCAGCGCCTGCAACGGGCGCGCGCCCTGCTGGAGGACAGCGACCTGCCGGTCGAGCAGATCGCGACCCGCTGCGGCTTCGGCTCGGCGCTGTCGTTCCGGCAGCACTTCCGGCGCCACGTCGGCGCCTGTCCGACCGACTACCGCCGGACCTTCCGCCGGGGATCTTCCGACGCGGAGCGGGAGCGGCGCCGCGCGCCGGTCACGCCGCGCCCCGCGCCGCGAACGCATCAGCCGGTTCCCGCGTAACCCGCCGGTCCGCCGCCGCAGGGATCGGAAACGGCCGCCCTTGATCGGCTTTCGGTCATTCGGCCCGGCAGGCCGTTCCCCTCCCCGCCGAGCGCGCCCAAGTGTTGCCCGAGCGAGGACAGAGCCGCCCTGGCGGCGGCCTTCGGCAACGAGAAGGGGGATCGGCAGATGCTGGGTGATCTTCAATGGGGCATGGAAACCGGCGGGCGTCTCGGCGACGAGGACAGGTTCCGCTACCTCGAGATGGCGGCGAAGGCGCAGGTCGCCTCCGATGCCGCCGCCGTCGCGCGCGGCCACGACCGCTTGCGCCACGTCGACCTGCAGGACATCGAGGTGCCGGACAGCAAGCTGACCTATGCCGCGGCGGCCTACTGCGCGCAGGTCTCCAGCCTCGCCCTGCTGAACCACTGCTTCCGCTGCTACCACTGGGGCGTCCTGCTGGCCCTGGCCGACGGCAGCTACATCCGCGACGAGGAAGTGCTCTTCGTCGCCGCGATGCTGCACGACCTCGGCGCCACCGAGAGGCATCGCGGCACCCAGGAGGGGATCGGCTGCTTCGCGGTCGAAGGCGCGATCTGCGCCTCGGCTTGGCTGGCCGGCCAAGGCTGCGTCGAGCCCAAGGGACAGGTCATCGCCGACGCCATTTCGCTGCACCTCAATCCCATCGTCGCGCCCTCCAGCGGCGAGACCGCCGTCTACCTGCAGGCCGGCGCCTACTGCGACGTCATGGGCGCGCGCGGCGCCGAGATCCCTCCGCGCCTCGTCAGGCAGGTCGTGTCCGAGAATCCCTCCGCCGGCATCGAGGTCGAGTTCGCAGCCTTCATCGAACGGGAGCAGCAGGAGCGCCCGCAGTCGCGGATCGGCCTCTTCGCGGCGGCCCAGGGCGGAAAACTGCCGCCGCTTTGCCCCTGGCGGCGCCTCGAGCCCCGGCGGAGCCTCGAGGAAGAGCCGCAGCGGCAGGAAGCGCGGGCCGCGGAATGATCACCGGCACCAGCTTCCGGGGCCTGCCGGCCCGTCCGCTCGGCCCCGGCCGGCAGCAGGAGAAGGTGCTGGCGCAGGTCACCCAAGCCCTCGAGGAGAAAAGCTTCGTCGTCGCGCAGCTGCACAAGCTCGTCGCCTGGGCGCGCTCCGGTTCGCTTTGGCCGCTGACCTTCGGCCTGGCCTGCTGCGGCGTCGAGATGATCCATTCCTACATGCCGCGCTACGACATCGAGCGCCTCGGCATGATGCCGCGCGCCAGCCCGCGGCAGGCGGACGTGATGATCGTCGCCGGTACCCTGACCAACAAGATGGCACCGGCCCTGCGCCGCCTCTACGACCAGATGCCGGAGCCGCGCTGGGTCATCTCCATGGGCTCCTGCGCCAATGGCGGCGGCTACTACCACTATTCCTACTCGGTGGTCCGGGGCTGCGACCGGATCATCCCGGTCGACGTCTACGTGCCCGGCTGCCCGCCGACGGCGGAGGCCCTGGTCTACGGCATCCTGCAGCTCAAGAAGAAGATCGAGCGCGAGGGCTGACCGCCCGAGAGATCCGGTCCTGGCGGTCGCGGCCCGCGCCTGATCGCCGTGCCACGGTCTTGCCACGCGCAGAAGCCGGAATTTCCGGGTAGATTGCGTGTTAGCATCAGGGCAAGGGTATTGAGCGGACGACAGGAAGGATAGGGACCTTGCGCCGAGCCGGCGTCGTTGTGCTTGTCACCCTCTCCGTCGTTGCCTGCAGCTCGCCGCCGCAGGACGACTACTACACCCCCGAGTCGAGCACCCTCTACGAGGTTGCCGAGGGCCGCGTCGTGACCGCGAGAGCGGTCGACATCAAGGAACGCAACAGCGGCATCGGCTACACCGTCGGCGGCCTGGCCGGCGGTTTCAGCGGCGGCCTGGCGCTCGGCGGACAGCTCGGACCCGCCGGATCCCTGGTCGGCGGGGTGGTCGGGGCCGCCATCGGCTTCATCGTCGAGGAAGCCGTCAACGAAAGCGACGGCTTCGAGTACCTGGTCACCATGTCCGACGGCCGGACCGTCACCGTGGTCCAGTTCCAGGAGGAGGACGAGGAGATCCTGGCCCCGGGCGCGGACGTCTACGTCCAGCAGGGCTGGAGCACGACCCGCGTGGTGGCGCGCAGCGGCCAGGTCGGACCGCTGCCCTTCCGCGCCTGGCAGAATCCCGACGACCTGCCGCCCGGCGCCGAGCTCCCCGGAAAAGGCATCGAGATCCGCCGCAAGCGCACCGGAGTCTATTCCGACGTCGACCGCCCGACCCCGCAACGCAAGCGCGAGCGGGTCATCGGCTTCTGACGGGCCCGGTCAAGCGGCGCCTTCGCCGCTGACCGGCAACCTCCCGGGCGCGGCCGGCAGGCGTTCCACGACGCCGCGCCGCCCCTCGAGCGCCCCCGGCGTGAGTTCAAGGACCTGGAAGCGGGCCGGTTCGACCGGCCCCGGCATGACCAGGCCGGCGGCCACCGCGGAGCGGAAACCCAGGGGTCCGTAGTAGGCCGGGTCTCCGACTACGACGCAGAGGCCATGGTCGAGCCGCCGGGCCTCGGCGAAGGCGTGACGCAGCAGGCTGCGGCCGATGCCCTGGCCCTGCAGCCGGGGGTCAACCGCCAAGGGCCCCAGCAGGATCGCAGGCGCCGAGGCCACCAGGATCGGCCAGAAGCGCAGGGAGGCCAGCAGCGCCTCTTCGGGATCGAGGGCGACGAGGCAGAGCTCGGCCAGGGGGGCGACACCCTCGCGCAGGCGATAGGTCGTCCGCTTGTGCCGCTCCGCGCCGAAGGTCAGGTCGAGCAGGGGTTCGATCTGCGCGTGGTCTTGTGGCCGTTCTTGAAGGATCTGGATCTGCATGGCGTCATCTCGCTTCGGAAGCCTGCCGCGACTCCGGGCCGCGCGGCTTGGGATCTGGGAAGGGTCCTCTACGGCCCTGGCCGTGGCCCCTGGTGATCCGACGCTGGGGTGACCCGATACCGGGTCGACATGACGCTCGTGGGCGGAATGAGAAGCCGAGCGTGCTGCTGCGGGCGAACGGACGGGACCTACGCGCCCGGGGCGCGCGGCACTCGTCGTCGTCGCAAGCGGCTCGCTTCAAGCATGGGAAGGCGTCCTTGCCCGTTTTCGCTTCCTCGACCCTGCGATAGCACAGGCCGAGCCCGGCTGCCAATGGCCTTGCCGCCCAGGGCCGATGTCTAGATCAAAGTACCCCGTTCAATCGATTCCGATTGAACGGGGTACTTTGATCTACTTCCTAGAGTTAGAGCAGCTTGTCCGCGTTCACGTGAACGCGGGCTGCTTGTCTTA
>JANQGU010000305.1 GCA_028282935.1 Kiloniellales bacterium
GACGTTGTCCGAGGTGAAGTTGCGCAGCGAGGTCGACATCATCCGGACCAGGCGGTCGAAGACCACCTCCAGCATCGGCAGGCGCTCGTAGGACACCAGCGCCGAGTTGATGATGGCGAAGACGCCCGAGCGGTCGCCGGCCCCGGCCCCGTCGTCGTCCAGGCCCAGCAGGCTGTCGATCTCGCTCTGGTCCAGGACCCGGGCCGATCCGGTCTCGCCGGGGGTCTCTTCCTCGCCGGCCTCGTCGCCGTCGGCCATGGCCTCCCACTCGGCCATCAGGGCGTCCTGGTCGACGGCGCCCTCCTCGCCTCCGGCCTCGTTCTGGGTTTCGATCTCGTCAGCCATCGCCTATTGCACCAACATTTCCCGGAACAGCACGTCGCGGACCACGGTCGGCTGGGCCGCGGAGTTGACCCGCAGCAGCAGCTCCTCGCGCAGCCGCTGCAGGCCGGCGGAGCCGTGCAGGTCCTCGATGCGCAACTCGCGCAGGTAGACCTGGAAGCTGTCGACGATGCGCGGCATGACCCGCTGCAGCTGGAGGACGTCGTCGTTGGAGCCGACCTCGAGGCTGACCGAGATCTTCAGGTAGTGGGTCTTGCGCCCGCCGGTATTGAGGTTGACCAGCATCTCCTGGAGATCGAAGAACACGCCTTCGCCGGCCGCCTGCGACGCGGCCGGGTCGAGGGCGGCGACTTCCGGCGCCGGCTCCTTGCCGAGCAGGCCGTCCAGGGCGCCAAGGAAGAAGGCGGCGGCACCGCCGCCGGAGACGAGGAGCAGAGGCAGGACGACGAAAAGCACGAGCTTCTTGCCCGACATTCCGCCCTTCTTCTCCTCCATCGCGATCTCGGCTTCGCCCGCCGCTGCCGCGTCTTCGGCCATATGTCCTAGCCTCACATTCCGCAATTATGACTAATGCTTTTGGAAGAATAGTTTAGGCACCTTAACAAGAGGTTGAGTCCGGGCCTCGGCAATAAGTACTAGGCAAGGCCTGCCCCCGCCCCCCGGCATCGGCGCCCGGAGGGGTCGGGGCCCTTCGTCTATCTATCTGAATTTACGAGATTCTGCGAAGTGGCACGCCGGATGCACCGGCAGCGGCCCGGAAGACCTGCGACGGCATCCGAAGCCGCGCGCCGAGAACGGACCACTGCAGAACGGGGTCAGAGATGGACAATCCAGGCTATGTCGCCCTCTCGCGTCAGCTGACGCTGAGCCGCCAGATGGAGATGATCGCCAACAACCTGGCGAACATGAACACCACCGCCTACCGGGGCGAGCAGATACTCTTCGAGGAGTTCCTGGCCGGCCGCGGCGACGGGCGCGAGCCCGTCAGCTTCGTCCGCGACCCTGCGCAGCTCCGCGATCTCTCCAACGGCCCGATGACGCGCACCGACGCGCCGCTCGACCTCGCGATCGAGGGCGCCGGCTACTTCGTCATCGATACCGCGCAGGGCCCGCGCTACACCCGGGACGGCCACTTCAAGCTGGACGCCCAGGGCCAGGTGACCACGGTCTCCGGCGACCCGGTCCTGGCCGGCGGCGGCCCCGTCCTGATTCCGGTCGACGCCCAGAACATCCAGGTCGCCCGCGACGGCACGATCTCCACCGAGCAGGGCACGCTCGGCCGGCTCGACATCGTCACCTTCGACAACGAGCAGCTTCTGAAGCGGGTCAAGGGCAACGCCTACGAGGCCGGCGAGGCCATCGCCGCGGCCGCGGAGGGCTCCCAGGTGGTCCAGGGCATGCTGGAGGCCTCGAACGTCCAGGGGGTCGGCGAGATGACCCGGCTGATCGAGACCATGCGCGGCTACCAGTCGGCGAAGCGCTTCGCCGAGCAGGAGCACGAGCGCCAGCGCCGCGCCATCCGGGCGCTGGTCCAGACCAACTAGTTCGCCGCAGCGCGGCCGCCGAAGCCACCAGGAGGTACCCGAGCCATGAGATCCCTAGACATCGCCGCGACCGGCATGCTGGCCCAGCAGCTGAACGTGGAGGTCATCTCCAACAACATCGCCAACATGACGACCACCGGGTTCAAGCGGCAGAGGGCGGAGTTCCAGGACCTGCTCTACCAGGACCTGCGGCGGGTCGGGTCCGAGTCCTCCGACGCCGGAACCGTGGTGCCCTCCGGCATCCAGCTCGGCCTCGGGGTCCAGCCGGCGGCGGTCTACCGCATCGTCGAGCAGGGCAACCTGACGATCACCGAGAACCCCTTCGACCTGGCGATCAACGGCCGCGGCTACTTCACCGTCGAGCTGCCTTCCGGCGAGACCGGCTACACCCGCGCCGGCTCCTTCCAGATCAGCCCCGACGGCGAGCTGGTGACCGCCGACGGCTACATCATCCAGCCGGGCGCGACCATTCCCGCGGACGCGATCTCGGTCACCGTCAACGCCAACGGCCTGGTCTCGGCCCGCGTCGGCGGCAGCACCACGGAGCAGCAGGTCGGGCAGATCGAGCTGGCGACCTTCCCCAACGAGGCCGGGCTGGAGGCGCTGGGCGACAACCTCTTCATCGAGACCGCCGCCTCGGGCACCGCCACGGTCGGCAATCCGGGGGCGACCGGCTTCGGGACCTTGAAGCAGGGCGCGCTGGAGACCTCCAACGTCAACGTGGTCAACGAGATCACCAACCTGATCGCGGCCCAGCGGGCCTACGAGATGAACTCCAAGGTCATCCAGGCCAGCGACGAGATGATGGCCAACACATCGCAGCTTCGCTAAGCGGGAGAGCCCGGATGCCTAGACTTCTTCTGAGCCTGCTGATCCTGGCCGCGGCCGTTGCCGGCGCCCCGGCCGCGGCCGGGAACGGCCTGCCGGCCCAGCCCGCCCAGCCGGTGAGCCTGCGGCCGGAGGTCACGGTCGAGGCCGCGGTGCTGCGGCTGAGCGACCTCTTCGACGGCCTCGACACGGCGGCGGATGCCGACGTCGCCCGGGCCCCGGCGCCGGGCCGCCAGCTCCGCCTCAGCGGCCACTGGCTGCGGCGCCTGGCCCGGGCCCACAATCTGGCCTGGCAGCCCGGACCGGGCAGCACCTCGGCCCTGGTGCGCCGCGCCAGCCAGGTCATCGGCCAGCGCGAGATCGTCGACGCCATCGCCGGCGCCCTCGACCGCGAGGGCATCGGCGGCGACCTCGACGTGATCCTGGACAGCCCCGGCCTGGCGCTCCACCTGCCGCTCGACAGCCCGCTGGAGATCGAGGTCGCGGGGTTGACCTACGATCCGCGCAGCGAGCGCCTGGCGGCCAAGGTCGTGGTCGGCGGCGCCGGCGCGAGCTCGGCCCAGGCCGTGGTCCGCGGACGGGCCCTGAGGATGACCGAGGTCCCGGTGCTGCGCCATCGCCTGGCGCGGGACCAGGTGATCGCCCCGGGGGACCTGGAATGGACCCGGGTCCCCGTGGCCCGGCTCGGCCGCGGCACGGTCTCCGACCCGGCCGAGATCGTCGGCAAGAGCCTGCGCCGTTCGGTACGGCCCGGCCGGCAGCTCCGCGACTCCGACCTCCAGGCCCCGGTGGTGGTGGCCAAGAACAGCCTGGTCACCCTGCGCCTCGAAACCCCGCAGATGCGCCTGACGGTGCAGGGCCGCTCCCTCGACAGCGGCGGCCTGGGCGAGGTCGTGCGGGTCGTCAACACCAAGTCCAATACCCTGGTCTACGCCCGGATCTCCGGGCCCAACAGCGTCGTGGTCGACGGCCGGCCGGCCGGCGGCCCGCAACAGGAGGCTTTGCGATGAAACAGCGACCCTTCGGCTCCACGGCCCCGCGGGCGGCGGCGCTTCGGATCCTGGCCCTGCTGGTGATGGTCACCGGCCTGTCGGGCTGCAACCTCTTCACCCGCCTGTCGGAGGTCGGCTCCGAGCCGGCCCTGACCTCGATCCGCAACCCGGCGACCCTGCACGGCAACCAGCCGGTGCAGATGCCCATGCCCGCGCCGGTCCAGGCCGTGCACCACCCCAACTCCCTGTGGCGGCCCGGCTCACGCGCCTTCTTCAAGGACCAGCGCGCCAACCAGGTCGGCGACATCCTGACCGTCAACATCGAGATCGACGACAGCGCCACGCTCAACAATTCGACCACGCGGTCGCGGGACGCGGGCGAGAGCGCGTCGCTCTCCGCCTTCCTCGGCTACGAGACCCTGCTGGCCGACTTCTTCCCGGACGCGGTCAACCCGGACAACCTGGTCAACCTGGACAGCGATTCCAGCTCGGCCGGCACCGGCGCGACGCAGCGGCAGGAGGACATCGAGTTCGACCTGGCCGCCATCGTGACCCAGGTCCTGCCCAACGGGAACCTGGTCATCGGCGGCCGCCAGGAGGTCCGGGTGAACTACGAGGTGCGGCAGATCCAGGTCGTCGGCATCGTCCGCCCCGAGGACATCCGCTCCGACAACACCATTCCCTTCGAGAAGATCGCCGAGGCGCGCATCGCCTACGGCGGCCGGGGCCAGCTCTCCGACCTGCAGCAGCCGCGCTACGGCCAGCAGATCTTCGACATCCTCTGGCCGTTCTGACCCGCGATCGAGGGAGAAGAAAAGGGGCCTTGGCGGTCGACGCCAGGCCCCTTTTTTCGTTTGCGGTCCCCCGGGCCCACCGGCGCCGGAACCGCGGCGGCGGACCCCTTCAATCGTCGCGGTGGGTCCGCTCCATGCGCTCGTGGCGTTCCTGCGCTTCCAGCGACAGCGTCGCGATCGGCCGGGCCTCGAGCCGCTTCAGGCTGATCGGCTCGGCGGTTTCCTCGCAGTAGCCGTAGGTTCCTTCCTCGATACGCTCCAGCGCGGCGTCGATCTTGGCGATCAGCTTGCGCTGCCGGTCCCGGGTCCGCAGCTCCAGGGAGCGGTCGGTCTCGAGCGACGCCCGGTCGGCCAGGTCCGGCTCATGCGTGCTGGTTTCCTGCAGGTGATGGATCGTCTCGTTGGATTCCCTCAGGATCTCGGAACGCCAGGCAAGCAGCTTGTGGCGGAAGTAGGTCCGCATAGAGGTGTTCATAAAGGGCTCGTCTTCTGATGGACGATAGCCTTCAAGCAGCGATTCCTTCATATTCCTTCCCACCTGTGAAGCACCCGTCTCCTCTCGGTTGACCTACCTTTGATTAAGGAGTTCGCAGGTCCCTGGTGGCAGGGGCTACCGCCCTCGGCTTTGAGATTCAACTGAAATCTTCTCGCCCGTGCCGGGCGGAGCCGTCAGCGGCCCAGTTTGGCCAGCTCCACGGCGGCCCGAAGCTCGATTTCCTCGAGGATCTGGGCCAGCCTGGGATCGCTCACCTGATCCCTCTGGACGGCCACGGCCCGGGCCAGGGCCTCGATGCGCCCCGGCGACAGGCGCCCCATCAGGAGGCTCAATCGCAGCTCGTCGAGATGGTCCAGGAGGTCCTCGCCGTGGCGCCGGGCCCGGGCATGGCGGGCGACGGCGTCGGGGACCTCCTGCAGCGACAGCAGCGCGTCGCTCGGCGGCACCGCGGGCGCGGCGCCGGGCGCCGCGGATTCTCCCTCGCCCGCCAGGACCTTGGCGAAGTCGCCGGAGGCCGAGTCCGCCTTGCGGGCTTGGCGCTTGGGGGCCGTGGTCTGGACCGAGGAGAACTTGTCGACTTTCATTTCGCCTGCCGCAAATGCCTTATGCCCAAAGTCGTTGATTCTGCTTAATAAGACGTAAACCTAAAGTCGAGGCCAGCCCCGGGCCCGGGAGCCGCGGACCCGGCAGCATCTGCCGCCGCGTCCCGGCAGTTCCTGCCCGCGCCCCGGAAGCGGCCCGGCCGATACCGCACAAGCATATGATTCTTATGAGTATTTCCCGGCGTCCGCGGTGGCACGCCGCTCGCATGGTCGCGCTCGGATCCAGCTGAAGCCGGCCGCGCGCCGGCCCCGAACCAGAAAGGAGACCTCGGCTTGGCCAGGATGCAGGACGTCAGGATGCAGGACAAGGGGCAGGACGCCCTCCGAAGCCGCGGCGGCGCGAAAGGCCGCCGGCGGCGCGCGCGCGACGTCGTCGCGAGCGCGGCGCTGCTCGTCGCCGTGCTGGCGGGCAGCCTGCTGGCGGGCACGGGGCCGCTCGCGGCCCAGTCGCGGATCAAGGACATCGTCGACATCGAGGGCGTGCGCGACAACCAGCTTGTCGGCTACGGCCTGGTGGTCGGCCTGAACGGCACCGGCGACGACCTGGACAAGGCGGTCTTCACCCGCGAGAGCCTGATCGGCATGCTGCAGCGCCTCGGCGTCAACGCGCGCGACGCGGACCTGGAAACCGACAACGTCGCCGCGGTCATGGTGACCGCCAACTTCCCCGCCTTCGGCCGCCTCGGCAGCCGCATCGACGTGACGATCTCGGCGCTCGGCGATTCCGAGAGCCTGCTCGGCGGCAACCTCCTGGTGACCCCCCTGCTGGGCGCCGACGGCGAGGTCTACGCCGTCGCCCAGGGACCGGTCGCGGTCGGCGGCTTCTCGGCCGGGGGCGAGGCCGAGACCGTCACCCGGGGCGTGCCGACGACCGGCCGGATCCCCAACGGCGCCATCGTCGAGCGCGAGGTCCCCTTCGCGCTCAACGACATGCAGCGCGTGAAGCTGTCGCTGCGCAACCCGGACCTCTCGACCGCCGGCCGGATCGCCGGCGCGATCAACGGCTTCCTGCGCGAGCAGCGCAAGGTCGAGCAGGCCAGCGCCGAGGTCACCGATCCGGGCACCGTGACCCTGTCGGTGCCGGAGGCCTATCGCGGCCGCACCGTGGCGCTGCTGGGCGACATCGAGCAGCTCCCGATCAAGGCCGACCAGATCGCCAAGATCGTCATCGACGAGCGCTCGGGGGTCATCGTGATGGGCCAGAACGTGCGCATCAGCACGGTCGCCATCGCCCAGGGCAACCTGACCATCCGGATCACCGAGACCCCGCAGGTCAGCCAGCCCGGTCCCTTCGCCGAAGCGGGCGAGACCGAGGTCGTGCCGCGGACCCAGATCCAGATCGACGACCAGAACGACAACCGCCTGGCGGTGGTCGAGGGCAACGGCGTCAGCCTGCAGCAGCTGGTCGACGGCCTGAACGCCCTCGGCATCGGCCCGCGCGACCTGATCAGCATTTTGCAGACCATCAAGGCGGCCGGCGCCCTGCAGGCCGAGATCGAGGTGATGTGATGGAGCTGGACCTGAGCCTGCCCGGCCTGGAGGCGGTCCGCCAGCGCGGCACCGCCGGCCTCGACACCGAGGCCCTGGCCCGCAGCCGCAATCCCGAGGCGGTGCGCCGCGCCGCCGAGGACTTCGAGGCCGTGTTCCTGGGCCAGATGCTGGCCCCGATCTTCGCCACCCTCAAGACCGACGCCCTCTTCGGCGGCGGCCCCAGCGAAGACATCTACCGATCGCTCCTGGTCGAGGAGTACGGCAAGTCGATCGCCGCCGCCGGCGGGATCGGCATCGCCGACCAGGTGCAACGCGAAATTCTGGCCCTCCAGGAGGCACTGTCGCCATGACCGAAGCCCAGACACAGCTCCAGAACCAGGCCCAGCCCCAGAACCAGACCCAGACCGGGCCCCTGCCCGAGATGACCCCGATCGAGCTCGCCGAGCGGATGACCGCGGCGGCCGGGCGCCTCTGCGAGGTGATCGAGGCCGAGGTCGGCCTGCTCCGGGCCTTCAAGATCGCCGAGGTCGAGCGCCTCCAGGCCGAGAAGAGGTCCCTGGCCGAGGACTACGAGAAGCTTCTCCAGGGCCTCGGCAAGCGCCCGGAGGCCGTGGCCGAGATGGGCGACGGCCGGCGGAGCGCGCTCAAGGCCGCGGCCGAGCGGCTGGTGCGCGCCACCGAGGCCAACGCCATCGCCCTGCGCGCCGGGATCGAGGCCAACGGCCGGCTGATGTCCGGCATCGCCCGCGCCGTCCAGGAGCAGCGGCCGCGCTCGGCCAGCTATCACGCCGACGGCCGCGCGGTCGGGGCCGAGTCCGACCGGACCCCGGTCTCGGTGTCGCTGGACCAGGTCCTCTAGGGCCGAGAACCGAGCCCCCGGGCCGGGAGAACCGCCATGTCCCTCACCGCCAGCCTGCTCTCAGCCGTCTCCTCCCTGAACGCGGTGCAGGCGCAGTTCCAGATCACCTCCGGCAACATCGCCAACGTCAACACCCCGGGCTACAGCCGGAAGACGGTGGCCCTGACCAACCAGGTGATCGACGGCCGCTCGGTGGGGGTCCGGCTGGGCGACGTCTCGCGCACGGTCAACGACGCCCTGGTCCGCGAGCTGCGCGAGCACATCTCCCAGCTCGGCGGCCTCCGGGTCAAGCAGGACTACATGGCCCGGACCCAGGGCTTCTTCGGCACCCTGGACAGCAACTCCAGCATCGGCCACCGGCTGTCCGAGCTGGGATCGGCCTTCGACGCCCTGGCCGTGACCCCGGACAGCCCGGCGACCCGCAGCGCCGCCGTGCTGGAGGCGCAGCGGACCGCGGGGCAGCTCAACCTGCTGTCCGACAACCTGCAGCAGATGCGCACCGAGGCGGACCGGGAGATCGGCCGCAGGGTCGACCGGATCAACCAGGTCCTGGGCGACATCTCCGAGCTGAACCAGAAGATCGAGCGCGCCACCGTCGGCGGCGAGACGGCGCCGGACCTGCAGGACCAGCGCGACCAGCTGATCAAGGAGCTGGCCGAGGACATCGACATCCAGTACTTCGAGCGGACGACCGGCGAGGTGGTGATCATGACCGGCGCCGGGCGGACCCTGCTCGACAATCAGCCGGTCCCGCTGGCCCACACCCCCGCGGCCCAGATCTCCGCCGCGACCACCCATCAGAGCGGCCTGAGCGGCGTGCTCTACGGCGCCACGAGCCTCGACATCACCGACGAGCTGAACGAGGGCCGCCTCGCCGCCTTGCTGGAGATCCGCGACGATACCCTGGTCGACCTGCAGGCCCAGATCGACCGGCTAGGCGAGGTGCTGCGCGACCAGGTCAACGCCCTGCACAACGACGGCACCGCCTTCCCGCCCCCGACCAGCCTGACCGGGCTGCGCAGCCTGGCGGCCACGGACGCGCCGCCGATGACCGGCAACTTCCGGGTCAGCGTCCTGGACAGCGCCGGGGTCGTGGTCGAGACGCTCGACATCGACCTCGCCACCCTGGCGCCGCCCAACATCGGCCAGCTTGTGACCCAGATCGACGGCATGACCAACGCCACGGCCAGCCTCAACGCCAGCGGCCAGCTCGTGATCGCCGGCACCGGCGCCAACCGGATCGGGGTCAACGAGCTCGACAGCCAGGTGACCACCGGCAGCGGCAGCAGCGGCCTGGGCCACTTCCTGGGCCTCAACAACCTGCTGGACGACGGCCTCGACTACGACACCTACGCCAGCGACCGCCTGGCCAGCGCCAGCACCGCCCTGGGCTTGGCCGGCAGCCTGTCCTTCGGGATCGCCGGCGCCACCACCAACGTCGCCTACGGCGCCGGCGACAGCCTGAACGACATCGCCACCGCCATCAACGGCGCGCTGGGCGGCGCCAACATCACCGCCAGCGTGGTCCGCGAGGCCGAGGGCGTCCGCCTGCAGATCATCGACGCCGACGGCGACAACTTCTTCCTGTCGGACTCCGGGCCCCTGACCCTGCAGTCGAACCTGCGCGCCGGGCTGCCCGGCACCGCCGGCCGGCTGACCCTGCGCCCGGACATCCAGGCCAACCCGGACCTGCTGGCCCGCGGCGAGCTGAGCGACGCCGCCGGCCTCGCCGTCGGCGACATCGGCCTCAGCGCCGGCACGGGCGACATCGCCGACGCCCTGGGCAGCCTCTTCACCAGCGACGTCGCCTTCGCCGCGGCCGGCGGGCTGTCGGCCGGGCAGCAGACCCTGGAGGCCTACGGCGCCAGCATCGTCGCCGGCAGCGCCGCCCTGACCAACGCCGCCCAGTCCGACCTCAATCTCGGCGAGGGCTTCCAGCTGGCGCTGGAAAGCCAGGCGGCCTCGCTGAGCCAGGTCAACCTGGACGAGGAGCTCGCCAACATCGTGGTCCTGCAGAACACCTACGCCGCCTCGGCGCGGATCACCACGGTGGTTTCGGAGCTGCTCGACACCCTCCTCGACGCCGTCCGTTAGGAGCCTCTGAGATGACCCGCATCGCCCCCTTCGCCCAGCAGCAGCTGATCCTGCAGCAGGTGCTGAACGTCCAGGCCCGGACCTACGATGCCCAGGTCCAGATCGCGACCGACAAGAAGTCCCAGGACTACGCCGGGGTGGCCAAGGACAGCGAACGGCTGATCTCGCTGGAGACCACCCGCAGCCGCACCGAGCAGTTCCTCAGCAACATCCAGATCCAGGACCAGCGCATCAAGCTGGTCGACCTGGGCCTGGAGACCCTGGACAGCGCGGCGCGGGACATGCGCAACATCCTGGATTCGGCGCTGAACAGCCCGGCCGCCTTCGAAGGCGACCTGGCGAACCTGGCCGCCAACACCCGGCAGCTGGTGCTCGACGTGCTCAACAGCCGCGACGGCAACCGCTTCCTCTTCGGCGGCACCCGCAGCGACACCCGGCCGGCCTCGCTGGATCCCTCCACCTACCGGCCGGTCAGCGTCATCGAGAGCGACGGCGTCACCGTCGACAGCACCTTCTACGAGGCCTACTACGAGGACGTCCTGGGCAACACCCTGCCCTTCGCCGCCGGCTCCTTCTACGAGCAGATCTACCTCGAGAAGAACGGCGTGGCGCCAGGCGGTCCCCTGCCGGCCGACCTCGACAACCCGACCCTCAGCGAGTTCGTGGCCGAGGATCCCGATCTCTGGCAGTTCTACGTCGACCGCATGAACTCGGCCGAGATGCTGGCCAACCCGAAGCTCGACTACTACCAGGGCGACTTCGGGGTGCAGACCGCCCGGGTCGACGATTCGACCACGGTGCAGATCGACGCCCGCGCCGACGCCATCGAGATCCAGCAGCTGATCACCGCCCTGGACGCCGTCGCCAACCTGCCGAACGCCGATTCCCGCGATCCCTTCGCCCGCGAGGTCATCGTCCAGGCCCGCGACATGCTGAACAGCATCCTGGGAACCGATTCCTCGGATGGCATCGACGGCCTCGACGGCCTGCGGGTCCGGGTCAACGCCGCGCGGGTGACCATGGACCAGACCCGCGAGCGCCTGACCAGCTTCGACGCCTTCGTCGAGGGCACGATCAACGACATCGAGAACATCGACAGGAACGAAGTCCTGTTGAAGCTCCAGAACGACCAGTTCGTCCTGGAGGCCTCCTTCACCACCCTGGCGCGGCTGCAGTCGCTGTCGCTTCTGGAGTACATCTAGATGAAGGCAGCTTACGGGACGCGCACAGGCTACACCATTAGGCCGATGTTAAGCCGAATGTTCGATAAGATATCAGGCGAGAAGGTCAGGTAGACCCATGATTCCCATCGGCTCGGCCAGCGTCCAGAACTTCAACTTCGCCCAGTCCTTCGCGAGGCTGGCGCAGGCGGCCGCGCGCCCGGCCTTCGAGCTGCGGTTCAACTCTGCCCAGAACGCGGTCCTGGACCGCCTGGACAAGCAGATCGAAGAGCTGCAGAGCGCCGATCGCTTCCTCGGCCAGACCGCGACCCTGAGGGTCAAGCTGAGCCAGCTCGAGAGCCGCCTGCCGGAGATCGAGGCCTATCGCACGACAGTGACCGGCAACCGGACCACCGTCATCGACACCCTCAACGCGCTGGCCGACGCCAGGGACCTGACCGCCCCCGGGACCTCCGCCGAGTTCGACGCCAAGCTGGCCGAGGCCCAGACCCTGGTCGAGAAGCTGCAGACCCAGCCTTTCGCGCTGATCGGCGTCGACGACGGCCTGCTGCAGACCAAGCCCCAGCTCGAGGCGGATCTGGCCGCCATCGTCACCAACGGCTTCGCGACCGCCGCCGACATCCAGGCCGTTCAGGACGCGATCGACGCCGCCTCGGAGACCCTGAACGCGACGCTGTCGGTCCTCGAGATCAACGATGACGACGCCTTCAACACCCTGACCGCGCTGGAACGCCAGAAGGCCGAGGTCCAGCGCCAGATCGACACCATCGAGACCGGCGAGCGCCAGAAGCGCCTGGACGAGGTCAACGAGCTTCGCGAACAGGCCAGCCGGACCCTGACGATCATCTCGCTCGGCTTCGAGGGCTCGCAGAACCTCGGCCAGTACCTGAGCGACAACCTGAGAATCGGCCAGGATCCCGAGCCCGGCTCGGTCCTCAACCTCTTCGTCTGACCGCCCCCCTTTTCCGTCCAATCAAGCCTCGAGTCCGTGAAGTGATATCTTTACGGATACAGGGGCAATATTTGCCTTATGTCGGAATATATTTCCCATTTTATAGGCAAATTCTTCCCACCTTATGATAAATATTTGGATAATTTGGGAAAAATACGCATCGAATTTTATGCAAATTGCGCGGTTTTCGGGATCTGGCACGCGGGTTGCCAGTGGTCAGGCGGGGCGAGAACGCCCCGGGGCTAGAACGGCCCTAGACATGCACTTCAGAACGGAGACGAAACATGGCTCAAGAAGTGACTTTGTCGGCGGGGATTCGTACGAATCTGCTGTCGCTCTCCAACACTTCCAACCTGATCTCGACGACCCAGAACCGCCTGTCCACCGGCCTTAAAGTCGCCAGCCCGGTCGACGACGCGACCGCCTTCTTCCAGGCTCAGTCGCTGAACGACCGCGCGGTCGACCTCGAAGGCCGGAAGACCGAGATTGACCAGGCGATCAGCTCGGTTTCGACGGCCCTCGAGGCCATCGAGGCCGTGGACTCGGTGCTCCGGCAGCTGAAAGGTCTGGCGATCCAGGCCAAGTCGGCGACCGGCACCCAGCTGAGCTCGATCGTCAGCCAGTTCAACGAACTGCGGACGCAGATCACGAACCTGGCAAACGACGCCGAGTTCCAGGGCCTGAACCTGGTCAACAGCAGCGCGAACTCGCTCACCGTCGAGTTCAGCACCGTCACCTCTTCGACCCTGTCCATCAGCGGTGTCGACATCACCATCAACACCGGCAGCACGGGCCTGACCGTCGCCGCGGCAGCGAACTTCTCGCTGACCTCGAACGTCGATTCGGCCATCAACCAGATCGATGCGGACATCACGACGCTTCGTGGTAACGCCTCGACCCTGGGTTCCAACGTCGCCCTCCTCCAGACCCGTCTGGACTTCACGGAGAGCTACGTGAACGTGCTGGAAGAAGGTGCCGGCAAGCTGACCCTGGCGGATCTCAACGAGGAAGGCGCCAACCTGGTGGCCCTCCAGACCCGTCAGCAGCTCGGTATCCAGGCGCTGGCCTTCGCCGGCCAGTCCGAGCAGGCCGTGCTGGGTCTGTTCCGATAAGCAGGATAGCCAAGACTCAAGACCCTTCAGAGGGGGCGCTTCGGCGCCCCCTTCTTTCTTTTCGGGCTTCCGGACGGGCGGGCGGGTCCCGGTAAATTTTTCCCGAAGCCGGCAAAGCCTGCCAGCGCGGCCCGGCAGTCTTCGCCCCAGCACCGCGCCGCTCGGGGCTAACCATCTGATACATTTGAGATAAATTTTGGCACGGCCATTGCTCTTGCTCCGGCAGAAGCCGCTCCGCGAAGGGGGCGGAGCGAGTAGAAACGGAGACAAGAAAATGGCCAACGATATCGCCCTGACATCAGCGGTGCGGACCAACCTACTGGCCCTCAACCGAACCCAGGACCTGGTCAACCGGACCCAGGAGCGCCTCGCGACGGGCCTCAAGGTCGCCTCGCCGATCGACAACGCCACGGCCTTCTTCGAGGCCAAGGCGCTGAGCGACCGGGCGCTCGACCTGGACGAGAGGAAGACCGGAATCGACCAAGGCATATCGTCGATCACCACGGCCCTGAACGCGATCGAATCGATCGACACCCTGGTCCGGCAGATGAAGGGCCTGGCGATCAGCGCCAAGACCGCCTCCGGCAACCAGCTCGCGGCCATCAAGACCCAGTTCGACGAGCTGCTGACCCAGATCACCAACCTGGCCAACGACGCCAGCTACCAGGGCACCAACCTGGTCAACAGCACGACGTCGCAGCTCGAGATCGCCTTCTCGACCGACACCATCAGCAAGCTGGTGGTCCAGGGCGTCGACCTGACCACCGCCGGCCTCAGCATCACGACCGCGGGGACCTTCTCCCTGAGCAGCGTCATCGACGCCCGCCTGACCGAGATCGACGCCGCGCTCTCGACCCTCCGCGGCCGCGCCCAGACCATCGGCTCGAACGTCGCGCTGCTGCAGGCCCGGCTCGACTTCACGGACCGCTACGTCAACGACCACGAGGATGGCGCCGGCAAGCTGACCCTGGCCGACATCAACGAGGAGGGCGCCAACCTGGTGGCCCTGCAGACCCGCCAGCAGCTCGGCATCGGCGCCCTGTCCTTCGCCGGCCAGGCCGAGCAGTCCATCCTCCGGCTCTTCCAGTAGCCTCTGGCAAGCGCGCGCGGGCCGGCCCCGTCTCCGGCCCGGCCCGCCGCGCCGCCGGCCTTCCGGTAACGCCGCGTTAACCACGCTGCCGCAGGATGCCGGCCAGCATGACGACCAGCGATACCAGCAGCGGCTTCGCGGCGATCCGCGACGCGATCGAACGGCTCGAATGGGGCCGGCACGACGAGGCCATCGTGATCTGCGAAGGCCTGCTGAACGACGCCCCCGAGTTCGCCGAGGCCATCTACCTGCTGGGCCTGATCAGCTTCGACCTGGACGAGCCGGTCCAGGCCATCAAGCTGATGGAGCGGGCCCATCAGGCCGACCCCGACCTGCAGGAGGCGGCCGAGGCCCTGGCGGCGATCAACGCCAAGCTGGGCCGGGTCCAGGAGAGCCTCTATTACGCCAAGCTCGGCACCGTCCTCGAGCCGCACGACGAGATCGAGGGCCTGCTGCCGCCGCGGCTCGGCACCTTCTTCGGCAACCTTCAGCAGGGCCGCCCCGACCTCTACCTCAAGCGCGCCCGGCGCCAGCGGAGCGCGGGCGAGCTGGACGCGGCGATCGCCGACTGCGAGACCCAGCTCGAGCTGACCCCCGGCGATCCCGAGAGCCTGCGCCTGCTGAGCGCGCTCTGCCGCGAGAGCGGCCGCGCCGAGCGCGCCGTCGCCGCCGCCCATGCCCTGCTGCACCTCGATGCGCCGGCGCCCGACGACCTCAGCGGGCTCGCCCTGGCCCTGGACCAGGCGGGGCGGCACGCGGACGCCGAGGCCTGCCATCGCAGCGCCATCGCCGGCGCCCCGGACGACGCCCGGCTCCATTCCCGGCTGCTCGACCACCTGGCCCGGCGGCCGGCCGCCGCCGCGGCCTTGGCCGAAGCGCAGGGCGACTGGTACCGCCGCCACGCCCAGCTGCCGCCGCGTCCCGCACCGCAACGGGCCGTCTGGCGCGGCCAGCGGCCGCTGCGGGTCGGCTACCTCTGCGGCAGCTTCCGCGACTGCGATCTGATGCGCTTCTTCGAGCCGGTGCTGCGCAGCCACGACAAGGCGAAGGTCGAGGCCTTCTGCTATGCCGACGGCGGCCGCTCGGACGCGATCACCGAGCGCCTGATGCGCGCCGCCCACCGCTGGACCGACCTCGAGGGCATCGACGACGAGACCGCCTGGCAGATCCTCCAGGGCGACGAGATCGACATCGCGGTCGATCTCTCCGGCCACGCTCCCGGCGGACGGCCGCTGCTTTTCGCCCGGCGGCCGGCACCGCTGGCTCTGGCCTGGCTCGGCAAGCTCGTGCCGCCCGCATCGGCCGGCTTCGACCGGGTGCTGAGCGATGCCACGGCCTGGCCGGAAGCGGCACCGGCCGAGGACACGCCGCCCCAGCGGCTCGCGCCCGGCCAGCTCGCCTACCGGCCGCTCGCGATCCTGCCCGAGCCGGGCCCCTCGCCGGCGGCGCAAAGCGGCCAAGTCACCTTCGGGGTGCAGGGCGATCTGCGCCATATCGATACCGCGACGGTCGCCGCCTGGGCCGTGGCCCTGGCCCGGGTCCCGGCCTCGCGCCTGCTGATCTGCAACCTGCGCAACCAGGACCAGAGCTGCCTGGCCCGGGTCCTGGACTGCGTCTCGCACCTCGGCCTGCGGCAGCGCTGCGATATCGTGAACCACGCCGACAACTTCCGCACCGAGTTCGACTTCTACGCCCATGTCGACCTCGCCCTCGACTGGGGCCAGCCCGACGCGGCGGTCGAGGTCTGCCGGGCGCTCTGGATGGGCGTGCCGGTCCTGGCCCTGGCCGGCGGGCGGCCCGCGACCCGGCGCGCGGCCAGCCTGCTGACCCTGGCCGGGCGGCCGGACTGGATCGCCGGGGACGCGGGCGAACTCGGCGAGATCGCCTACCGGCTGACCCGCGACCCCGGCGCCCTGGCGGCGCTGCGCCAGGCCCTGCGGGGCGAGACCGAGGCTTCGGCCCTGGCCGACGTCCAGGGCTTCACCCGCAACCTGGAAGCCGCCTACGAAGAGCTCTATCGGGCCTGGGAAGACAAGGGCGCAGGCTGAAGCCCGCACCGCTCCCCAACGTCCGCCTCCCCGGCCCCGGCAAGCCTTTGCCTTGCAGGAGCGGACGCGGTAGTCGTGACGCATGAACGCGCATCGGACGGCAGCGATCCGAGCTATCCGCCCGGCTTAGCCTCTCAAGCTGTTCGTCCGGATCGGGCGCCGCGCCGGCGCCCGTCCACGCAAGAAGGGTGGAGCGCCCATGCCCTGCCGAGATCCGACCCTGCATCTCCTCTGCGGCAAGATCGCCGCCGGCAAGTCGACGCTGGCCCGGCGCCTGGCCTCGGCGCCCGGCAGCCTCCTGATCAGCGAGGACGCCTGGCTGTCGCGCCTCTATCCGGGCGAGATCGTCTCGCTGGAGGACTATCTGCGCTGCGCCGGGCGCCTGCAGGACGTCCTCGGCGAGCACGTCGTGGCCCTGCTTCGGGCCGGCCTGTCCGTGGTCCTGGACGTCCCGGCGAACACGGTCCGGCGCCGGCGCTGGATGCGCGGCCTCTTCGAAGCCGCCGGCGCGGCGCATCGGCTGCACCTCCTGGAGGCCCCGGACCGCGTCTGCAAGGCCCGGCTGCGGCGGCGGAACGAGGCGCGCGCCCACGACTTCGCGCCGAGCGAGGCCGACTACGACCTGATCGCCGGCTACTTCCAGCCGCCCGCGCCGGAGGAGGGCTTCGAGGTCACCGTCCATCCTCAGGCGTAGAAGCGCCCATCGCCGGGGCCGCCGGCGCCAGCCTGCGCTCGGCGTCCTCGAAGACCTCGGCGATACGCGCGCGGAAGTCCTCCAGGGCGGCGACGGCCTCCTGCAGGGCGATCCTGCGGAAGGCGGCGAGCTGGCTGCGGTCGCTCAGCCGCTTGTCGTACCAGAGGGCGCAGCCCAGGATCATGGTCACCGAGCCCTTGACGAAGGACGCGATCAGGCTGCGCTCCGCGGCCTCGGCGCGCAGCAGCCGGAAGACCTCGTGGACCCATTCGGTCTCGGCCAGATCGCCGGCCTCCGCCGCGCGCAGGCAGGCGATCAGGCGCTCGAGGACCGCCTCCTCGCGGGCCCTGGCGATGCCGTCGCGGCAGATCGCGGCCAGCCGGTCCCGCTCGAAGCCGGCCAGGCCGGCCGCCAGGTCGGCCTGCAGCCGCGCGCGGTCGAGCGGGCTCCGGGGCAGCTCGATCGCCCGCGAGACCTTGGGCGTCGCGCCTTCGATCCGGACGCCGTCGCTGCAGTTGTAGACCGAGAGCCCGACGAACATGCGCAGCACCGCCTCGAGGTAGAGGCGGGACCAGTTGAGCACCGCCTCGCCCCAGGCCTCGCCGCCGAAGTTCCCGGCGAAGCGCTGGTGCGCGCGTCGGTTCTCGGGCAGCAGGCCGGTCGAGAAGACCGAGCCCTCGGCGTGGTAGCGGCCGTGCTCGCGCGTGCCCATGTCGACCCCGAAGAGGTAGATCTCCCGGAAGCCGAGGCGGATCGCGGCGCTGAGCCCGGCGTTGGCCACCGTCGGGCCGGAGGGCGAGAGGGTCATCGCCGGCTGGCCCAGGAGCACGGTCCCGGTGTTCTCCTCGCGCAGGAAGAAGACCGGGTCCTCGAAGCAGTCGGACATGCGGCGGTCGACGGAGAGGGCGGCGATCAGGGTGATCCCGGTGGTGTCGAACTCGGCCGCCGTCGCCTCGACCGAGCGTGCGCAGTTCGGCGTGTTCTCCAGCTCGATGTGGAAGTCGGGCCGGATCCCGCGCTCGAGCAGGATCCGCAGGGTGGTGCCGATCGACATGATCGCCACCCGCTCGGCCGCGCCCTCCAGGAAGTCGAGCTCCCGCTCCAACGAGGGGCCCGAGCCGACGATGAAGAGCGGCGTCTCGCAGGGGAGCTGCGGCTGGTCGATCAGGCGCAGCTTCGGCCGGTCGAGGTTGGCGATCGAGTTGCGCGCCATCACCTCCTCGTCCTCGAAGAAGCCGATGCCGCGGATCGTCGAGTAGAGCTCGCGCTTAAGCTGCGCCGCGGCCTGCTGCAGGATCGCCGAGGGATAGTGCTCGAAGAGGTAGAGGCCGTCGGTGAGCACGGGATTGTTGCCGCGGATCGTCGAAAGCGTCTTCTGGGCGATCTCCGAGGGGTCGCGGTCGGTGATGAAGGCGATCTCGACCTCGCGCCGGGCCGCCTCGGCGAGCAGGCCGGCCCAGTCGAGGACCCGGAGGGAGTGGTAGAGATTCTCGAGGGTCGGCTCGATCAGCACCAGGCAGCGGCAGCGGCTGCGCGCCAGCAGCTCGGGCAGCTGCAGGCCGAGCCCGACGCCCAGGACCACGAGGAAATGGGACTCCTCCAGGCGCAGCGTCTTTTCGTAGGCGATCCCGGCCTCGGCCAGGCGCGTCGTGACCCGTCGGCAGAAGTCGCCGATGCCGCCCTTCAGGTTCTCCGGGTCGGGCTCGTTCAGGAGGTTGCGGGTCGGCGCCTTGAAGAAGCGGGCGACCTGCGCCTCGGCGTAGGCCCCGGCATCGCACTGGTAGAAGCGCTGCCCCAGGAAGGCGATGTCGAGGCCGGCCTCGGGGTCGGACAGCAGCTCGGAATGGATCTCCGACAAGCCCGCGAGCTGGGCCTGAAGGCCCGGCGCCCAATCCCTGAGGGCGGCCAGGTTGGCGTCGAAATCGGGCAGCGGTCCGCCCCCGTCCGCAGCCTTCGCCGGCGCGACCGCCGCCTGGGGTGGAGAGTCCTGGATCCCGGTGTCCCCGGGCTGCGCCTCGGCGCCCATGTCGGCTGTCAAGTCGCCTCTCAGAATGTAAACTAGTTATAAAGGGTTACTCGATGAAGCTAGATCGACTTATCCAACTTGGTGTGGGTTAATTTTTTTTTAATCAAAAAGTCTGCTTTATCAGAACTATACCAAACCTTTAGGGTAACCCTCATGCCCCTGAAGCTGACACTCGGCAAGGGCGAGAAGCTGATCGTGAACGGCGCAGTCGTCAAGAACGACGGCGATGTCGCCAGCCTCGTCTTCGAGAACCAGGCGCATATCCTGCGCCAGAAGGACATCCTGACCGCCGAGGACGCAAAGACCCCGGCGGCCCGGGTCTATCTGGCGCTGCAATGCGCCTACCTCTTCCCCGACCGTCGCGAGGCCTTCGTCCAGGAGTTCGACAGGCTGCTCGGCGACTATCTGCAGGCGGCCCCCAGCGCCGAAGCGCTGGCGGAGGACATCCGCGGCCGGCTCGCCGCGGATCAGCTCTACGCCGGGCTCAAGGCCTGCCAGAAGCTGATCGAGCACGAAGCCGGGATCCTGCAGCATGCCGAATGAATCGGCGACAAGGTCCTACGGCGGCGCCTTGGGCCAGGGCGGCGCGCCCCGGGAGACCGAGGGCCGGGCGCTGCTGGAGTCGGCCCGCCGCATGGCCGAGGTCCAGAAGGCGCCGGACGACATCAAGGCGATGAAGGAGACGGCGCGCCTGAACTGGCGGCTCTGGACCATCTTCCAGGCCGAGGTCACTCAGGCGGATTGCCCGCTGCCGCCGGAGGTCCGCAAGAACATGCTGGATCTCTGCAACTTCGTCGACAAGCACACCGTCCAGCTTCTGGCCAACCCGGAGCCGAAGGGCTTCGACGTCCTGATAAACATCAACCGCCAGATCGGCGCCGGGCTCCTGGCCGACGCCCCCGCCCAGGGCGGCCCGGCCGCGCCCGACCCCGGCCCCGCCGGTCCCCAGGGCACGCCGCCCCCAGGCGGCGGGATCTCCGTCTAGGACCGGCCCGCACCGCCCGCCCTCTCAGGGCCCCCTCTCCGTCCCGTCGCGGACCCCGGTCACAGGCCTTTCCATCCCGATCCCCCGAAGCAGCCCCGGACATTCCCTTGCCAGATCACGCCCCTTGCGGCCCGGCCGGACACCCGGGCGCCGCGCCGAAGCGCCGCGCCGGACCCATGATGCAGATATCAGGAGAAGAGGGGTGCGGCTACCTGCCGCGTGTCGACGGCGTCCTGCCGTCCGATGGGGTGGGCCTGCCTGGCCGCCCCGATCCTGGGATGCAGGTTCCATGCCAGGCAGCGGCCCCGGGCCGAAGGCCCGGAATCCCTGAACTCGGCCGCGGCGGCACCCCGGCGGGGCGGCAGATTTTGCCGGTCTGCGGGCGGCAGTTTTCGCCGACCGGAAGATCTTTCCTAGGACGGTTGATCTATGAATCAAATACTTAGCCCGAAGCGGCTCAGTATTTGGTCGAGGGTCCGACTTTCGGCCGTGGCACGGCCTTTGCGTCAGGTTTAGCTCAAATTAAATCTTTTGGCAGCAGCCTGACCCAAATGTCTGAAGCAGCACCGCAATTCGACCTAGAAACGCAGCCCGGGAGTCCCGGGCCGGCCGCGGCGTGGCGCGGCGGGGCCGCCGGGTCGCGGCTCGATGCCGACTGCTTCGGGGTCACCCTGCGGCTGGACAGCGAGGACCCGGACTTCACGGCCTTCGCGGCCCGGAACTACCGCGCCTTCCTCGGCGCCCCAGCGGCGCAGCCCGGTAGAACATCGGCGCAGCCGGACATCGAGGTCCGCTTCGGCCCGCGGGCGGGGGCGGCGGCGCGGGGCCGCAAGGCGGCGATGAGCCGGCTCGGCATGGGCCTGCGGATCGATTCGGACAGCCTCTACTGGGAGAACGCCTTCGGCTTCTCGACCCTGGTCACGCCCCGCGGCGACGGCGGCTTCGAGGTCCTGGCCTACCACTTCGACCTGGAGCGGGAGCGCGACCCCGACCTGCGCGCCCGCAACCATCAGCGCAGCCTGCGCTGGGCCCTGCACTTCCCGCTGTTCCACTGCCTGGGCGCGCGCAAGGGGCTGCGCCTGCTGCACGCCAGCGCCCTGGCCCTCGGTGACCAGGCAGGGGGCGACCGGGCCCTGGTCTTCTGCGGCCTGAACGGCGTCGGCAAGTCGAGCCTCGCCGCCTTCCTGGCCCGCCAGCCCGGCTACCGCTTCATGACCGACAACTTCCTGCTGGCCGACGAGCGATCGGTCCATGGCTTCCCCGAGGTGCTGCGGCTCGACGCCGGCGCCCTCGCGCGGCTGGGCCTGGTGCCGGAGGGCGGCACCACGGTCTACGGCAAGCACCACCTGAGCCTGCCGCCGGAGAAGATCTGCCTGCGCGCCGACCCGGCCGCCTTCTTCCTGATCACCAACGGCGCGGCGCTGTCGCTCGAGCCCCTGGACGCCCGGGAGGCCGTCCAGGCCCTCGCCGGCCTGCACGCCTACCTGGGCGAGTTCCCGGAGCATGCCCATTTCGCGGCCCTGCCGCTGCTGCCCGCCGCCGGCCCCTGTCCCGGCGGTGACGCGCCGATTCTCTCCGACAGGCCTTGGTACCGGCTTTCGCTGCCCCTGGACTGGCGGCTGCCCGACGTGAAGGAGCTAGTCGAATCATGTACCTGAACATCCTCGGCGAAATCGGGGTCGCGATCGGCGGCAAGGACAGCACGATCGTCGACTACGTGAAATCGGAATACGGCGCCTTCGAGATCGCGGCGCTTCCGGAAAGCGCCGTCGACATCGAGATCGAGTTCGTCGACGACCGCTCGAGCCCGGACGACTGCGTGCACATCCGGGCGCCGATCTCCTACGACAACCGCGGCGTCTTCCTGCACGACCCCCAGTACCACGTCTTCCGGATCGACTTCGCGGCGGCGCGCGACGGCAAGTGGCGGGCGACCTGCGACGTCGAGTTCAACCCGCATTTCTTCGCCATCATCATGGAGTACATGACGCACTTCCAGTTGCTGCGCCACGGCTCCGTGTTCTGCCACTCCTCCGCCTTCCGCCTGAACGGAGAGGGCGTGCTCTGCCCGGCCTGGCGCAACGTCGGCAAGACCAACCTGCTGCTGCAGTTCCTCCAGAACGGCGCGGAGTACATCGCCGACGACTGGAGCGTGGTGCAGCGCGACGGCCGCTTCCGCTGCCTGCCCAAGCGCCTCAACCTGCTCTACTACAACTTCGACCAGTTCCCCGAGATGCTCGACTCGGTGCCGCCCGACTTCGCCGCCCTGGTCCGCTTCGTCAGCCGGGCCAAGCGGGGCGAGTTCGACCTCAACCAGGAGACCCTCCAGGTCATGGAGGGCCAGGCCCGGATGCGGATCTCGCCCTACGAGCTCTACGACCAGGTCATGGACACCACGCCCAAGCCGATCGACCACGTCCTGCTGCTGCAGCGGGTCGCGGACTGCGATCGGCCGGTGCAGGTCGAGCCGATCGACCACGACGTGCTGGTCACCAGCCTGGCCTCGATCCTGGAGTTCGAGCAGAGCCACTTCCACCTGGCCTACTCGGTCTTCCGGGCCAGGACAGGGATCCGGGTCGAGCTGCTCGAGGATGCCCGCCAGGCCTGCGAGGCGGTGATGGCCGAGGCCTTCACCGATATCGCCACGCCCTACCGGGTGACGATCCCCTCGCAGCGCGGTGCCCGCGAGGCCTACGCGAAGATCAAGGAACTTCTGACAGGAGAGAGCGAAGATGGCGCGCGTGATCGCGATCGTACCGCTGCGGATGGACTCTCGACGGCTGCCTAGCAAGCACCTGCGGCCCCTGGCGGGCCGGCCGCTGATCGAGACCCTGGTCGCCCGCCTCGGCCAGGCCCGGCGCCTCGACGGGATCGTCCTGGCGACGACCGAAAGGGCCTGCGACGACGGCCTGGCGGAGGCCGCCGCCGGCCTCGGCCTGCCCTGCCACCGCGGCGCCGTCGACGACGTGCTGGGCCGCTGCCTTGCCGCCGCCCGGGCCGAGGCCGCCGACCTGGTGGTCAAGGCCAACGGCGACAGCCCCCTGCTCTCGGCCGAGGTGATCGACAGCGCGCTCGACCAGATCGTCCTCCAGGACGCCGACTGCGTGACCGGCAAGAACGGCTACACCGGCCTGCCGGTCGGCCTGGGGGCCGAGGTCCTGACCGCCGAGGCGCTGGCCCGGCTCGACCGGGAGGTCACCGCGGCCGAGCACCGGGAGTCCATCACCGGCGCCATCTTCCAGGAGGACTCGGGCTTTGCCTGGGCGCCGGCGATCACGCCGCTGGAATGGCGGGCGCCGGCGCTCGACCTCTGCGTCGACACCAACGAGGACCTGGCGCGCCTGGAGGCGATCCTCGCCCTGCTGCCGCCGCGCCCCGCCGCCGACTGGCCGGTGCCGGAGATCCTGGCCGCGGCCCGCGCCGCCGACCCCGACGCGCTGGTCGAGGCGCTGGCCGCGGGCCGAGCCCGGGAAGCCTACGCATGACCCGGCAGAGCCTCGCGATCGGAAGCCGCCGGGTCGGACCCGGCGAGCCGGTCTTCGTCATCGCCGAGATCGGCATGAACCACAACGGCGACCTCGACCTGGCTCTGGCGATGATCGAGGCGGCGGGGGCCTGCGGCGTCGATGCCGTCAAGTTCCAGTCCTTCCGGACCGAGGCCTTCCTCTCGGACCGGATCCCGGGCCTGGACGAGCGGCGGCGCTACGAGATCCCCGAGGCCTGGTACCCGGAGCTGGGCGCCGCGGCCCGGAGCGCCGGCATCGAGTTCTTCTCCACCCCGCTCGACGCCGGCAGCGCCGAGATCCTGGCCGCCAGCGGCGTGCCCTGCTTCAAGATCGCGTCCTGCGACCTGACCAACCTGCCGCTGATCTCCCAGGTCGCCGGCTACGGCAAGCC
>JANQGU010000394.1 GCA_028282935.1 Kiloniellales bacterium
CGGGCCACGTGGACCTTGACGTCGGAGGCCGCGAGGATCGGCTGCATGTCCTTCGGCGGCGGCCGGTCGGTGAAGAGGGCGTCGATCTGGCGCAGGTGGCCGAGCTGGACCATGGGCTGGCGGCCGAACTTGCTGTGGTCGGCGACCAGGAAGACGGCGCGCGACTGCTCGATGATGGTCTTGGCGACCTGGACCTCGCGGTAGTCGTAGTCCAGCAGGCTGCCGTCGGCGTCGATGCCGCTGATCCCGATGATCCCGAAGTCGACCCGGAACTGACGGATCAGCTCGATGGTCGCTTCGCCGACGATGCCGCGGTCCCGGTTGCGGACCACGCCGCCGGCGACGATGACCTCGAAGTCGGGGTTGCCGCTCAAGAGGCCGGCGACGTTCAGGTTGTTGGTGATGATCCTCAGGCCCTGGTGGTCCAGCAGGGCCCGGGCGACCTCCTCGGTGGTGGTGCCGATGTTGATGAACAGCGAGGCCTGATCGGGGATCTGCGCCGCCACCGCCCGGGCGATGCGCTGCTTCTCGGGCAGGCAGAGGACCTGGCGGGTGGAATAGGACAGGTTGGCGACCGAGGAGGGCAGGCCGGCGCCGCCGTGATAGCGCTGGAGCTGCGCCCGCTCGCAGAGCTGGTTGATGTCGCGGCGGATGGTCTGCGGGGTCACGCCGAAGAGTTGGGCCAGGGCCTCGATCGAGACGAAGCCCTGGCGGCCGGCCAGGTCCAGTATCTCCTTCTGTCGGCGATCCTGAGAGCTCACCGCCGGGTCCCTTCGCTGACGTTCGCAGCCTCTGTCGCCGGGACAGCATAGCGGAAAGGCGGCGTTTGGGCGATGGCCTCGGGAAGGCGGCGCTCAGCGCGGGTTGCAGCAGTGGCGCTCGGCCGGCCGCAGCACCGTCTGCGGCGCGCTCTGCGGCTCGGCTTCGGATTCCAGCCCGTCGGACAGCACCAGAGCCGCGGATTCCCGCCGGCCGACCTCCGGCGTGACCAGCACGGCGCCGACCCCGAAGCCGATCTTGCCGAGCTGGCTCTGCGCCCGCACGTAGGCCACGTCGCCGGCCTCCAGGCTGAGGTAGATGACGCTGGCGTCGTCGTCGACGGTGTGGATCCGGTAGCGTCCGGGCAGGGCGTCGCGGTAGAAGACCGCGCCCGAGACCGCCTTGCCGATCCGCTGGTCGTTGATCACGAAGTCGGTGTCGCGGGCGATCAGGAAGGCGTCCAGCGGCCGGTAGAAGTAGATCCGCGCCTGGCCGGGCAGCGCGCCCGGCGGAGCGGCATAGACCTCGTTCAGCTTCGGCCCGGCCGCGCAGCCGGACAGCAGCGCGAGCCCCAGGGCGGCGGCGAGGAGGTGCTGTGCCAGGCGGCGCGGCATCGCGGATTCCCTGAACCACGAGGAGCGGGGTCCCGTCACGCTCTGCCTGGCGCGGAGTCCGGGCGGCGGCGGTAACCATAAAGATTCCATCGCAATCCGAAGAAAGGCTTAAGGGGCGGCGGTTTAGGCCGCTTGCCCCGAATTAAAGGTTTGGTTATCTTGCATTGCAGTATAATTGCTGCAGCGCACAACAAGGGTTTGGCGGAAAAAGGGGGACTGCAGGATGCACGACGGCCACGGCTACTTTCTGGAAGAGCTCAGCGTCGGCATGAGCGAGAGCTTCACCAAGCAGGTGAGCGACCAGGACATCGTCGGCTTCGCGAACGTCTCCGGGGACACCAACCCGGTCCACCTCGACGGGGACTTCGCCCGCCAGACCCGCTTCAAGGAGCGGATCGCCCACGGTCTGCTCTCGGCCAGCTATATCTCCGCCGTCCTGGGCACCCGGCTGCCCGGGCCCGGCTGCATCTATCTGAGCCAGAACCTGAAGTTCCGCGCCCCGGTGCGGATCGGCGACACCGTCACCGCCAAGGCGACCATCACCGCCATCGACCCGGAGAAGGGCAAGATCGACCTCGAAACCGTCTGTACGGTGGGCGACAAGGTCGTGATCGACGGCCAGGCCCAGCTCCTGGTGTCCAAGCGGGGGGCCGCGGGGCCGGTCCCGGACGCCCAGAACGACAACGGGCTCGGCAAGGCGGCGAACGGCTGAGGCGCGCCGCCCTTCCTGTCCGCCGCCCTTCCTGTCCAAGGTCTTGAAAACAGGGAGCCGGCCGGGCGCGAGGCAGGGCCTACCCAGCCGCCTTCCGCCGCGATAAGGTGTCGCCCGCTTGGGGCAGCTCGGCTGCGTTGGGAGCGGGCAGTTCGCGGAAGGACCATGGCGATCTACAGGCATAGCGAGGGTTTGCCGCCGGAGGCGCGCGGCGCGGTGATCGCCGTGGGCAACTTCGATGGCGTCCACCTCGGGCACCAGGCAGTGATCGCGGCGGCGCGCGACCAGGCGGCCGGCCTGGGGACGGCGCTCAACGTCCTGACCTTCGAGCCGCATCCCCGCCGGGTCTTCCAGCCGGACCTGCCGCCCTTTCGCCTGACCCCCTTGCGGATCAAGGCCCGGGCGCTGGAGGCGGTTGGCGTCGACAACATGATCGTGCTGCACTTCGACCTCGACTTCTCCAGGCGCTCGGCCGAGGCCTTCGTCGGCGAGGTCCTGCTGCGCGACCTCGGCGCCCGCCACGTGGTGACCGGCTGGGACTTCCGCTTCGGCCACAAGCGCGGCGGCGACGTCGCGCTGCTGGAGGCGCTCGGCGCCGAACGGGGCTTCGGCACCACGGCGGTCGCCCCGGTCGCGGCCGCCGGCGGCGAGGTCTATGCCTCCAGCCGGATCCGGGCCTATCTCAAGGACGCCGCGCCGGCCAAGGCGGCGGCCCTGCTCGGCCGGCCCTGGGAGATCGAGGGCCGGGTCGACCGCGGCCGGGGCCGGGGCCGGACCCTCGGCTTCCCGACCGCCAACATCGACCTCGGCGACTATCTCTCGCCGGCCCACGGCATCTACGCGGTCCGCGCCGGGGTCGACGCCGGCAGCGAGACCGACTTCCGGGACGGGGTCGGCTACTTCGGCGAGGAGCCGGTGACGGCCGGCCAGCGGCCGCCCTTCGAGGTCCACTTCTTCGCCGATCCGGGCGATCTCTACGGCCGCCACCTCAGGGTGCAGCTGATCGACTACGTCCGGCCGGACAAGAAGTTTGACGGCCTGGAGCCTTTGAAGGCACAAATCGCCGAGGATTGCCGCGCGGCGCGGCGAATTCTGGAGGGCCGGGACCCGGCGGCGGCCAGCGCCGCGGGGTAACGGCCCGCCCCAAGCCGGGCCGGAGACGGCCCCCGCTGCCCTAGAGCCACGGCGCCCGAGCGTCAGCCACAAAGATTGAGATCGCGAGACCTTCGTTATGAGCGAAGACTACAAATCCACGGTTTTCCTGCCGCGCACCGACTTCCCGATGCGCGCCGGCCTGCCCAGGCGCGAGCCCGAGATCCTCGCGCGCTGGGAGGAGATGAACCTCTACAAGCGCCAGCGCGAGGCCGCCAGGGGCCGCGAGAAGTTCATCCTCCACGACGGCCCGCCCTACGCCAACGGGCACCTGCACATGGGCCACGCCATGAACAAGGTGCTGAAGGACGTCATCAACCGCTCCCAGCAGATGCTCGGCAAGGACGCCAACTACGTGCCCGGCTGGGACTGCCACGGCCTGCCCATCGAATGGAAGGTCGAGGAGCGCTACCGCGCCGAGGGCAAGGACAAGGACGAGGTGCCGGCGGTCGAGTTCCGACGCGAGTGCCGCGACTTCGCGACCCACTGGATCGGCGTCCAGACCGAGGAGTTCAAGCGCCTGGGCGTGGTCGGCGACTGGGAGACGCCCTACACCACCATGAGCTACGCCGCCGAGGCGCAGATCGTGCGCGAGCTCGGCAAGTTCCTGATGAACGGTGGCCTCTACGCCGGCGCCCGCCCGGTGCTCTGGTCGGTGGTCGAGAAGACCGCCCTGGCCGACGCCGAGGTCGAGTACCACGACCATGTCTCGCCGACCATCTGGGTCCGCTTCCCGGTCGTCACGGCCAGCATCCCGGCTTTGAAGGACGCCAGCGTGGTCATCTGGACCACAACGCCCTGGACCATCCCCGGCAACCGCGCCGTGGCCTTTGCCGAGGACGAGACCTACGTCGTGGCCGAGCTGGGCGCGGCCGAGGAGAAGTCGGGTGTGCTGCCGGGCGAGAAGATCGTCGTCGCCAAGGCCCTGCTGGACTCGGTCCTGGCCGACGCCAAGGTCACCGCGCACCGGGTCCTGGCCGAGGTCAAGGGCGCCGACTTGGCCGGCACGGTGACGGCTCATCCTTTCCGGGGGCAGGGATACGACTTCGACGTGCCGCTCTTCGCGGCCGACTTCGTCACCATGGACCAGGGCACGGGCTTCGTGCACATCGCGCCCGGCCACGGCGCCGACGACTTCCTGCTCGGCCGGGCCAAGGGTCTGGAGGTGCCGCAGACCATCGACGGCAGCGGCCGCTTCCTGCCCCAGGTGCCGCTCTTCGCCGGAACCGTGGTCTACGACGCCAACGGCAAGGAAGGCGACGCCAACGGCAAGGTGATCGGCGCCCTGGCCGGGGCCAAGGCGCTGCTGACCAAGGGCCGCCTGAAGCACAGCTATCCGCATTCCTGGCGCTCCAAGGCGCCGCTGATCTTCCGGAACACGCCGCAGTGGTTCATCTCCATGGAGAGCAACGACCTGCGGATCAAGGCGCTGAAGAGCATCGAGGACACCCGCTTCGTGCCGGCCGCCGGCAAGCAGCGGCTCTACAACATGATCGAGCAGCGCCCGGACTGGTGCGTATCGCGCCAGCGCTTCTGGGGCACGCCCCTGCCGCTCTTCGTCCACAAGGCGAGCGGCGAGGTTCTCCGCGACCAGGCGGTGATCGACCGGGTCGCGGCGGCCTTCGAGGAGGAGGGCGGCGACGCCTGGTTCTCCAGCGAGCCGCAGCGCTTCCTGGGCAACGACCACAAGGCCGAGGACTACGAGCAGATCACCGACGTGGTCGAGGTCTGGTTCGATTCCGGCTCGACCCACGCCTTCGTGCTGGAGGCCCGGGACGACCTCGCCTGGCCGGCCTCGCTCTACCTGGAAGGCTCGGACCAGCACCGCGGCTGGTTCCACACCTCGCTGCTGGAGTCGGCCGGCACCCGCGGCCGGGCGCCCTACGACGCGGTCCTGACCCACGGCTTCGCCCTGGACGAGCAGGGCAAGAAGATGTCCAAGTCCCTGGGCAACATCACCGCGCCCCAGGAGGTCATCGACAAGAGCGGCGCCGACATCCTGCGGCTCTGGGTCGTAGCCTCGGACTACGCCGAGGACGTGCGGATCGGCCCCGAGATCCTGCGCACCCAGGTCGACGCCTACCGGCGGCTGCGCAACACCCTGCGCTACCTGCTCGGCAACCTGGACGGCTTCGCCGAGAAGGAGCGCCTGGCCCCGGCCGAGATGCCGGAGCTCGAGCGCTGGGTCCTGCACCGCCTGGCCGAGCTCGACCAGGTCGTCCGCAAGGGCTGCGCGGACTTCGACTTCCACGCCATCTACCAGGCCCTCAACGCCTTCTGCGCGGTCGATCTCTCGGCCTTCTACTTCGACGTCCGCAAGGACTCGCTCTACTGCGACCATCCGGACTCGACCCGGCGCCGGGCCTGCCGCACGGTACTGGACCAGGTCTTCTCCTGCCTGACCGCCTGGCTGGCGCCGATCCTCTGCTTCACCGCCGAGGAGGCCTGGCTCTGCCGCTTCGGCGAGACGCCGGAGGCCGAGGACAGCGTCCACCTGCGGCTCTTCCCCGAGATCCCGGCCGAGTGGCGCGACGAGGCCCTGGCCGAGAAGTGGGCCAAGGTGCGCCAGGTGCGCCGGGCGGTGACCGGCGCGCTGGAGCTGGAACGGGCCGAGAAGCGGATCGGCTCCAGCCTGCAGGCCAGCCCCCGGGTCTTCATCGAGGACGACGCGCTGCGCCGGGCGCTCGACGGGGTCGACATGGCCGAAGTCTCGATCACCTCGGGGATCGAGATCGTCGGCGGCGCGGCGCCCGAGGGCGCCTTCGTCCTGGAGGAGGTGCCGGGCGTCGGCGTGGTCCCGGGCCCCGCGGCCGGCGACAAGTGCGCCCGCTGCTGGCGGATCCTGCCGGAGGTCGGCCAGCAGGCGGACTTCGCCGGGCTCTGCCGCCGCTGCGCCGACGTGCTGGCGCCGGCATGACGGGCTCCGGCAAGATGGGCGCCGGCGCGAAGGGCCCCCTCTCCGGAGGCTTCGGCAGGGTTCAGGCCTTCGCCCTCGGCCTGGCCGCCGCGATCCTGATCGCCGACCAGCTCAGCAAGTGGCTGATCCTCGAAGTGGTCCTGGCCGAGCGCCGCTTCGTCGAGGTCACCAGCTTCTTCAACATCGTCCTGGTCTACAACCGCGGCGTCAGCTTCGGCATGTTCGCCGAGGGCGCCGGCAGCTGGCAGCCCTGGGTCCTCTCCGGCGTCGCGGTCGCGATCACCCTGGGGCTGCTCGTCTGGCTCTGGCAGACCCGCCACTGGCTACCGGCGACGGCGATGGGCCTGATCATCGGCGGCGCCATCGGCAACACCATCGACCGGCTGTTCCGGGCCGAGCGGGCGGTGGTCGACTTCCTGGACTTCCACGGCTTCCTCTTCAGCTTCCCGCCGCTGAACGGTCACTGGCCGGCCTTCAACGTCGCCGACAGCGCGATCGTCGTCGGCGTTCTGGTCTTGGTTTACGATGGGTTGTTCCTGCAGCCTCAGGACGATACACTCGCCGCTTCGGGGGAAGGAAGGAAACAAGGGGATAGCTGATATGAGACGCGCGGCCTTCGTCGCAGGCGCGGGCTTGTTGGTTTTGGGGCTGGCGGCCTGCAGCAACGTGCAAAAGCAGCTTGGCATGGGCAAGCAGTCGCCCGACGAGTTCCGTGTGGCATCGCAGGCGCCTTTGAGCCTGCCGCCCGATTACCGCCTCCGCCCGCCCGAGCCGGGCGCCGTGCGGCCGCAGGAGGGCACGCCGACCCAGCAGGCGCGGCGCAGCGTCTTCAAGCTGGACAAGACGGACGGGACCACGCCCGTGCGCGCCTACGGCGGTGGCGGCACGCAGAGCGCCGGAGAACTGGCGCTGACCCAGCGCGCCGGCGCGAACCGGATCGATCCTCAGATTCGCCAGCTGGTGGAGGTCGAGAGCGACCAGCTCAACGAGGACGCGACCACCTTCATCGATTCCCTGCTGTTCTGGCGCGAGCCGCTGCCGCCCGGCAGCGTGGTCGACGCCCGGGCCGAGTCGGACCGGCTGCGCGAGAATCGCGCCCTGAACCGCCCGGTCAACGCCGGCGAGACGCCGATCATCAAGCGGCGCGCGCGGGGCATCCTGGAAGGCGTCTTCGACTAGAGCCTTTCGAGACAGAACAGGATTTGCGGCTCAGGTCGGCGCGATCTGAGCCGTTCTTGTTTCATGTTCTTGCTTGTGGGGCCGGCGGGGTTTCCGCTGGCCGCGCGCGTTAACCATAAAGCAATCCTCCGGCGGCCACGCTGGGGCGCGGTTGTTGCGCGGGCTCGCGCGCAAGCCTATATCCCTGCGGTGAGCGGCCTGCGCCGGCGTAGGCTGGATCGCCCTTCCGGAGGTATCGTGACCCACTCCCTATCGCTCCGACGGCTCGGCGTCTTGACTGGCCTGGCCGCGCTCCTGCTTACCCTCGGCCGGCCCGTCCAGGCCCGCGTCTTCGAACCCGAGAGCTTCACCCTCGACAACGGCCTCCAGGTCGTGGTGGTGACCAACCGGCGGGCACCGATCGTAAACCACATGGTCTGGTACAAGGTCGGCGCCGCGGACGAGGAGCCGGGCAAGTCCGGCCTGGCGCACTTCGTGGAGCACCTGCTGTTCAAGGGCACCGAGACCGCGAAGCCCGGCGAGTTCTCCGACCTGATCGCGCGCAACGGCGGCCGCGAGAACGCCTTCACCAGCTACGACTACACCGGCTACTTCCAGACCATCGCCAGCGACCGCCTCGAGCTCATGATGCAGTACGAGGCCGACCGCATGGCCAACCTGGTCCTGACCGACGAGGTGGTGCTGCCCGAGCGCGAGGTGATCCTGGAAGAGCGGCGCAGCCGGGTCGACAACGAGCCGGGCGCCCAGCTCTCCGAGATGGCCCGCGCCGCGCTCTTCATGAACCATCCCTACGGCATCTCGATCATCGGCTGGGAGCACGAGATGCGCCAGCTCACCACCGAGGACGCCCTGGCCTTCTACCGGCGCTGGTACGCGCCGAACAACGCGGTGGTGGTGATCTCCGGCGACGTCTCGCTGGAGGAGGTCCGGCCGCTGGCCGAGAAGCACTACGGCGCCCTGGAGCGGCGCGCCGTGCCCGAGCGCCTGCGCCCGCAGGAGCCGGCCCAGCTCGCGCCGCGCCGCGTGGTCCTGAAGAGCCCGCGCGTCCGCCAGCCTTCCTTCTCGATCTCCTACCTGGCGCCGAGCTACAACCGGGGCGAGGAGGGCGAGGCCTACGCCCTGGAGGTGCTGTCCGAGATCCTGGGCGGCGGCACGGTCAGCCGGCTCTACCTGTCGCTGGTCGTCGAGCAGGGGCTCGCCGCCTCGGCCGGCTCCAGCTTCGGCGGCGACGACCTGGATCTCAGCACCTTCACCTTCTACGGCTCGCCGCGCCCGGGCACCGATCTCGCCCTGGTCGAGGCGGCGCTGCGCAAGGAGATCGACAAGCTGCTGAAGGACGGCGTCACCGCCGAGGAGGTCGCCGAGGCCAAGGAGCGCCTGCAGTCGGCCGCCGTCTTCGCCCGCGACAGCGTCTCGACCCCCTCGCGGGTCCTCGGCGCGGCCCTGGTGGTGGGGCAGACCATTGAGGACGTCGAGGCCTGGCCCGAGCGCATCGGCGCCGTGACCGCCGAGCAGATCAACGCCGTGGCCCGCGCCGTCTTCGACGAGCGGCGCTCGGTGACCGCCGTCCTCGAACCCGAACCGACCAGCTAGGGACAGGCCATGACCTCCGGAACCCGAACGATCCTCCAGGGGCTTGCGGCCGTGGTGGCCCTGGCCTTCGTCGTCGTCCAGCCGGCCAAGGCCGTCGAGGTGCAGCGGGTGGTCAGCCCCGGCGGCATCGAGGCCTGGCTGGTCGAGGACCACAGCAACCCGATCATCGCCATCGATCTCGCCTTCCGCGACGGCGGCGCCGTCATCGACCCGGCCGGCAAGGCGGGCCTGGCCAACATGGTCTCCGGGCTGATCGACGAGGGCGCCGGCGAGCTGGATTCGCGCAGCTTCCGGCGCGAGATGGAGAACCGCTCGATCTCGCTCTCCTTCAGCGCCGGGCTGGACCGCTTCTTCGGCGGCGTCCGGACCCTGACCAAGCACCGCGACAAGGCCTTCGAGCTGCTGCGCCTGGCCCTGACCGAGCCGCGCTTCGACGACGAGCCGATCGAGCGGATCCGCGCCCAGATCCTGGCCCGCCTGGCCCGGGACTCCGAGGACCCCGACACCATCGCCGTCCTGACCATGCGCCGGCTGCTGCTGCCGGACCACCCTTACCGGCGGCCGCTGCGCGGCACCGCCGAGAGCGTCGCCGGCATCACCCGCGACGACCTGGTCGCCTACAGCAAGCGGATCTTCAGCCGCGACCGCCTGGTGATCGGCGTGACCGGCGACATCACGGCCGGCGACCTGGCGACCCTGCTGGACGAGACCTTCCTCGGCCTGCCCGAGGCCGGCGACCCGGTCGAGGTGGCGGAGGCCGAGCCCAGGGCCGAGGGCGACCTGGTCGTGGTCGAGCGCGAGATTCCGCAGTCGACGGCGATCTTCGGCCACGCCGGGATCCGCCGCGACGACCCGGACTACTACGCGGCCCGGGTGGTCAACTACGTCCTCGGCGGCGGCAGCTTCGCCTCGCGGCTCTACGAGGAGGTGCGCGAGAAGCGCGGTCTGGCCTACTCGGTCTACAGCTACCTGCAGCCCCTGGACCACGGCGCCATGATCCTCGGCGGGGTGGCGACCCAGAACGGCCGGATCGGCGAGTCCCTCGATCTGATCCGCGCCGAGTGGGCACGCATGGCCGAGTCCGGGCCGACGGAGGAGGAGCTGCGGGACGCCAAGACCTACCTGACCGGCTCCTTCCCGCTGCGGCTCTCCAGCAGCGGGCGCATCGCCCGCATGTTGGTCGGCATCCAGCTCCAGAACCTGGGCATCGACTACCTGGACCGCCAGAAGGCGTTCATCGAGGCGGTGACGCCCGAGGACGCCCGGCGGGTGGCGCGCCGGATCTTCGATCCCAAGGCCCTGACCATCGTCGTGGTCGGCCAGCCGGACGGGGTCGAGGCGACCCGCGAGGTGCCGCCCGACAACTCCTGACCCCGGCGCCGGTTTTGCCGGATCGAGCGCTCTGCTAGACTCCGGGCGGGGCGATTCGCCCCCGGATTCGCCCTCCAGATTCGCCCCCGGGCGCGCGCCGGGGGCCAGCCGAGGCGTCATGAGCTATTCCCAAGAGGTCGAGACCTGCCTGGCCACCGCCGTCGGCGAGGCCGGACTGAATGAGGCCGAGCTGGCCGAGGACCTGGCCCGGACCGCGCCGAGCCTCGCCCGCCTGCGCGCCGCCCGCGACGCCGGCAGCCTGCCGCACCTGACCATCGCCGCCCGACGCGACGACCTGGCAGGGACCGAGGCCGCGGCGGCGCGGCTGCGGGCCGCCTGCGACGAGGTCGTGCTGCTGGGCACCGGCGGCTCCTCCCTCGGCGCCCGCACCCTCCAGGCCCTGGTCGGGACCGACACCACGCCCCGGCTCCAGGTGCTGGAGAACGTCGACCCGGTGACGGTCGAGCGCCTGCTCGCCGGCCTCGACCTGGCGAGGGCCGGCCTGATCGTGGTCTCCAAGTCCGGCTCGACGCCCGAGACCCTGAGCCAGTTCCTGATCCTGCTCGCGGCCATGGAGGCCGCGCTCGGCCGCGCCGCCCTGGCCGAGCGGATCGTCGTGGTCACCGAGCCCAAGGACAGCCCGCTGACCCGCCTGGCCAAGGATTACGGCCTGCCCTGCCTCGACCACGACCCCGAGCTGGGCGGCCGCTATTCGGTGCTCTCGGTGGTCGGGGCCCTGCCGGCCAGGCTCCTCGGCCTCGACGTCGAGACGCTGCGCGCCGGCGCCCAGGCCGCGCTCGACGCGACCCTGGGCGCGGCCGAGCCGGCGCAGGCGCCGCCGGCGCTCGGCGCCGCGGTCGCCGTCGGCCTGGCCGAGCGCCGCGGGCTGCCGATGAGCGTGCTCCTGGCCTACTGCGACCGCCTGGACCCCTTCGTGCTCTGGTACCGGCAGCTCTGGGCCGAGAGCCTGGGCAAGGACGGCAAGGGCACGACCCCGGTCAGGGCCCTGGGCACGGTCGACCAGCATAGCCAGCTCCAGCTCTACCTCGCCGGCCCGGCCGACAAGGCCTACACGGTGCTGACCGTTGAGGCGGCCGGCCAGGGCCCCGAGATCCCCGCCGCCCTGGCCGCGGAGGCCGGCCTCGGCTACCTGGCCGGTCGGCGCCTCGGCGACCTCTTCGCCGCCGCCGGGCGGGCGACCGCCGAGACCCTGGTCGCGGAGAAGCGGCCGGTCCGCCGCATCCGCCTGTCCCGGCTCGACGAGGAGAGCCTGGGCGCCCTGCTGATGCACTTCATGCTCGAGACCGTCATCGCCGCCGACCTGCTCGGCGTGGAGCCCTTCGACCAGCCGGCGGTGGAGGCCGGCAAGCGCCTGACCCGCAGCTATCTGGAGGAGGCCGCGGGATGAGCCTGCGCCTGCTCCCGGAGACCCTGGTCAACCGCATCGCCGCCGGCGAGGTCGTCGAGCGGCCGGCCTCGGCGGTCAAGGAGTTGGTCGAGAATGCCCTCGACGCCGGCGCCGGCCAGGTCGAGGTGGTGCTGCGCGACGGCGGCCGCAGCCTGATCGCGGTGACCGACGACGGCTGCGGCATGACCCCGGAGGAGCTGACCCTGGCGGTCGAGCGCCACGCCACCTCCAAGCTGCCCGACGACGACCTGGTGCGCATCGCCAGCCTCGGCTTCCGGGGCGAGGCCTTGCCCTCGATCGGCGCGGTCAGCCGCATGACCGTGACCAGCCGGCCGGCCGGCGCCGCCGAGGCCTGGCGCCTGACCATCGAGGGCGGCCGCAAGGCGGCGCCCGAGCCGGCGGCCCAGGCTCGGGGCACCCGGGTCGAGGTCCGCGACCTCTTCTTCGCCACCCCGGCCCGGCTCAAGTTCCTCAAGACCCCGCGCACCGAGTACGGCCACGCCGAGGACACGATGGCGCGCCTGGCCATGGCCTTCCCCCAGGTCGGCTTCTCGCTCTCCGACGGCAGCCGCACGACCCTGCGCCTGGCGGCCGCCGAGGGCGACCTCTTCGACGCCCGGCTTCAGCGCCTGGGCGCGATCCTGGGCAAGGACTTCGCCGAGAATGCCCTCGCCATCGAGGCCGAGCGCGAGGGCCTGAAGCTTTCCGGCCACATCGGCCTGCCGACCCTCAACCGCGCCAACGCCCGCCACCAGTACCTCTTCGTCAACGGCCGGCCGGTGCGCGACAAGCTGCTGCACGGCGCGGTGCGCGGCGCCTACCGCGACTTCCTGGCGCATGACCGCCATCCCCTGCTGGCGCTCTTCCTCGAGTTGCCGCCCGAGGCGGTGGACGTCAACGTCCATCCCATGAAGGCCGAGGTCCGCTTCCGCGATCCCGGCCTGGTCCGCGGCCTGATCGTCGGCGCCTGCCGCCACGCCCTCTCGGAGGCCGGCCACCGGGCCTCGACCACCGTCGCCCAGGCCGCCCTCGGCGCCCTGCGTGCCGGCGACGCGCCGGCTGGTGCCGCCTACGCCTACCGCCCGCCGAGCACGACCCTGCCGCGCGGCCTGGCCGAGGCCGGCGCCGCCTACCACGCCCCCCTGCCGGAGCTGGCCCAGCCGCCCGGCGCGCGCGCGGCCGAGGCCGCGCCGGAGGCCGGAACGGAGGCGGAAGACGACTATCCCCTGGGCGCCGCCCGGGCCCAGCTCCACGCCACCTACATCGTCGCCCAGACCGGCGACGGCATCGTCATCGTCGACCAGCACGCGGCCCACGAGCGCCTGGTCTACGAGCGCATGAAGCGCGAGCTGGCCGAGAAGGGCGTCGCCCGGCAGATCCTGCTGATCCCCGAGGTGGTCGAGCTGGAGGAGGGCGCCTGCGCGCGGCTCCTGGCCCGGGCCGAAGAGCTGGCCGAGATCGGCCTGGTGCTCGAGGCCTTCGGCCCCGGTGCGGTGGTGGCGCGCGAGGTGCCGGCGCTGCTCGGCCAGCCCGACGTCCAGCGCCTGGTCGCCGACCTCGCCGACGAGCTGGCCGAGCTGGACCAGGCCTTCACCGTCAAGGAGAAGCTGGAGGAGGTCTGCGGCACCTTGGCCTGCCACGGCTCGGTGCGCGCCGGGCGCCGCCTCAACACCGAGGAGATGAACGCCCTCTTGCGCCAGATGGAGGCCACCCCCCACTCCGGCCAGTGCAACCACGGCCGCCCGACCTACGTCGAACTCAAGCTCGCCGACATCGAGCGGCTCTTCGGCCGGCGTTGAGGCGGCCGCTACCGGTGGACGAAACGCTCCAATTCGGTGAGCGTGGCATCGAGATAGGAGCAATCAGCGGGGTCGAGCAAGCCGTTCTGGTCCTGCTTGATCGCCTCTACGGCGAGGCATAGCTTGCCGTGTACGCCCGCCAGCGTGCCTGCGGGGTGGGCGAAAACGACGGCCAGTGCCGCTTCGTAGCTCTCGTAGAGCGCTTCGCAGCGCGCCTCCGCGGCAATCTCCAGCGCCGTGTCGCCCTGTACAGCTTCCCCTTTGCCGGGTGATCTGGCTTCGGTGGGGCTCGGCCGCTTGTTCACCGCATGCTGCGGTCGGATGTCGGCAGCCTCCGCCTGTCGATAAGCCACCAAGTGTTCCCGCGCGGCAAAGATCCGCCGAAACAGAGCCGCGTCGACTTTCGGGCCGTAAAGCTCCGAGAGGGCGGCCATAGGTAAAATGACGTTGGCCGTCAAAGGTGCAGCCAGCATGGAACGTCGGGAAAGTCTCGTGCTAAGGGTAGGGTCAGCCATTGCCGGACTCCATGGAAGTCGGGTGGTGGTCAGGCGCGGGAGGGTGTGCCATCACCCCCTCGTGCCGCCTACAGCGATTAAAACGACCTAAAATAGGTCGCTTTTACGCGTATCAAGGCGGTCTCAGACCGTCAAGTGTTATTGGCGGCTAGAGGCGACATGACGATCACTCCGGAACAATGCCGCGCGGCGCGCGCCCTTCTGGACTGGTCTCAGACAGCGTTCGCGAACGCGGCCAGCGCCGGACAGTCGACGGTCGCAAAATTCGAACGCGGCACCCGCAAGCCGCACGCCAGCACCTTGGAGAGGATGCGCGCCACCTTTGAGGCTGCCGGTGTTGAGTTCATCGATGAAAACGGCGGAGGCATGGGTGTACGGTTCCGGCAGAGGCGCAAGTAAGGGCGCTCTCTGTTTCCCGGGACGCTAACCCACGTCATCCGGAGCCGCTGCCTCAGTTCCGCGGCCGCCCGACCTAGGCCCAGCTCAAGCTCGCCGACATCGAGCGGCTTTTCGGCCGGCGTTGAACGACCGAGCCGCCCGCCTTCGGGCGAAGGCGGGCGGCTCTATCCGGGTAAGCGGATCTGCTTGAACTGGAGCCGAGGCTACTCGGTCTGCTGGCGCCGCCACTCCAGGAAGTTGGTGAAGAGCGCCTTCAGGGAGTCGTCGGAGAGCGCGTTCTTGGCGCCGCCCTCGGCGGGCGCCTGCTGCGGCGCCGCGGCCACCGGCTGCAGGTTGCGCGACTTCTCCAGGGAGCTCAGGAAGGCCCGGAACTCCTTGCGCAGCCCCTCCTGGTTCGCCCCGCTGAGGAGCTGGCCCTGGCGGGCGCGGTTCGCCGCGGCCTCCTTGGACAGCCAGAGCTGCGCGACCTTGAGCCGCTGCCAGCCCGGCAGCTCCGCGCTCAGCGAGACCTCGCGCCACTTGGGATGGTACTGCGGGCCGTGCATCCGCTGGATGTTGTCGAAGAAGGTCGAGACGAAGTTGTCGACCTTCTTCGAGCGGTCGTTCGGCTTGTCCCAGTTGTAGACCGCGAGCACCGCGCTGACGCCCAGCGTCTTCACGGCCTCGTCCCTGGCCACCAGGTTGGGGTAGTCGGCCTTGCTGATGCTGGCGGGCACGTAGCTGCGGGTCAGCTCGCCGGCGAAGGGGATCGACAGCAGGTGCACGTCCTTGCCCAGGCTGGCCTGCTGGATGAAGGACGAGGGCTTGGGCGCGACGTAGACCATCGCCGCGATCTCGCCGCTGGTGACCTTGGCCAGCGCTTCCCGGGTCTCCAGGCCGAGCGGCGTCGGCGCCACGCCCAGGGAGCGGAAGATCTGCTGGCTGCGCTCGTAGGAGCCGGTCCCCTGGACGCCGAAGTTGACCTTCTTGCCGGCGAGGTCGGAGAAGCTGCGCACCGACCTGTGCGCCAGAAGATGGACCTCCTCGATGTAGAGCTTGGCGATCACGCTGACGCGCCGCTCCAGGTTCGGGTAGAGGTTGCGCTTCCGGATCAGCTCCAGGACGTCCGACTCCACGATCGCCATGTCGGTGCCGCGCAGGTAGAGGATGTCGGCGATGTTCTGGATTCCGCCCTCGCCCGTGATCGGCAGGATCCGGATCGAGCCGGGCAGGTTGAGCTGCTCCGCCAGCTCGCCCATCATCAAGGTATCGTCGACGCCGCCGCCGACCACCGTGACGGTGCCGCTGTTGACGCGCTCGCGCAGCTGCTCGGTCTGCTGGGCCAGCGCGGCACCGCCGAACAAAACCCCCATCATGGCGTAGACCGCCGCGTTACGGGCCTGCTTCAGCATCTTCCACCTCCCTAACGTTCCTTAGTCCAGCGGGTTTACCGGCCTGGCCTATGTTCTTCAGTTCTTGGACCGAACGTCGGGGGCCTGCCGCGATGCGCGGGCTCCGGCCCGAAGGAACGTCGGTCGAATACACAGCGCCCGGGCAAGCTCCCCGGGGCAGCGCCGGATCCTTCGGATCCTCTCCCCCATAGTCTGTCGGGCGTAATGCTTTTGACCTAAGGTGATCCCGACTAATAGTTGCGGCGCCGAACCAGTTCCTGGATTTGTCTGTCCCGTTTTCTTGTCAGGCCAAACATTCCCTCACGTCCGAAGTCGCGTCAAGGCAGGAAGGGCCTTCATACTTGTGACAATCATGTAGCAGGTCCGGCGGCGATTTCAGCGCGGCGCCGCTCACCCGGCGGCCGCGATATCCGCTTCTCGCCGCAAGGTTGAAGCCGAAAACCCAAGGCAGGAATACGTAACAAGTTTAATCAATATCTTATACTTAGCTTGGCGATCGGGGCGGCCGGACGGGCGCGGCCGCGACTGCGCCGAACGCGGGCAATTCGAAGGGCCCGCGGGCCCGAATCCGGCGGTCTCAGGCGGCGTCCGGGCCGCCCGCCGCGGGCGCCTGTCGTAAAAATGACACGGGCCGCGACCCGGCCTGGCCATGGCATTTCAAGTAATAATCTGATAGATGGGTATCTTGGAAAGTAAACGGAGTGCAGTTCTGCGTTCCGCTCCGCAGATGGGTGGGTAAGAACCATGGCGTTGTCCCAAGTGGCGGCGCCGCCCAGGCTCCCATCCTTCCGATTAGCTGCGACGTCGCGCAGCCAAGCTTGCGCCGGCAGGGGTCCGGGCTTTCGCAGGCGAAGCCTTCGGTGACGGCGCAGAGCCGTCGCGGCCCGCGACTGGGCCTGCGACTGGGCCCGCGACTGGGGTGACCCTCGATTTGGAGTGATTGGGAAGAAAATGAAACGCCGAGGTTTCCTGAAAGGCGCAGCAGTGGCCGGACTGGCCGGTGCCGCAGCATCGTCCTTGCCGGCCCCCGCGATCTCGCAGGGCATCAAGCGCTGGCGCATGGTCACCACCTGGCCCAAGAACTTCCCGGGCCTGGGCACCGGCGCCGAGCTCCTCGCCCAGCTCATCGAGAAGGGCACCGAGGGCAAGCTGCAGGTCACCGTCTTCGGCGGCGGCGAGGTCGTGAAGCCCTTCGACTCCATGGACGCCGTCGCCGGCGGCGAGGTGGAGATGGGCCACGGCGCGCCCTACTACTGGAAGCAGAAGGCCGCCGCGACGCAGTTCGTCACCGGCTATCCCTTCGGCCTCTCGGCGCAGGAGCAGAACGCCTGGCTGCAGTACGGCGGCGGCCAGGAGCTGGCCGACGAGATGTACCGGGCGATGGGCTGCAAGTTCTTCCCCTCGGGCAACACCGGCACCCAGATGGGCGGCTGGTTCAACAAGGAGATCAACAGCCTCGAGGACTACCGCGGGCTCAGGATGCGGATCCCGGGGCTCGGGGGCGAGGTCGTGAAGGCGGCGGCCGGCCAGCCGGGGACCCTGCCCGGCGCTGAGATCAAGCCGGCCCTCGACGCCGGCGAGATCGAGGCCACCGAATGGGTCGGCCCCTACAACGACCTGGCCTTCGGCCTGCACAAGAACGCCAAGTACTACTACTACCCGGGCTGGCACGAGCCGGGCACGACCCTGGACAACTTCATCAACATCCAGGCCTGGGAGTCCCTGCCCGACGACCAGAAGGCGGTGGTCACCGCCGCCAACACCGCGGTCAACCAGCTGGTGCTGAGCGAGTTCGTCGCCCGCAACAACGATTCCCTCAAGACCCTGATCACCAAGCACGGCGTGGTGCTGAAGCAGTTCCCGGACTCGGTGCTGGCGGGCTTCAGCGTGCTGGCCGGCCAGGTGGTCAACGACCTGGCCTCCAGCGACCCCATGAGCCGGCGGGTCATGGACAGCCTGCTCGGCTTCCGCAAGGAGGCCCTGGCCTGGACCAGCCTGTCGGAGACCGCCTTCACCGCGGCCCGCTTCCTCTACTCCTATTCCGAGGGCAACTGACCGAGCCCTTCCGGCCCGAGATCAAGCCGCGCGCGTTCGGCATCGACTGCGCGCAGTCTTCCTGTCTCGAGGACCGGCGCGGCCGGGCTCACTCGGCGTCGGCGTAGCGCAGGAAGAGGTAGCGGGTCCCGCCGTGGGTGCTGTGGACCTCTTCCTGGAGGACCACGCGGCGGCCCTTCTCGAAGCTCAGCTTCGAGGTGTAGGGCACGATGCGCTGCTGGCCGTCGTCCAGCTCGACCACCCATTCGGTCGGGACCGGTGTCTGGCCGTCGGACAGCTGCCCTTCCGGCTGATGCAGGGCGACCAGGGTTCCGGTCACCTCCTGGGACTCTTCCCAGGTGCCGCGCGGCAGGATCGACAGCAGGACGACGAAGGCCAGCACCCCCGCCACCACCGGCAGATAGCGGCGCAGGCGATCCTTCCAGATCAGCCGCTCCAGCTCTCTCTTTCTCGATGCATCCATGGGGGCTTTCTAGAGGAAGTCGAGGGGGTCTGGAAATCCCTTTCCTCGGATCTCAGCCTCCGCCGTCGGCGGTCTCGGCATAGCCGTGGAAGATGTAGCGCACCCGGCCGAAGATCATGCCGACGCGCTCGCGCACCAGGACGCGGCGCCCAGGCTCGTAGGGCCGATCGCCAAGGCCGCCGACGTCGACCCGATGCCCGCTGTCGAACGCCACCACCCAGCGTACCGGGCGATAGATGCGGTTCATCGGAGGCTGCCACAGCCCGATGACCTCGCCCTCCAGGATCTCGCCGTTTCGCGCCGGGTCGAAGATGAAGAAGCTCATGGCCAGGAGAGCCAGCGCGGCGACCGCGACCATCCGCAGGCCGATCTTCAGGCGCTGTCCTCTCAGGATCTGATCGAGCTTTTGCCGCTTTGCCCGGTCCATTCATCCAATATGGGTGAGAAAAGCGACCTTTGCCTTACCGTAGCCGCGCTCGTCGAGCAGCTCGAAGCCCTCGGGCGCCTCGAAGGCTTCGGCCTTCATCAGCTCGATGGCGACGATCCCGCCCGGGGCGATCCAGCCGCCGCGCGCCAGCGCCGTCAGGGCCGGCGCCGCCAGGCCCTGGTTGTAGGGCGGGTCCATCAGGATCACGCCGCAGGGCGCTGCGGCCGGCGGCGCCCGCAGCACGTCCACCGCCAGGACCTCGGCCCGCTCGCTCTCCTCCAGGGCCTCGAGGTTGGCGCGCAGGGTCGCAAGCGCGGCCGCCTGGCTCTCCATGAAGGTCACCCGCGCCGCGCCCCGCGACAGCGCCTCCAGCCCCAGCGCCCCGGTGCCGGCGAAGGCATCGAGCACCCGGGCCTCGATCAGCGGGTTGCGCCCGCCCGCCAGCTTGCCCTGGGTCAGGACGTTGAAGATCGCCTCGCGCGTACGGTCCGCGGTCGGACGTACGGCCAGCCCGTCCGGGGCGATCAGCGTACGCCCCCTATGCCGGCCGGCGACGATGCGCATCGCGCGGCCCCTCCTTCTTGCCGGGTTTCGGCGTCGCCTTCGGTCTTGCCTTCGGCCCCCCGCCCGACTTGCTGCCTGACTTGCCGCCCGCCTTGGGGCCCGACTTGGGTCCGGCCAGGGGCTTGCGCCCCGGCCTGGTCGGCTTGGGCTTCGCCTTGGCCCAGCCGGCCTTGGGCTTGGTCGGGCCCTCCAGCGCCTCGCGCAGGCGCTTGGCCGGGACCTCGGAGACCGCGCCGCGGGTCAGGTTGCCCAGGGTGAAGGGGCCGAAGCCGACCCGGATCAGGCGGTTCACCTTGAGGTCCAGCTGCGCCAGGACCCGGCGGACCTCGCGGTTCTTGCCCTCGGTCAGGATGACCGAGAGCCAGAGGTTGGCGCCGCTGGCCCGCTCGATCCTGGCCTTGATCGGGCCGTAGCGGATGCCCTCGACCGTGATGCCGTCGCGCAGGCTCTCCAGGCGGGCTTCGCTGACCCGGCCGAAGGCGCGCACCCGGTAGCGGCGCTCCCAGCCGGAGGCCGGCAGCTCCAGATCGCGCTTCATCTCGCCGTCGTTGGTCAGCAGCAGCAGGCCTTCCGAGTTCAGGTCCAGGCGGCCGACCGGCTGCAGGCGCGGCAGGTCCTTGGGCAGGCTGTCGAAGATCGTCGGCCGGCCCTCGGGGTCGCGGGCCGCGGTCAGCAGGCCCGCCGGCTTGTGGTAGCGCCACAGCCGGGCCGGCGCCGGCGCGGGCAGGGGCGTCTCGTCGACCAGGATCCTCTGGCCCGGCCGCACCGTCACCGCCGGGCTGTCCAGGACCCGGCCGTCCAGGCTGACCCGGCCCTCGGCGATCAGGCCCTCGGCGTCGCGCCGCGAGCAGAGGCCGCTGCGGGCGATGACCTTCGCAATACGCTGGGCCTCGGCCTTGGCGGTCATGACCGGGCGGCCGCCAGGAAGGCCTCGAAGATCGCCGCGTCGCCCGTGGAGACGTGGTACTCCGGATGCCACTGCACGCCCAGGCAGAAGCCGTAGCCGGCCGCCTCGATGCCCTCGATCACGCCGTCCGGCGCCCGGGCGCTGACGGTCACGCCCTCGGGCACCGCCTTGGCCGCCTGGTGATGGGCGGAGTTGACCTCCAGGGTCCCGGCGCCGCAGATCCGGCGCAGCCGGCTGCCGGCTTCCAAGGCGACCTCGTGGCCCGGCTCGTGCCGCGGGTTCGGCTGCTCGTGGGCCAGGGCGTCCTCGATCTCGTCGGGGATGTGCTGGATCAGGGTCCCGCCCAGGGCCACGTTCAGGAGCTGCATGCCGCCGCAGATCCCCAGGACCGGCAGGTCGCGGGCCAGGGCGGCCCGGGTCGCGGCCATCTCGAAGGCGGTGCGCCGGTCCTTGGTGGTGACGCTGGGATGCCGCTCGCCGGCGCCGAAGAGGGCCGGGTCCAGGTCGAAGTTGCCGCCGGTGACCAGCAGGCCGTCCAGGCCGTCGAGGTAGGCCTCGGCCTGGGCCTCCTCGTGCGGCAGCAGGACCGGCAGGCCGCCGGCTTGGCTGACCGCGCCGCAGTAGTTCTCGCGCAGGAAATAGCTGGCCTGCGGGCGATCCGGGCCGGGCGCGTCCCAGTCCAGGGTCAGGCCGATGACGGGTCTGTCGGGCATGGCGGGAATTTATGCATTGCCGGGTGCAACCACAATGCTCCAGTCGGCCGAGGCCCCAAGCTTTCTGCGTCGCGGCGTCTCCTGCCTGGGGCGGCTTGACTCCCGGGCCGAGACCTCGTATTTAACATATCCGTTAAATACGAGGTGCGCCATGATGACCGAGGATCAGCTCGACGCCGCCTTCGCCGCCCTGGCGGACCCGACCCGGCGGGCGATCGTCGCCCGTCTGGCCGCGGGGCCGGCGCCGGTCGGCGAGCTGGCGGCGCCCTTCGAGATCTCTCTGCCGGCGGTCTCGCGGCACCTCAAGGTCCTGGAGACCGCCGGCCTGATCACCCGCGAGAAGGACGCCCAGTGGCGCCGCTGCCACCTGCGCCCGCAGGGCCTGGCCGGCGCCGCCGAATGGATCGACAGCACCCGCCGCTTCTGGGAGGGCCGCCTGGACAGCCTGGCCCGCTTCCTGGAAGGGCCGAAACCGAACGGGAAGGAGACGACGCATGCCGCAGACACAGACACAGGAAACGACGACCCAGAGGGCGGCCCGCGAGGCTGAGCCCGCGCTGACCCTGTCGCGCAGCTACCGGGCCTCGCTGGAGCGGGTCTACGCCGCCTTCGCCAAGCAGGAGCACTTGGCCCAGTGGTTCGGCCCCCAGGGCTGCGGCATCGAGGACTGCGACTGGAGCCCGCAGGTCGGCCGGGCCTGGCGCCTGGTGATCGTCCACGAGGACGGCCAGCCCAACCCGGTCGGCGGCGTCTTCCGCGAGGTTCTGCCGCGCGAGCGCCTGGTCCTGACCTGGGCCTGGGAGAACACCGAGTACGCCGGGATCGAGACCCTGGTGACCATCGGCTTCAAGGCCCTGGGCGACATGACCGAGGTGACCGTCACCCACGAATGGCTGCTCGACGAGACCGCCCGCGAACGCCACGGCAAGGGCTGGGGCAGCTCCCTCGAGTGCCTGGCCGAGCACCTGGCCTGAAGCCGAAGGAGCAAGACCATGTCCGAGGTGATCGTCTTCGGGATGCCCCAGTCCGGCTACGTCCGCGCGGTCCGCCTGGCCTGTGAGGAGAAGGGCGCCGACCACGTCGTCAAGCCGATGATGCCGGCCGAGATGCGGGACGCCGGCCGGCACCCCTTCGGCCGCATGCCGGCCATGGAGCACGAGGGAACCCGCCTCTTCGAGTCCAGCGCCATCCTGCGCTACCTCGACCGGACCTTCGAGGGCCCGGCCCTGGAGCCCGCCGACCCGCGGCAGGCGCTGCTCTCCGTGCAGTGGGAAAGCGCCATCCACGACTATCTGATCCCGACCCTGGGGCGGCGCTACATCCTGCAGTACATCTTCCCCAAGGGGCCGGACGGCGAGCCGGACCGGGCGGTCATCGAGGCCGCACTGGTCGAGGCCCGCGGCCAGCTGGCCGTCCTTTCCGAGGCGCTGGAGGCCGCAGGTCCCTTCTTCTTCGGGGCTGGGCCCGCCATCCCCGACCTGCTGCTGACACCGACCCTGGCCTATCTCGAGGCCATGCCCGAGGGGCCCGAGCTGCTCGGCGCGGCGCCCGGGCTGCGGGGTCTGCTTGAGGCCATGAAGGCCCGGGAGTCCTTCCAGCGCACAGTGCCGCCACCGCTGACCGAGGCCGCCTGACGGCGGGGCACCTAGGCCGCCTGACCCAGCGGGCCGCTTGACCGCGACCCCGCCCCGGCGGCAGGGTCGCGCCATGGCGAAGACCAGCTACATGGCGCTGGCCCTGGAACAGGCCGAGGCGGCGGCCAAGGCCGGCGAGGTCCCGGTCGGGGCGGTGCTGGTCGAGGCCGGCGGCGGCGCGGTCCTGGCCCGGGACCACAACCGGGTCGAGGAACTGAGCGATCCCACCGCCCACGCCGAGATGCTGGTGATCCGGGCGGCCGCGCAGAGGCTCGGGATGAAGCGCCTGACCGCCGCCGACCTCTACGTCACCCTGGAGCCCTGCGCCATGTGCGCCCAGGCCATCGCGCTCGCCCGCCTGCGCCGGCTCTATTTCGGCGCCTACGACCCCAAGGGCGGCGGCGTCGAGCACGGCGCCATGGTCTTCCGCCAGCCGACCTGCCACCACCGTCCCGAGGTCATCGGCGGCGTCGAGGAGACCCGCTGCGGCGACCTGCTGCGCGGCTTCTTCCGGGACCGGCGCTGACACCCCGGGCGCGCCGCGCGGCTCGGGGAGGGGATGGCCCGCCGAAGGGCCGGGGTGACCGCAGTCAAGGGCCGGCGCCTGCTTCGGGCCGTTTCGGCGCCCCGCGAAAGCCACCAACGCCTTGATTCGCATCGGATTCGCGCCGGCCGAGCGCACGAGGAGCGCGAACTTCAGCCACTAACAACAAGTACTCTATTCTCTACTTTGAGTAGTTATTAAGGTAAAAGGAAATAAAAATCTATATTTATATTTCATTAACTGGAGAAATAGGCTATACAAAAGGTCGGGCGAGAAAGGCGGCGCCCGGCCGGGACCGGCGGCTGTCCCAGGACAGGATAGTTGGGAGTTTCAGGGAGAGACCCATGCCGAGACCAAGATTAAGCCTGACCGGTCTGGCGCTTGTTGGCCTGGCCGGCGCGACCCTCGCCGCTTGCGGCACGCAGCTCCAGACGGCGGAGGAGACCGTGTCCGAGGGCACGGCCTTTCAGAAGGCTCTCTACGCCGGCTACATGGCGCTGGCCAAGTCGGAGTACGACAACGGCGACTACCGGGATTCGGACGTCTTCGCCGAGCGGGCGATCCGCGCGGCCAAGGGCGAGGCCGTGGTCCCCGAGCCGGTCGCGCGTCGGAAGCTGACCGACGACGGCGCGCGGGGCTTGCTGACGCATTCGCGCGCGCGGCTGGTCGCGACCTTCGAGACCGGCGCCGCCGAGCGGACGCCGGACAAGGCGGCCCGGGCCCAGACGCTCTACGACTGCTGGATGGAAGAGCAGGAGGAGAACCGGCAGCCGGGCGAGATCGCGGCCTGCCGCGACGGCCTTCTGGCACTGCTGGGCGACCTGGAGTCGGACGCCGCCAAGGTCGCCGAGGCCGAGGCGCGCGAGATCGAGCGCCTGGCCAAGGCCTCCGGCGCGTTCTACGAGCCGCCGGTCCTGCCGGCGCCGGTGAAGACCGAGGGGCCGACCGCCCTGGGCACCTACATCGTCTTCTTCGAGCTCAACAAGGCCCGGCTCACGGCCGAGACCAAGCAGATCCTGATGGAGGTCGTGCGCGCCGCCAAGGACGCGACCGACTTGCGGATCCGGGCCACCGGCCATACCGACATGACCGGCAAGGCGGGCGCCAACCGCAAGCTGGCCAAGAAGCGCGCCGAGGCCGTCGTCCAGTACCTGATCGACAACGGCGTCGACGCCGTGCGGGTCGGGGTCGACAGCCGCGGCGAGGCCGAGCCCCTGATCCCGACCGGCGACGGCGTCGCCGAGGTTCAGAACCGCCGGGTCGAGATCCGCTTCGAGCCGATCCCGAAGGTCGACGAGGTCCCCCTGGCCAGCCTGTAGACCGTCCGGTCGCAGGCCGAAAGCCTCGCAAGTCCCATGGCCCAGGGGTGGGGGCGGACGCAAGTCCGCCCCCCGATTTTTTGCGGTAGGGTCCGGGTGACTCGGCCTCCAGCCTAGATCAAACCCCGTTCAATCGGAATCGATTGAACGGGGATAATTTGATCTATTTCATATAGATAGAGCAGCTTATCCGCGTTCACGTGAGCGAGGGCTGCTCTAGGCAGACCGCTCGTCGGCGGGCGCAAAGACCTTCCCTTGACCCGGAACTCAGTCAGTCGCGATTGCAGCCATCTTCCTGGGACGCTGACGCGCCGCCGGCGTGTGAAGCGAAGAGGTTGGTTTCCTCATCGGTCAAACCCGCGAACCAGACCCCGGCAAGCACGCCATTCATGATCAGGAAATAGGCGCCGCCGCAGAGGTAGCCGGTACATCGGGCAAGTTGTCCCCAGAAAACGACGACCTCGCCCGAGCGAAGAGCCACCTTGAACTCGTCGTGTAGGTCGATGACCTCGTACCCCTCGATTGCCGTCGAGAGGACCGGGAGCCCTTCGGCAACGTCTGACACTTCGATCTCTGGCCAGGGCGAGATTCGATCGAACGAAGTGATGGTCAGACCCCGCAAGGCCTGATCCCGGCGCTCCACCGGCAATTCGATGAGCGCCGAGGAGTAGTTCCCGAGCCGAAGAAAGCCAACCCCGGGCGACTCATCGTAGGTTCGAAACTGAAGCGGCACCAATCCGTCGATCTCAAGTCTGCACGAAGTGCCCGACGTGCCTCTGCCCCCCGTTACGCGAAGAAGGGCAAGTGCCTGTTCGCTCAGGTCCATTGAAATTCCCTGATGCAGTACTCGCTAGCTGCTATCTGTTGCGACCGAGTGGCTTGGCCCTCCAGCCAAGCGGCCTTACCCTACGGCCATGTCCCCAGACCTCCCGGGAAGAAGTCCGGGGTCAGCGTGCTTATCTCCCGATCAGTGTGAGTGCCGGGGATGATACACATTTCCCCGTCTCGCGTGCCGCCTCCGGTCCTGGACTCCCGAGTTTTCCAAGCCGCTGACACCTCCGCAGAGAGCCGTGATCACTCTGCGACGACACGTATCCGCGCCGGATCGACCTGCGCATAGCTGGCGCCGCGGCGGAAGTTGTCCAGGTAGACCGTCGTCGGGTAGTCGACCCGGTCGCGGTAGGGGCCGAACTTGAAGAACTGCAGGGTCATGTTCTCGTAGCCGATCGCCCCCGTGGCCCGGGCGATCTTGCGGCCGTTGGCCCAGACCTCAACCAGGCCGTCGCCGCCGGGGTCGGCGCGGATGTGGTAGACCATGTCGATCCAGCCGCTGTCGCTGGGCGGCAGGTCGGCGAAGCGCTCGACCGCGACCCGGCAGCCCCGGCGGTTGCCCTCGGCGCCGCCCGGCTGCCAGGCGATGCGCAGGCGGCAGGCGCCGTCCTGCACCGTGATATGGAAGATCCCGTCGCGGAAGCGCTGGGCGACGAAGGGGCTGCCCGGCCCGGCGTGGTGCCACTGGCCGATGACGATGCGGTTGCCGTCGGCCGGGATCGGCCCGGCGATCCGCATGGAGAAGCCGTACCAGACCTCCTGCCCGAAGCGCAGGCGGACCGCCTCGGCCTCGGCCAGCTCGGCCCGGTCCGAGCCGTCGCCCAAGGGGTCGTGGCCCGGATGGACCGTGATCGCCAGGGCCCGCCCGGCGCCGCGCGCGACCCGGTCCTGGATCTCGACCGAGCCCGGCAGCAGGCGCCGCTCCGACCAGATGGCGGCGCGCAGCCGGGCGCGCTCGAAGCCGTCGGCCAGCGCCCAGTGCGGCGCGCTCAGCGACTGGCTGCCCACCAGCCCCGAGAGGGCCAGGGACAGGAGCGTCAGCAGGGCCGCCCCCCGGCAGAGCCTGCGCAGGCTCACGGCGTTCCGGGTCCGGGGCGGGGCGGGCGGTGCGCGGCGGCGGCGAAGATCATCATGGCGTTCTGATACCAAGGAGCAGATGAAAGGACTCGGCCAGTGCTCATCGAGGGCGTGCCGACCTCGCCCTTCGACAGGCTCAGGACGAGGTGAGAGACCCCCCTCATGCTGAGCTTGTCGAAGCATGAGAAGGCCGAAGGCCTAGGAACAGCCATGCAACCTCTCATCGGCTCGCTGGTATGACATATCGGGTGCGGCCGCGCGGCTCAAGCGGCCTCACGGCATTGTGGCTTGGCGCGCCCGCCGGCGGCGGCGATAGTCCCGGGCGTGAGACCGCTCGCCACCCCGATTCTGATCCTGATCCTGGCCGCCCTCGCGGTGCCGCCGGCGTCGGCGGCGGCGCCCGCCCTCGACGCGGTGCGCCGGCTCGAGCTCTCCCGCCTGGAGCGGCTGCGCGGGCCGGCGCTGGACCCGGTGGCGCTCCGGGGCGAGGCGGTGCTGGTCGCCTTCTTCGCCTCCTGGTGCCCGCCCTGCGAGCGCGAGTTCCGGGTCCTCAAGAAGCTCGACGCCGCCTTCCGCGGCCGCGGCCTGCGGATCGTGGCGGTCAACCTCTTCGAGAGCTGGGGCGGCCGCTCGGACGAGGGCAGGCTCCGGGCCTTCCTCGACCGCCACGACCCGCCCTTCACCGTGCTCCGCGGCGAGGCGCGCAGCGCCCGGCTCTTCGGCCGGGTCGAGCGGATTCCGACGCTCTGGCTCTTCGCCCCCGGCGGCCGGGCCAGGCTGCACTTCGTCCACGCCCAGGGCGCGGCCAAGGCCTATCTGACGCTGGCGGAGCTCGAGGCCGCGGTCGAGGCGGCCCTCTCGGGTTCGGCCCCGGCCGACCCCGCCGCTGCCACCGAGTGACGCCCGTGGCGGACCACGGCGCGGTTGATCGCGCCGGCCAGCTCCGCCGCCGAGGCACCGGTCCCGAAGACGTTGATCCGGGTGAAGCGGCCCAGGAGCAGGGTGCCCGGCGTCCGGCTCCAGAGCCAGAGCAGCGGCCGGGCCAGGCCCCGGGCGGCGCGCCAGTGGCCGGCCAGGAAGGCCTCGCGGTCGCGCAGGCGTAGCTCGACGGCGAAGGACGGCAGCCAGCGCCGCCGCCCCGGCCCGGCGCCCTCGATCGCCGACCAGGGGATCAGGCCGCGCCAGGCCAGGCGCAGGCCCTCGGCCTCCAGGGCCACCTCGGGCCGTCCGAGGCTGGCGAAGCGCAGCCCGGCCAGGGCCGCGCCGATCGCCCCCACGGCGACCAGGATCGGCGCGATCTCATAGACCACCGCGCAGCTCCGCGCCGAGACCAGGGCCCGGCAGCCGGGCCCGCGCAGGAACAGCCCCTCGCCGATCAGGCAGAGGTAGAGCGCCAGGGTCATGGCCTGCGCGGCGGGCCGGCGATGAAGGACGAGATCGGGCAAGAAAACCGCCTTGGACCGGAGATTCGGCCGATTCTGGCGGTCTGGAGGTTAACCGGGGGCTAACGCAGCCTCGGTCGGGTCACGAGCCGCCCCGCTCCCGTTCCACCGCGCGCCAGCCGATGTCGCGGCGGCAGAAGCCCTCGGGCCAGTCGATCCGCTCGATGGCGGCGTAGGCCCGGGCCTGGGCCTCGGCGACCGACGTGCCGAGCGCGGTGACGTTCAGGACCCGGCCGCCCGCGGCCAGGAGGCGGCCGTCCTCGCCGCGCTTGGTGCCGGCGTGGAAGACCATCAGGTCGTCCTCGTCCAGGCCCTCCAGGCCCTTGATCTCGCTGCCTTTCTCGTAGCTGCCCGGATAGCCCTCGGCGGCCATCACCACGGTGACCGCCGGCTCGGGATACCAGCGCAGGTCGAAGCTCTTCAGCACCCCGTCGCTGGTCGCGATCAGCGCCGGCAGCAGGTCCGACATCAGCCGCATGACCAGGACCTGGCACTCCGGGTCGCCGAAGCGGGCGTTGTACTCGATCAGCTTCGGCCCCTCCGCCGTGATCATCAGGCCGGCGTAGAGCACGCCCTTGTAGGGCCGGCCGGCGGCCTTCATGGCGGCGACCGTGGGCTCGACGATCTCGGCCAGGACCCGGGCCTCCAGCTCCGGCGTCATGACCGGCGCCGGGGAATAAGCGCCCATGCCGCCGGTGTTGGGCCCGCTGTCGCCGTCGAAGGCGCGCTTGTGGTCCTGGGCCGTGGCCAGGGGCAGGGCGGTCTCGCCGTCGACCAGGGCGAAGAAGCTGGCCTCCTCGCCCTCCAGGAACTCCTCGACCACGACCTCGGCCCCGGCCGCGCCGAAGGCGCCCTCGCTGAGCGCCGCCTCGACCGCCGCCTCCGCCGCCGCGACGCTCTCGGCGATGACCACGCCCTTGCCGGCGGCCAGGCCGTCGGCCTTGACCACGATCGGCGCCCCCTCTCTTTCGGAGGCCATGGCTCGGACGAAGGCCTTGGCGGCCTCGGGATCGGTGAAGCGGCCGTAGGCCGCGGTCGGGATGCCGTGCTCGGCGCAGAGGTCCTTGACGAAGCCCTTGGAGCCCTCCAGGACCGCGGCCGCCGCCGTCGGCCCGAAGGCCTTGATCCCGGCTTCGCTCAGCCGGTCGACCAGGCCCGCCACCAGCGGCGCCTCCGGCCCCACCACGACGTAGTCGATGGCCTGCTCCCTGGCGAAGGCGACCAGCCCTTCGAGGTCCTCCGCGCCGATGGCCACGCACTCGGCCTCCTGCGCGATCCCGGCGTTGCCCGGCGCGCAATAGAGCGTCCCGCAGAGCGGCGAGGCCGCGATGGCCCAGCAAAGGGCGTGCTCCCGCCCACCCGATCCCACCACCAGGATCCGCATGTCGTCTCCCCGTTGCCTCCCTGCCGCTTCGAGACCCTGCCGAGCTCACCCTCCGACAGGCTCAGGACGAGGTGCAAGGACTCCCTCATGCTGAGCCTGTCGAAGCATGAGAGCGCGGCCTGCGCAAGAGTCCTGCAGAGCCGCGCTGGCTGTCCCGAACCGAACCATGGAAGTGATTCATGACGGCGGCGCCTTGTAGCACAAGCGCCAGCGACATGACCGACTTTTCCCGGCAGCTCGGCTTAGGGCCGGACAGCCCCGACGGCAACCTTCCGGTGTTCTCCGTCGGCGAGGTCTCACAAGCTGTGAAGCGCAACTTTGTGCGCCAAGAGGGAGGCTGCCAGCCCACGGAACGCCCCTGCCCGACGCAAGGCCTGCGGGCGTCGACGCGTCTCCGCGGTCAGTCATTGGCAAATCGGACCTGGGCGTGTCTTCTGAAACCCTCACGATGCGATTGCCTGTAGTCGCTATCAGGCGCCCCGAATGACGGGTCGATCAAAAGCGGGTCGGCGACATATTCGTGCTCTACGGGCGCCCCCGGGTTTGGCTCAAGACCAACTTGCCGCCACCTGCCGTTGACATACTCGCAATAGTCGCCGCCGTAGTCGGCGGAACCGACGGTTTTGAGCAGAAGCAGTGGTGTGACCCTGCCCGAAGGAGAGACGGCAAGGCCCGAATAAATCACATCGTCCTGTTCCGAGAATTCGTGGCAGAGGACCACTCCCTCCCATTCACTCATCGCCAAGTGGACCCAGTCGTCGTCATCTGGCGGGCAAAACCGCCAATTCGTGCCGGCCCAGACGTCCCTGACTGATATCTCGCCAATCTTCACGTCTCAGATCACTCTCCAAAAAGAGTACAATACACATGTCGTCGGAGGCCGCGTCGGTGTTCGATGACAGTGAAACGAACGGTCTGGCATCCGGCAACCCGGAGGACGCTCGCGCCGCATGCAAGGCTTGCCAACGCAAGGGGATCGGATACCAGTCTACATACTGGTGGCCGGAGCGACCCGCAGGCAGTGAGGAGCCTGACCCGAATGCCGGGTGTGGAAAGCGACGGGCCGACTTCGGATGACGACTGGCTGCGTCCAGAAGTCGTCGAATGTCCGGGCTGCGGGACCAGCGTGTTTCAGGTCGACCACTCGCCCTTCGACAGTGTCTGGCGGATCTACTGTGATCGTTGTCCGCAGTCGGTCGAGGTGTCCTTCTACGATCAGGTCGTAGACCGGATAAGGACTCTCTTTCCACCCGCCGAGGACCAGACGGCCTTCTTCAGCGAGATCGAGCGGCGCCTCAAGGGCTGCGCTTGCGGCGGTGAGTACCGTTTCCTAGCGCCCCGGCGCTGCTACAACTGCGGCTTCGAGATCACCAACGACTCCGCTGTCGATCTCTACATCTACCTTGGTATCCAAACGGAACCGGAGCACCGGGATCCGACCGAGGCGGAGCAGGCCGCCTTCGACGATTGGCAAAGCCGCTTCGTGAAAACAACGGATCTCTGGCGAGGCGATTGACGCCGAACGGCGCTTTCTCCGAGCCGTCCCGCGCTAGGCGGAGGGTTTCGATCAGTGTCGACGCGGCTGTCTCATCGATCCTTTGTCCCAGAACCGCGAGAAAGACCTCGACCACTTTGAGCCCGTCGTCCGACATGGATGCACACTCGACACTTGGCCGCAGAAGAATCCTGTTGCCTGCGGTTACGCCTCAGCACGCATGGTGTGCCGGCGATCAAAGCCGCGCTCTTCCCGTAGCGGGCGCCAGTCCCGACTCCGCCTTCTGGGCTGGGCGGGCGCAAGAAAGCCCCGGGGAATCGCAAGATCCTTCAAGGCGCGTGAGTTGCGGGAAACGACAATACACCCAACATCCTAGCTTGGGTGCGCATGAGGCCTCGCCCGCGACCGCGGAGCCCCGGGTCGTGGCCGTGGGCGGAGGGTGATGCGCCCTGTGCCGAGGCCGGTGGCGATCGATTGGAAGGTGCCCGCTCGCGTGGCGAGGGCAGGCGGTGACCCCCTCGGGTCGTCGGAGCCGCGGCGAGACCGGGCAGTCGTCATCAACCGGGCTGCGTGCCCCAACCTTGAAAGGATACCGTCTATGGTAGGGCCAATTTCCAAAGCGGGTGGCGGTGGACAGGCTTCACGGCAGACCGCGGGGAAGGGCGCCGCGAGATTCGACGAGGCGGTAAGGGCGCTGAAGGAGAGGGAGAAGGTCACGGAAGCGGGCGCCCTGCGGCAGGACGACAAGGCCGCGGCCGGAGAGGTCGCAGCGGTCCGGCAGCGGACCCTGACCGAGCTGAAGGTCGACCTCGAAGTTGCGAAGAGGAACTCGGAGGCCGCGGACGAGGTCTACCAGGCGGCCCAGGCGGAGCTTTGGAAGGCCCGCCAGGCGCATGAACACAACGCGAGCCCCCAGACTCGGGAGGAGGTCCAGCGTTGGCGCGTGAAACTGGAAGAGTTCTATAACCTCGTCCTCGAAGCCGAGACCCAGGAAGCCGAGGCCCAGGCGGCGGTCGACCGGACCTAGCCGGGTCTCCGCCGCCCGCAGCGCCGAAGTCCGCTCCGCAGTCCCTGTAGGTTTCGGCGGCCTTCGCGTCGGTCTCGTCCTGCGCGCGCTGCCGGCGCGGCAGGCGTCCCGCACGGATGCCGCCAGCCCCCCGCCCGTCTCCTTGGGCCCGGCGCCTTGGGAGTGGTCCATCGTCCTCCGCTCCTGTAGCATGGCGCCGCGCACCATGACCGACTTCTCCCAGCAACCCGGCCTCGGGCCGGACAGCCCCGGCGGCAACATCCCGGTGTTCTCCGTCGGCGAGATCTCCCAGGCGGTCAAGCGCAGCCTGGAGAGCCAGTTCGACCACGTCCGGGTGCGCGGCGAGGTCTCGGGCTTCAAGCGCGCCGCCTCGGGCCACCTCTACATGTCCCTGAAGGACGAGAACGCGGTCCTGGACGCGGTCTGCTGGCGCGGCACCGCCGGGCGCCTCGGCCTCAGGCCCGAGGACGGCATGGAGGTCATCGCCACCGGC
>JANQGU010000426.1 GCA_028282935.1 Kiloniellales bacterium
GACCCGCAGGTTCGGCCGCAGGCGCCGGATCCGCGGGATCAGGTCGAGGCCGTTCTCGTCGGGCATGACCACGTCGGTGATCACCAGGTCGCCCTCGCCGCGCTCGACCCAGTCCCAGAGGGTCGAGGCCAGGCCGGTGGTCCGGACCCTGTGGCCCTGCCGGGCCAGAGCCTGGGTCAGCACGGTACGGATCGCGCGGTCGTCGTCGGCGACCAGGATCGTCGCGTCGGTCATCGGGGCGCCTCTCCACGGTAGAGCGGCAGCAGGAGCCGGAACAGGGTCCGCCCCGGCTCGCTGTCGCACTCGATCACGCCGCCATGGTCGCTCACCACCTTGGCGACCAGGGCCAGGCCCAGTCCCCTGCCCCCGGGCTTGGTGGTGACGAAGGGGTCGAAGAGGTGCCGCCGCAGCTCCTCGGGAATGCCCGGCCCGTTGTCCTGGACCGTCACCACCAGCGGCAGGTCCAGGCGGTCGCCGCCGACCGGCGCGGTCAGCCGCAGGCCCTGCTTGTAGCGGGTCGTCAGGACGATCTCGCCGCCCTCGGGCTGGGTCGCCTCGGCAGCGTTCTTGACCAGGTTGAGCAGCGCCTGGATCAGCATGTCGCGGTTGCCGTGGACCGGCGGCAGCGAGGGATCGTAGCGCTCGACGAAGCGGTAGCCCTGGGCGAAGCCGCTCTGCGAGACCCGCCGCACGTACTCCAGGACCTCGTGGATGTTCACCGGCGCGCGCTCGATCGGCTGGTCGCTGGAGAACATCTCCATGCGGTTGACCAGATGAACGATGCGGTCCGCCTCGCTGCAGATCAGGCGGGTCAACTCCTGGTCCGACTCGCCGACGCCGCCTTCCAGGAGCTGGGCGGCGCCGCGGATGCCGGACAGGGGATTCTTCACCTCGTGGGCCAGGATCGCGGCCATGGCGGTGACCGAGCGGGCGGCGTTGCGGTGCACGAGCTGGTCGCCCATCTTGCGGGCGATGGAGTGCTCGTCGAAGCTGACGATCACCTGCCCGGGCGTGCCGTAGCCCAGGGAATCCGGGATCGCGGTGACGCTGAGCGAGACCAGGCGCTGGCCGAAGCGCGGCGAGGCCAGCGCGACCTCGTGGCCGAAGAGGCTGTGCCCGGAGTCGCGGGCCTGCTGCAGGCTGCCGAACAGCGGGCTGTCGGCCTGGACGAAGTTCTGCAGCGGCCGCCCCAGGAGGGCGTTGGCGCCCGTGGCGAAGAACTGCTCGGCGGCCTGGTTGACGTAGATCAGGCGGTCCCCGCCGTCGACCACGATCAGGGGCTGGGCCAGGGTGTTGAGGATCACCTCGGCCGGCAGATCGCCGCCTGCGGCGAGCTTTGCGGACGCGCCGGCCATCAGGCGGCCGCCCCGGTCTGGGCCCTGGTCTGGGCCGCGGTCTGGGCCGCGTCGAAGAGCGCCCCGATCGCGCCGCGGACCTCCGCCGGCTCGGTCCCGGCGTTGATCCTGGCCCGGAAGGTCTCGCCGGCGCGCGCCGCGCCCGCGGCCAGGGTCTCGCCGTACCAGGCCAGATGCTTGCGGGCGATCCGCAGGCCCCGGGCCACGCCGTAGTGGGAGAGCATGTCCTCGTAGTGCGCCAGCACCAGGCCGCGGCGCGTCTCCAGGTCCGGCGGCGCCGGCGCCTCGCTTCCGGCCAGGGCGGCCGCGATCTCTCCGAGCAGCCAGGGCCGGCCGCGGGCGGCGCGCCCGACCATGACCCCGTCGGCCCCGGAGGCCGCCAGGGCCCGGCGGGCGGAAGCCGCGTCGACGATGTCGCCGTTGACGATCACCGGGATCGACACCGCCTCCTTGACCCGGCGCACGAAGTCCCAGTCCGCCCGGCCGTCGAACATCTGCATCCGGGTCCGGCCGTGGACCGTGATCATGCGGATGCCGCAGTCCTCGGCGATGCGCGCCAATCGCGGTGCGTTGCGGGAGTCCTCGTCCCAGCCGAGCCGCATCTTCAGGGTCACCGGCAGGGCGACCGCCTCGACCGTCGCCTCCAGGATCCGGGCGGCCAGGGCCTCGTCGCGCATCAGGGCCGAGCCGCCCTGCTTGTTGACGATCTTCTTCACCGGGCAGCCGAAGTTGATGTCGACCAGGGCCGCGCCCCGGTCCTCGGTCAGCCGCGCCGCCTCGGCCATGACCGCGGGCTCGCAGCCGGCAAGCTGCACCGCCAGCGGTGCTTCCTCGGGGCTGCTCCGGGCCAGGCTCAGGCTTTCCCGGGTCTCGCGGATGGCGGACTGCGAGGCGATCATCTCCGAGACCACCAGGCCGGCGCCGCTGGCCTTGGCCAGGCGCCGGAACGGCAGGTCGCTGATCCCGGACATGGGCGCCAGGATCACGGGCGTCGCGATGCGAAGGCCGTCGAGCTGAATGCCCAAAATTTAATCACTCAAGTTTCTTGCCGAAATTTTAGGCTTTGTAGCCGTTCCGGACGGAAGATGCACGCCCTTTCGCAAGCCGCCGGCGCGGCCCGCGACTCAGGCCGCCAGCACGTCGGTGACGAACTTGACGCCGAGAAAGGCCAGGGTCAGCAGGAGATAGGCCAGGAGCACGAGACGCACGGCCATGCGCCCCCGCAGGCCCGTGGTGTGATGCAGGCCGAGAAGCAGGAGCAGGACCACGAAGGCGAGGAAGGACAGGAGGATCTTGTGGTCGAGGATCAGCAGCTGGCCGCTGACGAGGTACTGCACGGCCATCCCGGTCATCAGCCCCACCGCCAGAATCAGGACCGCCCAGCGCAGCAGGCTGACCTCCAGCCGCTCGGCGTCCGCCAGCGCCGGCAGGAGGCGCGAGAGGCCGCTCTCCCGCTTGCGCTTGAGCGCCCGCTCCCGGATCAGGACCGCCGTCGCGGCGACCGCGGCCAGGGTCGCCAGGGCATAGGTCGCCAAGGCGGTCGCGATGTGGATCCTGAGCCAGGCATCGAAGGCCGCGGCCGGCCTCGGCACCGGGTCCGCCTGCGCCCAGATGGTCGCCAGGACGCCGAGCAGCAGCAGATAGGGCAGCACCAGGGGGGCCAGGCGAAAGGCCTCCCGCAGGGCCGCCGAAAGCAGAGTGAAGAGCGCGACGGTGGTCGCGATCGAAAGCCAGAGCGTGGCGCTGAAGCTGGCGTTCCAGCTGCCCTTCAAGCCGACCAGGGCGACCGCGCTGCTGCCGGCCAGGGCGACCGCCAGCAGCAGCCAGTAGACCGTGTCGGGGCGGTCCAGGCGGCGCCGGAACGGCAGGATCGCGCCCGGCAAGAGAGCGACCAGGGCCGCCAGACTCATCGCGGAGGTGTGCCACATGGCCCCTATATATCACCTCTTGGCCGGACCGCCATCGCGCTCTAGGGTCTGGCTCGATTCGACAGGACGCTTTCGACCGGGACCTGAGGAGACGAGATGCCTGACGCCGCCGCCCTGGTGGTTGCCGCCGGCCGCGGCCATCGTTTCGGCGCCGAACTGCCGAAGCAGTTCCTGTCCCTCGCCGGCAAGCCGGTGCTGCGCCATGCCCTGGAGGCCTTCGCGGCCCATCCCGCCGTCGCGGCGGTGCAGACCGTGATCCATCCGGACGATCGGGAGCTCTACGAGGACGCGGCCACCGGGCTCGATCTCCTGCCGCCGGCCGACGGCGGGGCGACCCGCCAGGACTCGGTGCGCCTGGGCCTGGCCGCCCTCGCCGGCCTGGCGCCGAGCCGGGTGCTGATCCACGACGCCGCCCGGCCCTTCGTCTCGGGCGACCTCATCGACCGGGTCCTGGCTGGCCTCGACGCGCATCCCGGGGTCATCCCGGCGGTGCCCGTGGCCGACACCCTGAAGCGGGTCGAGGACGGGGCGATCTCCGGCACCGTCGCGCGCGCCGGGCTCTGGCGGGCGCAGACCCCGCAGGGCTTCCGCTACGCCGACATCGTGGCGGCCCACGCCGACCTCGCCGGCCGGGAGCTGACCGACGACGCCGCCCTCCTGGAGGCCGCGGGCCTGGCGGTCGGCATCGTCGAGGGCACGGAGCGCAACTTCAAGATCACCAGCAAGGACGACATGGAACGCGCAGAAGGCCTGCTCGCCGGCGGCCCGCGGGAGACCCGCTGCGGCACCGGCTTCGACGTCCACCGCTTCGGCCCGCCGGTGGCGGGCGGCCTGACCATCCAGCTCTGCGGGGTCGCGGTGCCGCACGACCGGGCGCTGCTGGGCCATTCCGACGCCGACGTCGGGCTCCACGCGCTCACCGATGCGATCCTCGGTGCGCTGGGCCAAGGCGATATCGGCAGCCACTTTCCGCCCTCGGACCCGCAGTGGAAGGGCGCCGATTCGGCGGTCTTCCTGCGCGCGGCCGGCGAGCTCGCCGCGGCCCGGGGCGGCCGGATCGTGCATCTCGACGTGACCCTGATCTGCGAGGCGCCCAAGGTCGGCCCCCGGCGCGAGGCCATGGTCGCGAGGATCGCGGAGATCCTGGACCTCGATCCTGGCCGGGTCAGCGTCAAGGCGACGACCACGGAGGGCCTCGGCTTCACCGGCCGAAGCGAGGGAATCGCGGCCCAGGCCATGGCCAGCCTGGATCTGCCAGGCGGCTGATGCTCCGCCCGCCCGCCCTGCCGTTCTGGTCGCCCGTGACCCTGCTGGCCACCTGGTTCGGCAGCGGCTTGCTGCGCAAGGCGCCGGGCACCTTCGGCTCCCTGGCCGCCCTGCCCTTCGCCGCCCTGATCCTCTGGGCCGGCGGCAGCCTGGCTTTGCTGGTCGCCGCGGCCGCGGTCTTCGGCCTCGGCCTGGCGGTCAGCGGCCGCTACGCCCGGGCCGGCGGCGACCCCGACCCCGGCGCCGTGGTGATCGACGAGGTCGCCGGGCAGTGGCTGACCCTGGTGCCGCTCTGCCTGACGCTCGAGAGTTTCGCCCTCGGCTTCCTCCTCTTCCGCTTCTTCGACATCGCGAAGCTCTGGCCGGTCAGCCTGGCCGAGCGCCGCCTGTCGGGCGCCCTCGGGATCATGGCCGACGACATCGTCGCCGGCCTCCTCGCGGCCGCGGTAGCCTACGGCCTGCTGGCCGCCTTCGGAGCCCAGCCGTGTTTCCCCTAGAGCTTGCCGTCGCCGCCGAGGAGCTGCTGGCCCGCTACCGCCGGGCCGGCCTCAGGATCGTGACCGCCGAGAGCTGCACCGGCGGCCTGATCGCCGCCTGCCTGACCGAGGTGCCCGGCTCCTCCGACGTGGTCGAGCGCGGCTTCGTGACCTATTCCAACGAGGCCAAGCAGGAGCTGCTCGGGGTGCCGGACACGCTCCTGCGCCGCAAGGGCGCGGTCAGCGCCGAGGTCGCCGAGGCCATGGCGACCGGCGCCCTGGCCCGGTCGCGGGCTGAGGTCGCGGTCTCGGTCACCGGCATCGCGGGCCCCGGCGGGGCGACCGAGACCAAGCCGGTCGGCCTGGTCTATCTCGGCCTCTGCCGCGACGGGCAGGCGCCGCGGCATCGCCGCTTCGTCTTCCCCGGCGACCGCCAGGCGGTGCGGGCCGCCTCCCTCGCCGCCGCCTTCGAGCTGCTGTCCGGTGAAGTCCCCGCGGCCAAGCCATGAGCGCGCCGCCACCGCGCATCGGACCTCGCAAGCTGCGGCGGCGCCAACCCCCGACCGGCATCGACATCCTTCTGGTCTTGGCCGCGAGCGCCGTGATCCTCTTCGGGACGACGGGCTTGAGCATCGTCCTGGCACAACCCCTGCGCGCGCTGCTCGGCGGAATCGGCGTCACCCCGCAGATGCTGGTCGTCGCCTTCCTCGGTCTTCAATACCTCGGCCTGCTGGCGGCGATCCATGTCGTGGTCCGGCGCCGGCGGGGTCTGACCTGGCAGGACCTGGGCCTGCGGCCGGCCGCGCCGCAGTGGTACCGGCGCACCCTCTGGGTGACGCTCCTGACCTTCGGCCTGGCCCTGGTGCTCAGCGCGCTGGTCCAGCGCCTCGTCGGCAGTTCCCTCGAGAACCCGCAGGAGGCGGTGCTCGCCGCCGGCGGCATGTCGGCCGGGTCCCTCCTGGCCTTGCTGCTGGTGGCCGCCGGGCTCGGACCGCTGGCCGAGGAGCTGTTGTTCCGCGGTCTGCTTTACGGCTGGATGCGGCGCCATCTGGGCGTCCTCGCTTCGGCGAGCCTCTCGGCGCTGCTTTTCGCCGCGGTGCACGCGATTCCCTGGCTGATCCCCTCCTTCTTCGCGATCGGCGTGGTCCTGGCCCTGCTCTACGAGCGCAGCGGGTCGCTCTGGCCGGCCGTCGTCGCGCACGGCAGCTACAACGCGATCAACCTGCTGCTCCTGGCGCTGACGCTCTGATCGCTGGCGTAAGGCGGTCAGCTCGCCACGGAGGTCTCGGCGTCGCCCCGATAGAGGTCGTCGGCGCGCGCCTCGAAGGCCGCGACCATCCGGCCGACCGCTTCGTTGAAGAGCGGCGCCATGGCCCGCTTCAGCAGGCGCGAACGAAACTCGAAGTCGACGTAGAAGTCGATCAGGCAGCCCTCCGGATGGCTGTCGAAGATCCAGTGGTTGTTCAGGTACCTGAAGGGCCCCCGGGTGTAGGCGACGTCGATCCGGCTGGCCGGGCGGTCGAGCGTGACTCGGCTGGTGAAGCCCTCGCGGAACACCTTGAAGCCGATGATCAGGTCGGCGTGGATCACGTTGTCCTGCCGCCGGGTGATCCGCGCCGCCAGGCACCAGGGCAGGAACTCCGGATAGCGCTCGACGTCCGCGACCAGCTCGAAGAGCTGCTCGGGCTCGTAAGGCAGAAGGCGCTTCTCGGCGTGGGTCGGCATGGCTTCCCGTGCGGTCAAGGACAGGCAAGGCGCAGGTCGTAGAGTCCGCCAAGCTTGGAGCAGGCGGCGACGAAGCTCAAGACGCCGAGCATGGCGAGGAAGAGAAGCAGGCCGTTCTCGATCGAGAGCGCGGCATGGCGCCAGAGCATCTGCAGCCCGGGCCGGAGGGTCGCCAGGCTGCCCAGATAGGCCTGGGCCGGGCCCGAGATCAGCGCCACGATGACGAGCAGGAACAGGTCGACGGCCTCGCCCTCCCCGCTCCAGAGCCCCGGCGCCACCCCGGAGATGAGCAGGGTGCCGGCGGCCACGATCACCCAGAGGCCCTTGAGGGCGCGCCAAAGCGCGCCGGGCCAGGCGATCTCGGGAAAGAGGAAGCAGATCGTGAAGCTGCGGCCGAGGAAGGCGGCCAGCAGACAGAGGCCGAGCCAGAACAGGGAAGCCAGCCGCGTGCCGCTGATCGTCTCGCCGACGCAGCAGGGATTGGGGCCGAAGACCTCGACCAGAAGGAACTCGCCGTAGCGCAGCAGGCCCAGCAGGCTGACGTAGAGCCCCAGGGCGGCGAGCAGCCAGCGGACGGAGGGCCGTCGAGGCCCGGAGGCGCCCTTCGGGCCCGCGGCGTCCTCGGCGGGCCCGGTCAACCGGCCGCCGCGAGCTGGGCCTCACGGGCGGCGCGCAGGCGCTGGAAGTCGTCGCCGGCATGGTAGGACGAGCGGGTCAGCGGCGAGGCCGAGACCATCAGGAAGCCCTTCCCGAAGGCCTGGCGTTCGTAGACCTGGAACTCCTCGGGCGTGACGAAGCGGTCGACGACGTGATGCTTGGGCGTCGGCTGCAGGTACTGGCCGATGGTCATGAAGTCGACCCGGGCCGAGCGCAGGTCGTCCATGACCTGCAGGACCTCCTCCTTGCTCTCTCCCAGGCCGACCATGATGCCGGACTTGGTGAAGATCGAGGGGTCGAGGTCCTTGGCCTCGTCGAGCAGGCGCAGCGAGTGGAAGTAGCGCGCGCCGGGCCGGACCTCGGCATAGAGCCGGGGCACGGTCTCCAGGTTGTGGTTGAAGACGTCCGGCTTGGCCGCGACCACGACCTCCAGGGCGCCGTTCTTGCGCAGGAAGTCCGGGGTCAGCACCTCGATCGTGGTGCCCGGCGCCGCCTCGCGGATGGCCTGGATGGTCTCGGCGAAGTGCCGCGCCCCGCCGTCGTCCAGGTCGTCGCGGTCGACCGAGGTGACCACCACGTGCTCCAGACCCAGCTTGGCCACCGCCTGGCCGACGTTGAAGGGCTCGAAGGGATCGAGCGCGCCGGGCTTGCCGGTCGCGACGTTGCAGAAGCTGCAGGCCCGGGTGCAGATCTCGCCCATGATCATCATGGTCGCGTGACGCTTGGCCCAGCACTCGCCGATGTTGGGACAGGCCGCTTCCTCGCAGACCGTGGCCAGCTTGTTCTCGCGCATGATCCGCCGGGTCTCGTGATAGGCCGGCGAGGTCGGCGCCTTGACCCGGATCCAGGCCGGCTTGCGCTTCACCGGGTTGTCCGGCTTGTGCGCCTTCTCGGGATGGCGGACCCGGGTCACAGTGTCGTCAGGCATCGGACATGTTCCTACTTCGCCTCGGGAGAAGGCTTCAGCCGTCTCCAATAATATGGGCTCTCGCCGGTTTCCTCGTCACCCCAAGCGTGAAAATAGGCAAGCCCATCCTGTGGTGCCGCATCGCTCCCGGTCACGGCTCAGAAGTGGATGGCCCGGCCGTAGGCGTCGAGGACGCTCTCGTGCATCATCTCGGACAGGGTCGGGTGCGGGAAGACCGTGTGCATCAGGTCGGTCTCGGTGGTCTCCAGGGTCATGGCCACGGCGTAGCCCTGGATCAGCTCGGTGACCTCGGCGCCGACCATGTGGGCGCCCAGCAGCTCGCCGGTCTTGCTGTCGAAGACCGTCTTGACCATGCCCTCGGCCTCGCCCAGGGCGATGGCCTTGCCGTTGCCCAGGAAGGGAAAGCGGCCGACCTTGACGTCGTGGCCGGCTTCCTTCGCCGCGGCCTCGGTCAGGCCGACGCTGGCGACCTGGGGATGGCAGTAGGTGCAGCCAGGAATCCGTTTGGTGTCAAGGGGGTGGACGTCGTTCTTGCCGGCGATCTTCTCGACGCAGATGACGCCCTCGTGGCTCGCCTTGTGGGCCAGCCAGGGCGGGCCGGTCAGGTCGCCAATGGCGTAGACGCCCGGCTCGCCGGTGCGCATCCACTCGTCGGTGGTGACGTGGCTGCGGTCGACCTGGACCGCCGTGCCTTCCAGGCCCAGCTCCTCGACGTTGCCGACGATGCCGACCGCCATGATGGCCCGCTCGAAGCCGATCTCCTCCGACTTGCCGTTGGCCTGAACCGTGGCGATCACGCCGCGCGGGTTGCGGGTCAGGGACTTGACCGTCGCGTCGGTCAGGATCTTGATGCCCTGCTTCTCGAAGGCCTTGTGGGCGAAACCGGAGATCTCCTCGTCCTCGACCGGCAGCACCCGCGGCAGGACCTCGACCACGGTGACCTCGGCGCCCAGGGTCCGGTAGAAGCTGGCGAACTCGATCCCGATGGCGCCGGAGCCGACGACCAGCAGCGACTTCGGGAAGCTCTCGGGCACCATAGCTTCCTTGTAGGTCCAGACGAACTTGCCGTCGGCCTCCAGGCCCGGGAGCTGGCGCGCCCGGGCGCCGGTCGCCAGGATGACGTTCTTGGCGGTCAGGTCGGCGACCGCCTTGCCGTCCTTGGAGAGGTGGATCTTGCGCAGGTCGCCGGCCTTGCCGTCGAGCCGGCCGTGGCCGTCGAAGACCGGGACCTTGTTCTTCTTCAGCAGGTGCTTGACCCCGCCGTTGAGCTGGCCGGCGACCTTGCGCGAGCGCTTGACCACCTTGCCCAGGTCGAAGCCGACCTCCTTGGCCGAGAGCCCGTAGTCGCCGGCGTGCTGCATGTAATGGTAGATCTCGGAGGTGCGCAGCAGCGCCTTGGTCGGGATGCAGCCCCAGTTCAGGCAGATCCCGCCCAGGTGCTCGCGCTCGACCACGGCGGCCTTCATGCCGAGCTGCGCGGCCCGGATCGCCGCCACGTAGCCGCCCGGCCCGCCGCCGACGACGATGAGGTCGAATTGGGTGTCTGCCATCGCTTTAGATCCTCGGCGTGGTCTGGCGCGTCAGTTCGCCGGCCGGGGCGTCCCCGGTGTTGATCACGCCGCGCCGTTCCAGAAGCATGACCTGGCATTCCTCTTCCGCGAAGGGTTTGTGCTCGACGCCCTTGGGCACCACGATCAGCTCGCCCTCGCCCAGCTCGACCTGTCGGTCCCGGAAGTCCATGCGGAACCCGCCCTTGACCACGAAGAAGAGCTCGTCCTCCTCGTCGTGCTTGTGCCAGACGAAGTCGCCCTTGATCCGCACCAGCTTGACATCGTAGCCGTCGAGCTCGGCCACCAGATGCGGCTTCCAGTGCTCGCCGATCAGCGCGAGCTTCTCCGTCAGGTTGACCTTGTCCAAGGTGCCCTCTCCCCTTCTAGAGAAGCATCGCCAAGGGGTCTTCGATCAGTCGCTTGAAGGCGGCCAAGAACTCGGCGCCGACCGCGCCGTCGACGACCCGGTGGTCGACCGACAGGGTGCAGGTCATGACCGTGGCCACGGCCAGGGCGCCGTCCTTGACCACCGGGCGCTGCTGCCCGGCGCCGACCGCCAGGATGCAGCCCTGGGGCGGGTTGATGATCGCCGAGAATTCGGTGATCCCGAACATGCCGAGGTTGGAGACCGAGAAGGTCCCGCCCTGATACTCCTCGGGCTTCAGCTTACCCTCGCGGGCGCGCCCGGCCAGGTCCTTCATCTCGTTGGAGATCTGCGCCAGGCCCTTGCCTTCGGCCTGCTTGATCACCGGGGTGATCAGGCCGTTCGGCGTGGCCACCGCGACCGAGACGTCGGCGTGGTCGTAGAGCAGGATCTCGGCGTCGGTCCAGGAGGCGTTCGCCGCCGGCACCGCCTTGAGGGCCAGGGCCGAGGCGCGGATGACGAAGTCGTTGACCGAGAGCTTGAAGTCCTCGCCGCGGGTGTTGAGCTCCTTGCGGACGGCCAACAGCTTGTCCAGCTCGCAGTCGATCGAGAGGTAGAAGTGCGGGATGGTCTGCTTGGCCTCGCCCAGGCGCCGGGCGATGGTCTTGCGGACGTTGCTGTTGGGCACCGCCTCGTAGGTCATGCCCAGGAGGTCGGCCAGCTCCTTGGCCGAGGGCCCGGAGGCCGCGGGAAGCGCGGCCGCCGCCGCAGCCGGGGCGCCCCCGCTCGGCGCCGCGGCCGACCGTGCCGCCGGCGCGCCGCCGGCCAGGGCGGCCTCGATGTCGATCTTGACGATCCGGCCGTGCGGGCCGCTGCCCTTGAGGCTGCCCAGGTCGAGGCCCGCCTGCTCGGCCATGCGCCGTGCCAGGGGCGAGGCGAAGGTGCGGCCCGTCCCGTTGCCCGCCCCATTACCCGTCGCGGCGGCCTGCGCAACCGGGGACGCCGGCTGCGCTACGGACGCCGCGGCTGGCGCCGAACCGTTCCCCGAGGCGGCAGCCGGTGCCGGCGCCGGGGCCGCTGGCGGCGGCGGCGCGGCCGCGATGGCCCCGGCATCCTCGCCCTCCTCCAGCAGCACCGCGATCGGCGTGTTGACCGCCACGCCCTCGGTGCCTTCGGCGATCAGGAGCTTGCCGACGGTGCCTTCCTCGACGGCCTCGACCTCCATGGTCGCCTTGTCGGTCTCGATCTCGGCCACGACATCGCCTGAGGTGACATCGTCGCCCTCCTTGACGTGCCACTTGGCGAGGGTGCCCTCGGTCATGGTGGGCGACAGGGCGGGCATCAGGATATTGATCGGCATTGCGGGTGTCCCCCTGCAGGCTCGCTTAGCTCTTGTAGGTGACGGCCTTGGCCGCCGCGACGATGTCGGCGGCCTGCGGCAGGGCCATCTGCTCGAGATTGGCGGCATAGGGCATCGGCACGTCCTTGCCGGCGACCCGGGCCACGGGGGCGTCGAGCCAGTCGAAGGCCTGCTCCATCATCACCGCGGCAATCTCGGCGCCGATGCCGGCATGGGCCCAGCCCTCCTCCGCGGTCACCAGCCGGTTGGTCTTCTTGACCGAGGCGATCACGGTCTCGCTGTCGAGCGGCCGCAGGCTGCGCAGGTCGATGACCTCGGCCTCGATGCCCTCGGCGGCGAGCAGCTCCGCCGCCTCCAGCGCCTTGCCGACCATGATCGAGAAGGCGGCGATGGTGACGTCGCGGCCCGGCCGCGCGATCCTGGCCTTGCCGATGGGGACGACCCAGTCGTCGGACTTCGGGACCTCGAAGCTGTGGCCGTAGAGCACCTCGTTCTCGAGGAAGACCACCGGGTTGGGGTCGCGGATCGCCGCCTTCAAGAGGCCCTTGGCATCGGCCGCCGAATAGGGCGCGACGACCTTGAGCCCGGGCAGGTGGCTGTACCAGCTGGCGTAGCACTGCGAATGCTGCGCCGCGACCCGGGCCGCCGCCCCGTTCGGGCCGCGGAACACGATCGAGGAGGAGATCTGGCCGCCGGACATGTAGTAGGTCTTGGCCGCCGAGTTGACGATGTGGTCGATGGCCTGCATGGAGAAGTTGAAGGTCATGAACTCGACGATCGGCTTCAGGCCGTAGAAGGCGGCGCCGACCCCGAGGCCGGCGAAGCCGATCTCGGTGATCGGGGTGTCGATCACGCGTCTGGCGCCGAACTCCTCCAGCAGGCCCTGGCTGATCTTGTAGGCGCCCTGGTACTGGGCGACCTCCTCGCCCATCAGGAAGACCTTGTCGTCCCGGCGCATCTCCTCGGCCATGGCGTCGCGCAGGGCCTCGCGCACGGTCAGGGTCACGGTCTCGCCGGTCCATTCCGGCTCCGGGGCCGGGGCGGCAGCCTGAGCCGCCGCCGGGGCGGGCGCCGCTTCGGCCGCTGCCGGCGCTTCGGCCGGGGCCGCCGCCGGCGCGGCCTGCGCCGCCGCCGCGGCCTCCGAGATCGCCGAGGCGTCCTCGCCGTCCTCCAGCAGGACCGCGATCGGCGTGTTGACCGCGATGCCTTCGCTGCCTTCCGCGATCAGCAGCTTGCCGACCTTGCCCTCGTCGACGGCCTCGACCTCCATGGTCGCCTTGTCGGTCTCGATCTCGGCCAGGACGTCGCCCGAGGCCACGTCGTCGCCCTCCTTGACCAGCCACTTGGCGAGCGTGCCCTCGGTCATGGTCGGCGAAAGCGCCGGCATGAGAATCTGAATTGCCATGATTGCCTCCCCGCGTCGGCCGCTCAGGCCGTGACCAGAACGTCGGTGTAGAGCTCGGAGGGATCCGGCTCCGGACTCTCCTGGGCAAACTCGGCCGCCTCGGAGACCCGGCCCTTCACCGCCCGGTCGATCTCCTTGAGCTTGGCCTCGTCGACGATCCCGGCCGCCAGCAGGGCGCTGCGCAGCTGGTCGATCGGGTCGTATTCCTGGCGGACCTTCTGGACCTCTTCCTTGCTGCGGTACTTTGCCGGATCGGACATGGAGTGGCCGCGGTAGCGGTAGGTCATGGCCTCGAGGATGTAGGGCCCCTTGCCGCCGCGGGCGTGGGCCACCGCCTTCTCGCCGGCGGCCTTGACCGCCAGGACGTCCATGCCGTCGATCTGCTGGCCCGGGATACCGTAGGCCTGGCCGCGCTGGTAGAGCTCGGTGCTGCGGGCCGAGGCGCGGTCGCTGCTGGTGCCCATGCCGTACTTGTTGTTCTCGATGACGTAGATCGCCGGCAGCTGCCAGAGCGAGGCCATGTTGAAGGACTCGTAGACCTGGCCCTGGTTGATCGCGCCGTCGCCGAGGTAGGTCAGGCAGACCGCCTGCTCGTCGAGGTACTTGTGGGCGAAGGCGATGCCGGTGCCGAGCGGCACCTGGGCGCCGACGATGCCGTGGCCGCCGTAGAAGCCCTTCTCACGGCTGAACATGTGCATCGAGCCGCCCTTGCCCTTGGAATAGCCGCCGCGGCGGCCGGTCAGCTCGGCCATCACCCCCTTGGGGTCCATGCCGCAGGCCAGCATGTGGCCGTGGTCCCGGTAGGAGGTGATCACCGTGTCCCTGTCGGTGATCGCCGCCTGCATGCCGACCACCACGGCCTCCTGGCCGATGTAGAGATGGCAGAAGCCGCCGATCAGGCCCATGCCGTACATCTGGCCCGCCTTCTCCTCGAAGCGGCGGATCAGCAGCATCTCCTCGTAGTAGGCGATCAGCTCCTCGGCGGGAAAATCGGCAACGCCGTTGCCTTTGCGCGTCCGTTTTTTCGGCCCGGAACCGCCGGACCGGGTCGCGCTGCTCTTCGGATTGGCCATGTCACCCTCGGAAACGGAATGTGTCCCTGTGATCGGGAGTTGTTATGACCACAAAGTAGTGTCAAAGGTTAACAAAGGCAACAGGGCTTATTGCCCTGAAAAACATGGGATTTTATCTATTTAACTTGATTTCGATTAACTAAGGGTTGCGGGATGGCGGGCCTAGTCCTGCCGCTGGGGCCGGACGATGATCACCTCGTCGCGCCGCCCCAGGTTCAGAAGCGCCCGGGCGCGTTCGTCCAGCAAATCGGGATCCAGGTGCTCGGGCTGAAGGCGCCCGACCCGCTTCTCCAGCCGCTCTCTTTGCGAGCCGACCTCGACGGCGGCCAGCTTGGCCTGCTCGAGATCCTGGGTCAGCCTGAGCCACGCCAGGAAGCCCCGGTCGCCCTGAACCGCGTGATACAGGAAGTACAGCATCACGCAGGCCGAGAGAAACTGGGGGGCGACCTGTCTGACCCGGCGCCGGATGTCCCTGAGGCTTGACATGCCTCAGGGAATCACAACCCGATTCGCGCCGTCAACCAAAAAGACTCTTGGATTCCAAAGCGATTCACGCTAGCCCGGATTCGGCTGCCGAGTCGCCCGGCCGCTCAGCCCCCAGGCTTGCGGGAGGGATCCGGATCGTCGGGCGCCCGGGGCCGCAGGCCGGGGCCGAAGTCCAGGATCAGGGCCGCCGCGGCCAGCGCCAGGACCGCATAGCCGGCCGGCTGCAAGGCCACGCCGGGCACCTCGTAAAGCGCCATGACGATCGCGATCGGGCCGACGTAGACCGCGAAGGCGGCGAGGAAATCCGCGGCCTTCCGGCTCAGCCCCCGCTGGACCACGAGCAGGCCGGCAAGTGCGGCGGCGGGCTGCAGGAACACCAGGTTCCAGGTGATCGGCACTGCCATGGGGCCTTCGCTGGCGGCCCGCACCACCTCAGCCAAGTCCCGGAAGCCGTAGCCGGAATAGCCCTCGCCCGCGAAGGACAGCCAGGGCAGGACGAAGAGCAGAAGGCTGATCGCCAGCAGGCCGCTGCGGCGCCAGCGGAACGGCAGCTGCGTCCAGGTGTTCAAGGAAGACGCCGCCTTGCGGTCTTGCCCCTCACCCAGCTCCGGCTAAGGCGCGGCCGAAGCCGCGCCAAGCCTGCACATCCCTCTCCCCAAGGGAGAGGGGCGCGTAGCGGTGGGAGGGTGAGGGGCATCTTCTTCATCAGGAAGCATGCCGGGCAAGTGCCCACGACTTCTTGAGCGGACCGCTAGCGGCTCTTGGCGAAGACCCGGGCCCCCGGGTAGTGGGCGGCCGGGCCCAGCTCTTCTTCGATGCGCAGCAGCTGGTTGTACTTGGCGGTCCGGTCGCTGCGCGACAGCGAGCCGGTCTTGATCTGGCCGCAGTTGGTCGCGACCGCGAGGTCGGCGATGGTGTTGTCCTCGGTCTCGCCCGAGCGGTGCGACATCACGGCGCCGAAGCCGGCCTTCTGGGCCATCTCGACCGCGGCCAGGGTCTCGGTCAGGCTGCCGATCTGGTTGACCTTGACCAGGATGGCGTTGCCGGCGCCGGCCTCGATGCCCCGTGCCAGACGCTCGGTGGCGGTCACGAAGAGGTCGTCGCCGACCAGCTGCACCTGCCCGCCCAGCTCGGCGGTCAGGGCGCTCCAGCCCTCCCAGTCGTCCTCGGCCAGACCGTCCTCGATGGAGCGGATCGGATAGGCCGAGGTTAGCTCGCCCAGGCGCCGGATCATGCCCTCGCTGTCCAGGCTCTTGCCCTCGCCTTCCAGCTCGTACTTGCCGTCGCGGTAGAACTCGGTGCTGGCCGTGTCCAGGGCCAGCAGGACGTCCTCGCCCGGCGTCAGGCCGGCGGCCTCGATCGCCTTCATGATCGTGTCCAGGGCCTCCTCGGCCGTCGAGAGGCCGGGCGCGTAGCCGCCCTCGTCGCCGACGTTGGTGTTGTGGCCCGCGGCCTTGAGCTGGCCGCCCAGGGCGTGGAAGACCTCGGCGCCGTGGCGCAGGGCCTCGGCGAAGCTGCCGGCGCCGACCGGGGCGATCATGAATTCCTGGAAGTCGATGGCGTTGTCGGCGTGGGCGCCGCCGTTGATGATGTTCATCAGCGGCACCGGCAGGCTGCGCGCCTGGGTCCCGCCGACGTAGCGGTAGAGCGGCAGTCCGGCCTCCTCCGCCGCCGCCTTGGCGACCGCGAGGCTGACGCCGAGCACGGCGTTGGCGCCGAGGCGGGCCTTGTTCGGCGTGCCGTCCAGTTCGGCCATCATCATGTCGATCTGGACCTGGTCCTCGGCATCGAGCCCCGAGAGCACGTCCAGGATCTCGTGGTTCACCGCCTCCACGGCCTGGAGCACGCCCTTGCCGCGGTAGCGCGCCTTGTCGCCGTCACGCAGCTCGACCGCCTCGTGGGCGCCGGTCGAGGCCCCCGAGGGCACGGCGGCGCGGCCGAAGGCCCCGCTCTCCAGGACCACGTCGACCTCGACGGTCGGATTGCCGCGGGAATCGAGGATCTCCCGTCCCCGGATGTCGACGATGGCTGTCATGTCTTCCCTTCCCTCTCCCTTGGAGCGGCGCGCGCTCGCAGGCCGCACAGCTTACGTCAAAGGCGCTCCGGCGCTAAGCCGCGATGCCGCA
>JANQGU010000398.1 GCA_028282935.1 Kiloniellales bacterium
CTCGCGGCTGCGGCGCAGCGCGCTGCGCGCGGCGGCGTCGAAGGGCTGGCGCAGGCGGGTCGCCTCGGCGACCGTCGCGGCGATCAGGTCGAAACGCCCGGGATCCATGCCCCGGGCCAGAAGCAGGTAGCCAAGATCGGCGACCTGCCAGCCGACCCCGAGGCGGCCCTCGCCGGCAGCCGAGGCGTAATCCCCCGGCCAGTCGCCCTCGGCCGCAAAGATGAAGAGCGAGAGGCGGCAACCGCGGAGCCCACGGTAGCCGAGGTGCAGGAGCGCGCCGCCGTCTCCGCTTCCGGGCAGCATCGCGACGTGGTCCAGGCGCAGCTTCGCGGCGTCGAGCTGGGGCACCCGCGCCTGCGGTCCCAGGCCGGCCAGCGCCGTAAGCAGAAAAGAGGGCTCGACACCGCCGCCCGCGCCACCGGCCAGCCAGGCCTCGTGCCCGGCCCAGCCGCGGGCGACCAGGGAGGCGCGTCCGGGCCCGATCATCCGCTCGGCCAGGAGCAGGCCGGCGGAGAGAAGCAGCACGGCCAGGCAGGCCGCCACGCCGAGCCGCAGCACGGCCAAGCGCCGCACGGCCTGACGCCGCGGCGGCGCCGGAGCGGCCGGCGGCGTCTGCTCGACGGCACGGCCGGCGACCGTCTTGAGACGCCGCAGCGCCGCCACCTGGGCCGCGACCTCGGCGTCGCAGGCGACCGCCCTGGCGACGGACTCCGCCCGGCCGGCGTCCAACTCGCCGTCCACGTAGGCATTGAGCTCGACCCAGGAGGGCTGGCAGCCGGTCACCGCGCGCCCCGCTTCAGGCGGTCGACCGCGCCGCTTCGGCCGTCCTTGGACAGGACCTCGAGCAGCGCCCGCCGGGCCCGGCTGAGCCGGCTCATGACGGTGCCGCGCGGCAGGTCCAGGACCTCGGAGGTCTCGGCATAGGAAAGGCCGACGATGTCGACCAGGGCGATGATCTCGCGCTGTACCAGCGACAGCTTGGCCAGGCCGAGACGCACGGTCAGGGTGTTGATCCGGCGCTCGTCGCCGATCCAGACGTCGGAGTCCGCGACCAGTTCCTCGCTCGGCAGGCCCTGCTGCTCGAGCCTCGGCCGCCGGGCCCGGTCCAGCCAGGCGTTGCGGAGGATCCGGAACAGCCAGGCGCGGTAGGCCGCCTCGTCGCGCGGGGTTCGCCGCGCCGAGAGCGCGCGCAGCGCGCAGTCCTGCACCAGGTCCGCGGAGTCCTCGCGGTTGCGGGTCAGGCTGAAGGCGTAGCCGAACAGGCGCTCGAGATAGGGCTCGATCCGGCGGCGCTGGCGCAAGGACATCTCCTCGGTGAGTCGTGTGATTTTCGAGACAAGACGACTCGCACGCAAGTTGGGGCACGGCACGATTGACACCCGGGAGGTCCCGGGGGTGCGGCCTACCCAACTCAACACAGGGGCCGGTTTTTCCATCCCGAAGGCGGTGACGATGCTGTGGCATACTTGTGTGAAGCCCTTCGCGTCGCTTGTCCGCTTCGGGCCCTTCGCCATTTGTGGGGGCGAGGGCGCGTCCAGCCCGCCTTCTCGAGGTGCCGGACGCGTGTTCGGACCGAACCGGCCTGGCGCAAGCCGTCGGGTCGGATCGAAACTGAGGGAGGGCATACTTATGCCGAAAGCACTTGCGACGATGACCGGGGCCCTGATGGCCCTCGCCCTGCTGTCCGGCTGCGGCGAGGAGCAGAGCCCGCAGAGTTCAAGCCAAAGCCTCGACGGCGCCGCAGAGCAGCCGGGCCAGACCCTGGAGAACCAGGCCTACGAAGGCACGACAGGGTCGCAGCTCCAAGAGGCGACAGGCGAGCAACAGACGCAGTAGGCGTCTGACCTCCCGGCAAGACACGACTGCAAACTTCCTCACGTAGAGCTGACGCCCCGCCTTCGCGGCGGGGCGTCTTTCAGTTCCGGCCGCCCGGGGCTAGACCGTGGACCGTCTCCTCGATCAGCCAGTCGACGACGGCCCGCAGCGCCTCCTGGCGGTCCGCCCCGGCGGCCAGGGCGGCGTTGAAGACGTGGCGCTGGGTGTGGGCGCTGGTCCCGCGCGCCAGGATCTCGCGGGCGTGCGCGACCTCGGCGATGCAGTCCAGGGCCTCGGCGTCCTCACGGATCAGCTCCAGCATCTCCTCCAGGAGCTCGGAAAAGGCGACCGCGGTCCAGCGGCCGAAGTCGATCAGATCGCCCTCGGTACCGTAGCGCTGGGCGCGCCAGCGGTTCTCCTCCATCAGGATCTGGGGATAGATGCGCCAGCGCTGGTTCTCCCGGCGCAGCCGACAGAGCATCCGAATCAGGCACTGGTAGAGGGCGGCGACGGTGATCGCGTCGTCGAGCCGGGTGCAGACGTCGGTGATCCGCAGCTCCAGGGTCGGGAACCTGACGCTGGGCCGCACGTCCCACCAGAGCTTGGTGCCGTCCTGCAGCACCCCGGCGGCCGCCAGGTTGCGGATCAGGCGCTCGAACTCGCCGTAGCTCTCGAAGCGCTCGGGCATGCCGGTGCGCGGCAGGTTGTGAAAGACCGACAGCCGGTAGCACATCAGGCCGGTGTCCTCGCCGCCCCAGAAGGGCGAGGAGGTGCTGAGCACCAAGAGGTGCGGCAGGAAGTAGCGGATCTGGTTCATCAGATCGATCCGCAATTCCGGGTCCGCGATGCCGACATGAACGTGCATGCCGCAGATCAACGCGCGCCGGGCGACGACCTCCATCTCGCCGGCGATCGCCTCGTAGCGCTCCTTATCGGTGTGATGCTGCTCGCGCCAGAGCGCGAAGGGATGGGTCGAGACCGCCAGCGGCGCCAGGCCGTGCCGCGCCGCCACCTCGGCGATGGTGGCGCGCAGATGGGCCAGCTCGCGGCGCGCCTCGGCGACGCCGGCGCAGACCCGGGTGCCGATCTCGATCTGCGAGCGCAGCAGCTCGGGGCTGACCTGGCCTTCGAGCCGCGCCTCGCAGTCGGCCAGCAGGCTCGACGGCGGGTCCTTGGCCAGGTCGCGGGTCTTGCGGTCGACGAGGAGGTATTCCTCCTCGATTCCGATGCTCGGGACCAGGTCGTCGTCGGAACCGGACAACGCGATGCCTCCCCCGGCGGGGTGGTCCCGCCTGGGGAGAAGTTCAGCGCGGAGCCGAGGGCTGGCGCCTTGACCTCGATCAAGGGCGGATGCGGCCCGGTTACTGGCTGCGGTAGTAGTTCATCACCACGTGGCGGGCCTCGGCGAAGAAGAGCCAGCGCTCGACCACCACGCCGGCCAGTCCGGCCGCGGCCGCGAGCCAGCCGGCCAGGATCCCGAGGGGGCCGGCGGCCAGGATCATCACCAGGCAGCCCAGGGCGGGCAGCAGGAAGCCGAGGCCCAGGGCGATCCGGCGCAGCTTGCTAGCGTGGCGGCGGCCGATCTGGAAGCCCATCTCGGTCATGACGTAGTTCGTCCCGGCGTGGGGCGGGTCGAAGGTCCGCACCCCGCCCGGCCGGCCCAGGCCGGTCGCGCTGGCGGTCGAGCTTGCCGGCTTCAGGCCGTCGATGCGCCGCCAGTAGAGCAGCTTCAGACCCCAGGCCAAGACCAGGGTAATCAGGGCGAAGACCGGGGCGAAGGGCGCCGTGACGCCGAAGGACCAGGTGACCGCGTTGACCCAGAGCGTGCCGGTCGCCAGCGCGAAGGCGAGATAGAGCGGCAGGACCAGCGGCTGGTGCCATTCCGGGATCGTGCGCAGGCTGGCGTAGATCTGCGCGGTGCAGACCACCACCGCCACCGCGCCCAGGGCGGAAAGCAGGGGGAACAGGGTCCAGACCCCGTCGAGCCGGACGAAGACCAGCCAGGCCAGGGCGAAGACTCCCGCCGGGACGAAGGTCAGCATCACCGCCACCGCCTCGCGCGACAGCCAGGAGGAGCGCCACTGCGAGAAGGCGCGCCAGGCCCGCTCCGGATGCTTCAGGTGCCGGGTCGAGGCCAGCAGGCCGACGACCATCAGCAGGAAGGTCAGGACCAGGCAGGCCAGGTTGAAGCGCAGGTCGGCCGGGTGGTGTTGCGCCGCGGCCAGCAGGCCGAGCAGGAACAGCATGCCGTAGCCGGCACCGGCGAAGCTGGTGAAGATGACGACCGAGAGCGCGGGATGCATCGGGCGATCAGTCCGCCAGCACGCGGTCGAGCCAGCCGAGGAAGCCGCCGGCCTCGGCCAGCGGCTCCAGGCGCGGCGCCTCGCCCTGCCCCCGGTTCCCGGTCCGCCGCGGCCGCGGCGGCAGGTACTTGTTGGTCGGCGCGCAGTCCATCTCGGGCATGAGGTCGTAGCCGCCGCGCGCCGCGACCAGCCGCGAGACCTCGGAGTCGGGATCGGCGAGGTCGCCGAAGTGCCGCGCCGAGGCCGGACAGGCCTGAACGCAGGCCGGCACCCGCGCAGCCTCCTCGAGGCTCTGATCGGTGATGCGGTCGACGCAGAGCGTGCACTTCTTCATAGTGCCGCTGCCCTGGTCCAGTTCACGCGCACCGTAGGGACAGGCCCAGGCGCAGAGGCCGCAACCGAAGCACTTGTCCTCGTCGACCAGGACGATGCCGTCCTCCTCGCGCTTGAAGGAGGCGCCGGTCGGACAGACCGTGACGCAGGGCGCGTTGTCGCAATGCAGGCAGGAGCGCGGGAAGTAGATGGTGCGTCCGACCTCCTCGACACCCGCCGGTCCGATCTCGGCCTCCAGCTCGTAACTGTGGATCCGGTTCAGCCAGGTTCCCGTCACGCCGGCACCGTAGGGGTCCTGGTCGGTCAGCGGCGCCGGATAGCCACCGGTGTTCCATTCCTTGCAGGACACCGCGCAGGCGTGGCAGCCGACGCAGGTGTCGAGGTCGATGACCAGGCCGAGCTTCCTGGCCGGCGGCGTCGCGGGCAGCGAGGTCACGCGCCCTCCTCCGGCTCGCGGAACTCGGCGCCGTAGCGCAGCTCCGACGGCGCCTCGGGCAGCCCGCGCGGCCGCGCCACCGGTCCGAAGAGCGGGCTGGTCAGCGCCGCCTCCTCGGCTGCGGCCGGCTCCAGGCGGACCCGCAGGTCGAACCAGGCCGCCTGGCCGGTGACCGGGTCGGCGTTGGCGTAGCGGTAGCCGTCGGCGCGCGCCGGCAACAGCTCGTCGATGATGTGGTTGAGCAGGAAGCCGGTGGTCGCCTCCGGCGCGTCCTTGGCCAGGTTCCAGGCGCCGGCGCGCTTGCCGATGGCGTTCCAGGTCCAGACCACCTTGTCGCTGACGCCGTCCATGCCGCGGACCTGCGCCTTGACCCGGTCGTGGCGGCTGACCACCCAGGCCCAGTCGTCGTCCTTCAGCCCCGCCTCGGCCATCACGGCCCGCGGCACGTAGAGCCGGTTGGCGCCCATGATCTGGCGCAGCCAGGCGTTCTGTCCGCCCCAGGAGTGGTACATGGCCATCGGCCGCTGGGTCAGGGCGCTGAGCGGATAGTCGATCTCGGTCGCGACCTCGTCCTCGAAGGGCGGATACCACAGCGGCAGAGGGTCGAAGTAGGCCTCGATCCGCTCCGCCTTGTCGGCCGGCGGCCGGACCGCGCCCTGGCCGCGGGCGGCCAGGCGGAAGCGCTGCAGTTCCTCGCTGTAGAGCTGGAGGAAGACCGGCTCCGCCGCGCCGAGGAACTTCATCTC
>JANQGU010000407.1 GCA_028282935.1 Kiloniellales bacterium
GAGATGAAGGGGGACACCATGGCGAAGAAGATGCGCGAGCGCGGACTTTGCGAGCTCTATGCCGAGGATCCGGAGCGTGCCGATCACCTGGTCTTCGGCCGGCGGGCCGAAGCCGACCGGCGGGGCTTCCTCAAGGGCGCCGGGCTGGCGGCCCTGGGGGCGGTGGTCGGCGCGGTCCTGCCTTTCCACCGCAACTACCCGGCGGGCCTGATTCCCGCCGCCCTCGCCGAGACCGGCAAGGATTTCAAGATCGCGGGCAAGTCGGGCCTGACCCTGCTCAACGACCGGCCGCTCAACGCCGAGACCCCGGCGCACCTGCTCGACGACGACGTGACCCCGGTCGAACGGCACTTCATCCGCAACAACGGCGTTCCGCCCGAGGACATGGACCCCCAGGGCTGGAAGCTGACCGTCGACGGCGAGGTCGGCACGCCGCTCGAGCTCTCGATCGACGACCTGCAGTCGCGCTTCGATGTGGTCTCGCTCAAGCTGCAGCTCGAATGCGGCGGCAACGGCCGGGCCTCCTTCAACCCGCCGGCCAAGGGCAACCAGTGGACGGTCGGCGCGGTCGCCAACGCCGAGTGGACCGGGGTGCGCTATGCCGACGTCCTCAAGGCGGCGGGCCTCAAGGACTCGGCCGTCTACACCGGTCACATCGGCGCCGACGGCCACCTCTCCGGCGATCCGGACAAGCTGCCGATCTCGCGCGGCGTGCCCCTCGCCAAGGCCATGGATCCGCACACCCTGATCGCCTTCCAGATGAACGGCGGGCCGATCCATCCGATGAACGGCGCGCCGCTGCGGGTGGTGGCGCCGGGCTGGCCCGGCTCCTGCTCGCAGAAATGGCTGCGCCGGATCTGGGTCCGCGACCGGGTCCATGACGGTCCGAAGATGACCGGCACCTCCTACCGCGTGCCCAGCTATCCGGTGGCGCCGGGCGAGAAGGTCGAGAAGAAGGACTTCGTGATCATCGAGTCCATGCCGGTGAAGTCGCTGATCACCTTTCCCGAGACCGGGGTCGAGCTGTCCGGCGGCGCCCAGTCACTGGAGGTCCGCGGCCAGGCCTGGGCCGGCGACCGCGCGGTCAAGGCGGTGCAGGTCAGCCACGACTTCGGCGCGACCTGGACCGAGGCCGAGCTTTCGCCGGCGCCCAACCGCTACGCCTGGCAGCGCTGGCGCGCTCGCGTCGACTTGCCGCAGGCCGGCTACTACGAGGTCTGGGCCAAGGCCATCGACGACCAGGGCGCCATGCAGCCCTTCGCCATCGCCTGGAATCCCAAGGGCTACCTCAACAACTCCCTGCACCGCATCGCCCTGCGCGTGACCGCATGAGGCCGCGTCTTCACCGCGCGGCGCTGGTCCTGGGCTCTGCGCTGGCCCTCGCCTGCGGCGCCCCGGCCGCGGGCGCCGAGGAGTGGGACGGACTGCCGGGCGGTGCCGGCCGGGACGAGGTCTACGGCATCTGCGGCGCCTGCCATTCCCTGATGATCGTCAAGCAGCAGGGGCTGAGCCGCGACGCCTGGGAGGAGACCCTGGACTGGATGGTCGAGGAACAGGGGATGCCCGAGCTGGACCGGGACACCCTGGACCTCGTCATCGACTATCTCGCCGAGCACTACGGCGTCGACAAGGCGGGCGCGGCTCGACCTTGAAGCCTTTGGCCTGTCGCCCGTGGTAGGTCGGGATCGGCTCGATCCGAGCCGATCCCTCTTACCAAGAGAAGGGAATATCGATCCCCTGCCGTCCGGCTCAGCAGCTGCCGGCCGTCGCTTCCGGCTGTGCGGCGGCGCGCTCCAGGAAGTCGCCGAGCCGGCTGGCGGTGTCGGAATCGCTGTGGAACTCGACGCCGGTTTCGCCGTCCTCGGTCCATCGCACGACCGCGGTGACACCGCCGAAGCCGACGATCTCGAGGCGCAGGAGCTGCATCTCCTCCAGCAGGCAGGGCGAGATCAGGCAGGCGCCGCCGGTGGAGATGTTGGTCAGGACGCAGGCGTACTCGAAGCCGCACTGCACCACGCAGGCCTTGATGTTGCAGGTTTGGCGCTGGCTCCGGCGTCGTTCGGGGATGGCGACGGCGGTCGTGTCCATCGGCAGGATAGTGGCTGTCATTCGTCTGTCCTCTCTACTCTTCTGCTATCGCCGTCCCCAATTCTCGGGCCGTTGGAGTACAGGCGAGGAAAGGCTAAGAGGGCGCGAATTAAGAATATATGACCATCTAAAAGGTGGAAAAAATCCCGCGCAACGGGGGCAAATATTGGCCAGGCTTTTTCCGACGCCCAAACTTCCAAGTGTTAGCGCAGAACACCCGGCCAGACGCGAATGCGTCTGATCGGGATCTGCGCTAGCAGGCTGTTGAAGAAGTCTGTGGCGGTATGGAGTTTTGCGTGATTCACTATCCTTGGTTTAGGCCGGGGGTGAGGGATGCGCGGCTCGGA
>JANQGU010000434.1 GCA_028282935.1 Kiloniellales bacterium
TGGTCAGCCTGATCAACGCCAACTCGCCCATGACCTTCGACGGCACCATGCTGGGCGCGCTCAAGGTCTACGCCCGGGCCAAGCAGGCGGTGATCGTCACGCCCTTCATCCTGGCCGGGGCCATGGCGCCGGTGACCCCGATCGGGGTCATGACCCAGACCCTGGCCGAGGCCATGTCGGGCATCGCCTTCGCCCAGCTCGTGCGGCCCGGCGCGCCCTGCATCCTGGGCAGCTTCGCCAGCTCGATCTCGATGCAGTCCGGCGCCCCGACCTTCGGTACGCCGGAGCCGGCTCTGGTGCTCTACGGCATGGCCCAACTGGCGCGGCGCCTCGGCGTGCCCTTCCGCTCCGGCGGCTCGCTCTGCGGCGCCAAGGTCCCGGACGCCCAGGCGGCGCACGAGAGCAGCCAGACCCTGCTGCCGACGGTGCAGGCCGGGGTGAACTTCGTGCTGCACGCGGCCGGCTGGCTGGAGGGTGGCCTGGCCTCCTCCTACGAGAAGTTCGTCATCGACGCCGACCAACTCGGCATGATGCAGGTCCTGACCCGAGGCTACGACCTGACCGAGAACGGCCAGGCCATGGATGCCTTGCGCGAGGTCGGGCCGGGCCAGCACTTCCTCGGCTGCGCCCACACCCAGGCCAACTTCGAGACCGCCTTCTATCGCTCGCCGGTGGCCGACAACAACTCCTTCGAGCAGTGGGAGGCCGAGGGCGCGCAGGACGCGGCTCAGCGGGCCAACACCCTGTGGAAGAAGTGGCTCAGCGCCTACGAGGCGCCGGCGCTCGACCCCGGCATCGACGATGCCCTGCAGGCCTTTATCGCGCAGCGCAAGGAATCGGAGCCCGACGCCTTCTCGTGACGCCGCGCCGCCGCGCTGCTAGGAGGAAGCCCTCCGCAGCGCAGCCCGGCAGGCGTCCCTTGACCGACCCGAAGCTTCCGACGACGAGCGTTCCCCTTCTGGAGACGGAGCGTCTCCGCCTGCGCGGCCATCGCCTGGAGGACTTCGAGGACCTGGCGGCCATCTGGGGCTCGCAGGAGGTGAACCGCTACATCGGCGCCGGCCAAACCCGGCAGGACGCCTGGGACCGGCTGCTGCGCTACGTCGGGCATTGGGCGCTGATGGGCTTCGGCTACTGGGCGGTGGAGGAGAAGGCCTCGGGCCGCTACCTCGGCGATGTCGGCCTGGCCGACTTCAAGCGGGCGATCGAACCCCCGATCGAGGGGCAGCCGGAATGCGGCTGGGCCCTGGCGCCCTGGTGCCACGGGCGCGGCTATGCGACCGAAGCGGTCCGCAAGGCCCTCGCCTGGGGCGACAGGAGTCTTCCCGGCCGGAGGGCGGTCTGCATCATCGACCCGGAGAACGAAGCCTCCCTGCGCGTCGCCGAGAAATGCGGCTTCAAGGAGGTCGCCACGACGACCTTCAAGGGCAGCGCGGCCATCCTGTTCCGCCGCTAGCGCGTCTTTGCGCCAGGCGGCGGCGCGGTCAGCGCCTCGGCAAGGAGGTCGAAGACCAGTCGCACGCGGCGGCTGGTGTTCAGCTCGCGATGGGCGACCAGCCATACCGGGATTTCCATGGGATCCATGTCGGGCAGGGCCCGTGTCACCGAAGGCTCGGCATCGCCGACCCGCAAGGGCATGACGCCGACGCCCACACCTTGTTTGACGAGCGCCCAATGCACGAGATGGCTCGCGGTCAGGACCGGGAAGTTGCCGGCCGTCAAGGAGAAGCCCTTGGCGTTGAGGCCGTCGAGCAGCGGCTGGTTCTGGTCGAACCCGATGAAGTCCGCCCGCGAGAACGCGGCGAGGGACCGCGGGTTGCCGATCCGGTCGAGATAGGCGGGCGTCGCGTAGAGCTGCGCGGCGTCGTCCGGCAGCCGCTTCGCGATCAGATCCTGGTCCGTGGGGCGGCCGTGCCGGATGGCAATGTCCGCCTCGCGCCGGCGCAGGTCGCTGACGGCGTTCGACGCGACGATCTCGATCGTGATCCCGGGGGCCGAGCGGCGCAGCGTCTCGACGATCGGCGGCAGCACGAAGGCGGCATAGACCTCCGTGGCGGTGATGCAGATCGTGCCTTCGATCGACTGCGACTGGCCGGAGGCGGTGAGCGAGACGCGGCTCGCCGCCTCGCCCATGGCGCGGACATGCTCCACCAGCTCGAGGCCGCTGGGAGTCAGCGCCAAGCCGCGGCCGACACGCTCAAAAAGGGCGACGCCCAGTTCCTGTTCGAGCGCCGTCACCTGACGGCCGAGGGTGGGCTGCGCCATGCCGAGCGCGCGCGCCGCCGCCGAGAGCGAGCCTTCCTCCGCCGTCACCAGGAAGGCGCGGGCGCAGTTCCAATCGAAGGTGACGGAACGCCAATCCATGCGAAAATGCATACAAAACCAACGGATCTAGTCAATTCACTTGTCGAGTCTGCAGCGATACACAGCCAAGGTTCCGGAGGCGACGGGAGTTCGGCATATGAAAACGACTGTCTACGAGAGCGGCGGACCCTCCGGGCCGAAGCAGGCCGAACGGCCGGCGTCCAGCCCGCGCAAATCCCGCAGGAGGCCCTTGGGGTCCGAGGTTTCGGCGAGGCAACCGGTGAGGAAGATGAGCCGATCGGCGAGATTTTGGGACAGGGTCGCGGAGCGCTATTCGAAAAGCCCGATCTCCGACGAAGCGAGCTACCAGAAAAAGCTGCAGGTCTCGCGGGACTACTTCCGGCCGGACATGACGGTCCTGGAGTTCGGTTGCGGGACCGGATCGACCGCCCTCCTCCATGCGCCCTACGTGAAGCACATCCGGGCGATCGACTTCTCATCGAAGATGATCGAGATCGCCCGGGCCAAGGCGGCGGCGCAAGGCGTCGAGAACGTCACCTTCGAGCAATCGACCATCGAAGACCTCTCTGTCGCCGATCGGACTTTCGATGCGGTGCTGGGGCTCAACGTCCTGCACCTGCTGGAAAACAGGGAAGAGGCAATCGCCGAGGTTCACCGCCTGCTCAAGCCGGGTGGCGTGTTCATCACCAGCACGGTCTGTCTCGGCGATAGTGCGATGCGGGTCTTCAAGGTGATCGGCCCGATCGGGAAGT
>JANQGU010000440.1 GCA_028282935.1 Kiloniellales bacterium
CGAGCGCCCCAGAGCGCCGCCTCGAAAGCCGCCGAACCGGCCGTATTCGGTCGGGGGTCTGATCTATCTATATGAAATAGATCAAATTATCCCCGTTCAATCGATTCCGATTGAACGGGGTTCGATCTAGAAGTGGCCGCCGCGGCGGAAGCCCTGCTTCTCGAAGTACTGCTGGTGATAGTCCTCGGCCAGATGGAAGGTCTGGGCCGCCACGATCTCGGTCACGACCGGGGCGCTGAAGCGTTCCTCCGACTCCAGCCTGGCCTTGCTGGCCCGGGCCGCCGCGTCCTGTTCGGCGTCGTGGACGAAGATCGCGGAGCGGTACTGGGACCCGAAATCCGGTCCCTGACGGTTCAGCTGCGTCGGGTCGTGGATGTTCCAGAAGACGTCCAGCAACTGCTCGTAGGTCACCCGCGCGGGATCGAACTCGAGCTGCACCGCCTCGGCGTGGCCGGTGGTGTCGCTGCAGACCTCCTTGTAGCTGGGCGCGGCGCTGTGTCCGCCGGTGTAGCCGACCGCCGTCGAGGTTACGCCCTCGATCCGCCGATAGGCCGCCTCCACCCCCCAGAAGCATCCGGCCGCAAACGTTGCGACTGCCATGTTTCGAACCTCCCTTTGGCTTGGCTCAGGAGAGATGTGGGGCGGCCCGACGCCCGCGTCCAGTCGCTTGTCTTAGTTATGACAATGGTTGCTCCGCGGCCTCCGGTGGGCCCGGCCGTCACGACCCGATCAGATGCAGGGCGACCTCGCGGCGCTGCGGCGCGTGGCGGTGCTCGAAGAGGTAGACGCCCTGCCAGGTGCCGAGGGCCAGCCGGCCGTCCTGCAGGGGAATGCCGAGATGGGTCTGGGTCAGCGCCGCCTTGATGTGCGCCGGCATGTCGTCGGGGCCTTCGGCCGTGTGGCGGTAGAGCGCCGGGTTCTCGGGCACCAGCTTGGCCAGGAAGTCCTCGAGGTCGCGCTGGACGTCGGGGTCGGCGTTCTCCTGGATCAGCAGCGAGGCCGAGGTGTGGCGGAGATAGAGGGTGAGCAGGCCGTCGCGCAGCGCCTGCCGGTCGAGCCAGGCCCGCAGTGGCCCGGTGATCTCGGTCAGGCCCTGGCCGCGGGTCTCGACGGTGACCCGGTCGTGGACTTGGCGCATGACGGCATCCTCCCTGCCGAGTCGAAGCCGAGGCCACTATAGCCGGAATGACACCATAGCCGGAAAGGCGGGCCGCCGAGCGCCTTGGCATCAGGCGACCAGTCGCTCGGCGGGGAAGGTCACGCGCACCGTCGTGCCCTGGCCGACCGTGCTGAAGATCTGCAGGTCGGCGTCGTGCAGCCGGGCGAAGGCCAGCGCGGTCGGCAGCCCGAGCCCGAGCCCGCCCTCGTCGCTGATGCTGGCCGAGCGGGTCAGCCGCTCGAAGGGCTTCATGACCGCCCGGGCCTCGGCGGGCGACATGCCGGGTCCGCGGTCGGTGATGTCGACCACGATCCGCCGGTCCTCCCGGCGCTCGGCGGCGACGGTCACCGCCGCGCCCTTGGGCGACGACTTGACCGCGTTGTCGATCAGGTTGACGAAGATCTGCCGGCACTTCAGGGAGTCCAGGCGCATCACCGGCAGCTCGGCGCCGACCTGCTCGATCTCGACCGAAAGCCGCTCGGCGACCCCGTGGCACATGCGGATCGCCTCGCTGAGCGGCTGGGCCAGCGGCACCTCGTCCTCGATCAGCAGCAGGCGGTTGCTCTGGGCCGCGGCCAGGTCGAGGATGCCGCTGATGATGCCGAGCAGGTCGCGGCCGCTTTCCAGGATCGCCCGGCAGTACTTCCGGTAGCGCGGGTTCTCGAGCGGCCCGAAGGTCTCCGACGTCATGATCTCGCTGAAGCCGATGATGGCGTTCAGCGGCGTCCGCAGCTCGTGGCTGGTGGCCGCCAGGAAGGCGGTCTTCGCCTGGTTGGCGCGCACCGATTCCTCCAGCGCCGCCTTGATCGTGGCCTGGGTCTCCCTCTCGATCGTCTTGTCGTGGAGGATGGCGCAGCAGCAGACGGTCTGCCCGTCGCGCGCCTTGATCGGCGCGACGACGGCCGCGATCTCCAGGTGCTCGCCGTCCCGGGTCGTGACCCCGATGTCGCCTTTCCAGACCTGCCCTTGCTGCAGGGTCTTGACCACAGTTGCGCAGACGGCCCTGTCGCCGTCGTCGCTGGCCAGCATGATCGGAGTCTCACCGACCGTCTGCGCCGCCGGGAAGCCGGTCAACTCCGTGAAGGCCGGGTTGACGTATTCGATCTGCCCCACCGGGTCGGTCATCAGGACCGCCACCGGGCTCTGCTCGACGCTTTCGGAGAACTTGCGCAGGCTTCGGGTCAGCTCGCGGTTTTCCCGGTCCCGCCGGTTCAGGCCGCGCACCATCTCGGCGACCGCCAGCTCGGTCTCGCGCAGCTCGGCCAGGCCCGCGCTCGGCACCTGGATCGGCTCCAGATCGCCTTCGACGACCCGCCGGGCCTGGCCGCGGATCAAGGCCAGCCGTCCGTCGATCACCCGCCAGACGAGGTATCCGGCCGCGCTCCAGGCCAGCGCCATGGCCGCCGCCGCCAGCCCGAGCCAGAGCTCCAGGTTCCGGAACCAGCCGACGAAGAAGGCTTCGGAAACGACGATTCCGGCGAACCAGTCCTGGCGCTGGCTCGGAACCGGAAACAGCAGCCCGAGGTAGGACTGCCCGCCGTCGCGGAAGCGCAGGAAGCGGGGCTCGGACAGGCTCTCCCCGGCGAGCCAGTCGGCGGACTCGGCGGCGGCCGGCAAGGTGCCACCGAGGGTCGCGAGGCTCGGCAGGCGAAGGCGCTCGCCGTCGGGCTCGATGGCCATCGAGGAGTGCGCGAAGACGTCGCCGCTGCCGGTCATCATGAAGCCGATGCCGTCTTCGCCCAGCCGCAGGCCCTGGAGGAAGTCCGAGAGCCGGCTCAGGGTCACGTCGGTGCCGACGACGCCGACGATCTCGCCGGCGTCGTTGCGGATCGCCTGGGCCGTGCTCACCCCCGGGCGCTGGCTGGAGAAGAAGACGTAGGGATCGGTCCAGAACACGCCGTCCGCGCCCAGGGCGCCCTCGTACCACGGCCGGCTTCGGGCATCGAAGCCCATCGCGATGCCTTCCGGACTGCCGTTGCTGACCGGCCGGAACCCCTCGTCGCGCAGGAAGACGGCTTCGCTGCGCGTCTTGTCCTCGACCACGATCCGCCGGAACAGGTAGTGCTCCGCCGGTATCTCGCCGGCCGGCCGGGACACGAAGACGACCTCGCCCGCCGGGGTCGCGAAGAAGGCGCCGTTGATCTCGTCGTTGGCTCTGATGACCTCGAAGAGGTAGCGCTCGATCTCCTCGACCCTGCTGACCCGGAGGATCTTGCTGGCGGCCAGGCGCTGGGTCAGCGTCGTGGCGGCCTCGACGTGGTCGAAGAAGTGCCTGGTCTCCTGCCTGAGCAGGTTGGAGAGGCCGTCCAGGGTCGAGCGCGCCTGCTTTTGGGCCGCGTCCTCCGCGGCGAGCCAGACCGCGACGACCAGGACCGCGTAGCTGGCGAGCTGCGCGGCGATCAATCCGCCGAGGATCAAGGATCGGATCGACAGTTTCATCCCCCCGGTCCGCGAAGTCCTAGCCCATGCAAGGCCGTCGCGCGGCGGGCCAGGGGGTGGCTGGCCGGGGGCTGGGCGGGCGGCGAGGGCTCATCGGTCCTGGTCCCGGGGTCGTCACATACCTTGAGTAGTATATCCTATAGCATAAGCATGTTTTGGCAACAGAGAAAGCCATGGACTATCAGTGTTCTAGTGCCGTGCTTCCCGGCCAGGTCCCATCGAGGGCGAGCCCGGACCCCCGACAGCGAAAGCCTGCGGCCGCGGTGCGGCGCCCCGGGCTGCGGCGCGGCCCCGCGATGGTAAAGGAATTGTAAACCACGGGTCTGGCAGCCTCCGCGCCGAACGCGAGGTATCAGAGGCAAGATGAACGACTCCAAGGACGACCCGCCGAACCCGGAGACGCCCAAGCGGGAGACACCTGGACCGGAGGGGCCCACTCCGGGTGGGGCTGGCCAGGAGGCCCAAGGCCAGCGCGCCCAGAGCGGGGAGGGGCTCGCCGGCCAGGGTCAGAGGCGGCGCCCGCCGATCCCGATCCGCTGGCACCATACCGGCTTCGACCTGACGGTCGCCTCGGTGCAGGCGGCCGTCGCCGCCGTGACCATGGCCATCGCCCTGCTCGGCGCCTTCTTCGTCCACGACGAGTACCAGGACCGGCGCCAGGCCCGCATGACCCGCGCCTGGGAGCTGCTGAACGACACCCGGGAGATCCGCTTCTTCAACGTCGGCCAGATCGAGGCCCTGCAGTCGCTGCATCTCTCGGGCGCCAACCTGCGGCGGGTCAACCTGGAGAGCCGCTACCTGGAGGAGATCGAGCTGCGCGGCGGCGACTTCTACGGCGCCCACTTCTCGGCCGCCAACCTGGCCGGGGCGGACCTGCGCGACGCGGTCCTCCAGGCCACCCGCCTGGACATCGCGAACCTGACCGGGGCGCGGCTCGACGGCGCCGACCTCAGTTATGCGATCCTCAGCCGGGCGCGGCTGATCGACGCTTCGCTGCGCGGCGCCGACCTGACCGAGGCGGTGCTCTCCGGCGCGAAGCTCAGCGGCGCCAACCTGCGGCGGGTCCGGGGCCTGACGCCGGAGCAGGTGGCCGGGGCCTGCGCCGATCCCGAGCGGCCGCCCGAGCTGCCCGCCGGCCTGCCGCCGCCCCCCGCCTGCGAATGACCCCCACCTGCGAGTGATCCCTGGGGGGCTTCCGCGTCGCGGCCGCCCTGCCGCATACTGCCGGAGCGCCGAGGGCGCCAACGACAACGGCAGCGGGGAGGCTGGGGCGATGGGCAGCATGGAACCGATCGGCGGTGCGATTCCCACCGAGGCCCTGGTCCACGCGTCCTACATCCTGACCGCGCTGGCGTTCCTGCTGCGGGACATCCTCTGGCTCCGCTTCGTGGCCATGGCCGCCAACCTCTGCATCGCCGCCGCGGCCTTCCTCGCCGTGCCGGGGCCGGCCTGGGCCGTCGCCGCCTGGGCCAGCACCTTCTTCCTGATCAACCTGGGCCACAGCGTCTGGCTGATCTACGAACGCCACCTGAAGCGCTTCACCGAGGAGGAGCAGCGGCTCCGCGACGCGGCCTTCCAGTCCCTGGATCCGATGAACGTCCGGCGCCTGCTCCGCTGCGGCCGCTGGGTCGAGCATGCAAAGGAAAAGAGCCTGACGCTGCAGGGCGTGCACCTGGAGGACTTGGTCCTGATTTCCGAGGGCGAGGCCGCGGTCTGCCTCGGCGGGCAGGTCATCGACCGCCTGGGCTGCGGCAAGTTCGTGGGCGAGATCGGATTCCTCAGCGGCGAGCCGGCGACGGCGACCGTCGTCGCGGCCAGCCCCCTGCGCTGCCTGACCTGGAAGGCCTCGGAGCTGCGCCGCGTCCTCGCCCGGCACCCGGAGATCCGCACGGTGTTCCACGCCGCCGTCGGCAAGGACCTGGCCGAGAAGATCGCCAGCCACAACGTCCGGCTCTCCACGGTCTAGCTTCGGGGGCGCCGGCCGCCTCTCAGAAATGCAGGAGGAAACCCGGTCTATCCGTCCGGCCCACCTTGTCGCTGCTCGGGCGGGGGCTCATATTTGCGTGTATGGACGGCGATTCCAGACAGCCCCAAGGTGCGATACGTCGGCGTGCGGTGCCCCTCCGCCGGGCCCGACGGAGCGCGGCCGAGGAGGCGGCTCTGAAAGACTACATCCTGCGTCCGGACCCGGCCGACCCCCATCTGACCCGCCAGGTCGCGGGGGTCGACCAGGACGGCGTGCCGGTGGAGACGGCGGTGGTGATGGAGCGGCCGCTGACCCTGTTCCTGAATGGGCAGGAAATCGTCACCATGATGACCATCGGCGACCATCCCGATCTGCTGGCGGTGGGATATCTTTTGAACCAGAACATGCTGCGGCCCGACGATGAGATTACCGCCGTCGAGCACGATGAAGAGCTGGAACTGGTCGTGGTCCGCACCGCCCGCGAAACCGACTACGAGGACAAGCTGAAGAAGAAGACCCGGACCTCGGGCTGCGCCCAAGGCACGGTCTTCGGCGACGTCATGGAGAAGTTCGAGGACGCGCGTCTTTCGCAGGACGCCGTGCTCCGGACCTCCTGGCTTTACGCGCTGAGCCGCAAGATCAACACCACGCCCAGCCTCTACCTGGAGGCCGGGGCGATCCACGGCTGCGTGCTCTGCCACCAAGACCGGCCGCTGGTCTACATGGAGGACGTCGGCCGCCACAACGCCGTCGACAAGATCGCCGGCTACATGTTCCTCAACAAGGTCGCGCCGGAGGACAAGATCTTCTACACCACCGGCCGCCTGACGTCGGAGATGGTGATCAAGACCGTCCAGATGGGCATTCCGATCCTGGCCTCGCGCTCCGGCTTCACGGCCTGGGGCGTGGACTTGGCGCGCCAGGCCGGACTGACCCTGATCGGCCGCGCCAAGGGCAAGCGCTTCGTCGCCCTGGCCGGCGAGGAGCGCATCCTCTTCGACGCCGACCCGGCGGCGGTCGGCGAGGAGGATCCGAAACACCAACGCAAGGGCAGCCGGGCGTAAAAGGGGGGGACATGGGGCTGGACACGGTCGAGCTGGTGATGGCGGTCGAGGAGGAGTTCGACATCGACATCCCGCCGGAGGCGGCGGAGAAGATCACCACGGTCGGGGACCTGCGGGACTTCGTGGTCTCGTCCCTGGAGCGCAAGCGCGGCGGGACCGGCGACGTCTGCGGCGAGCTCGTCCTGCAGCGGATACAGCGCATCTTCGAGAAGGACCACGGCCTCGGGCCCGATCGGGTGGTGCCCGGGGCGCGGATCGTCGCCGACCTCGGATTGCAGTAGGCCGGGCCCGGCGACCCATGGCGCAGCATTTCAGTCCGCCCGGGGTGTGGCAGCCCTTCGGCGCCTTCGCCCTGGCGGTGGCGCAGGGCGAGGGGCAGGTCGTCCACCTCAAGGGCCAGGTCGCGCTGGACCCGGAGGGACGGATCGTCGGGGCCGGCGACATGGCGGCCCAGCTCCGCCAGGTGCTGGCGAACATCCGGGCGGTCCTGGCCTCG
>JANQGU010000451.1 GCA_028282935.1 Kiloniellales bacterium
AGAGCGCCATCTCCCTAAGCGAGACAGCGAGGCGGAGACCACAGTGCAAGCGACGGCCTTCCGCTTCCCTCTCTTCGAACCTCCCGCCAGACCGTGCCACGACTCGGCCGGCCTCCTTGGAGGCCGGCCGCCCTTCTTCGGCCGTCGGAAGGACGCTTGAGAGGCCCGCGACCGGAGCCTGCTGGAGATTCGGCCTGTGCGAATTGCCACATATCTCTCGGTCGAAGGGGCTTAAGTCAAAAGATGGAACCGGTTGCGAGCCGGATCAGACTTGAGTGCGTGCCGGTCGACGGCCGCCCAGTGGAGACGAAGATGCATATCCAGAATCGATCGACCCTTGGGCGCCTCGCCCTGACCTTCGCGATGATCGCCTTCCTGGTCGGCCTTGCCGCCATGGACGCCGGGGCCGAGCAGCGGCACGTCATCGTCAATGGTCAGGCTCTGACGGCCAAGCAGTTGGTGATGCTCGACAGTCTCGCCGGCGGTCCGGTGCCCAACGGCAGCTATTGGATCGATCCCTACACCGCGACCTGGGGCTTCGCCGGCGACCCGACGCCGCAGGGCCATATCGGCAAAGGGCGGAGCGACGAGGGACAGGACGTCTCGGGCCAGGGCGGCTCCGACCTCTACATCGGCACCTTCACGCCCTATCGGCGCGACACCCATTGCATCCTGATCAGCTCGACGGCCGGCGAATCCTGCTGACCCTGCCACGCGCGAGGCGGCGTCACGCCTCGTCGTAATCGAGCACGACCGTGCCGGTCAGCGGGTGCGACTGGCAGGTGAGCACGAAGCCGGCCGCGACCTCGGCCTCCTCCAGCGCATAGTTCACCGTCATGTCGACCTTGCCCTCGGCCACCTTGGCCCGGCAGGTCGAACAGACCCCGCCCTTGCAGGAGAAGGGCAGGTCGAGGCCTTCCTTCAGCGCCGCGTCCAGCAAGCTCTCGCCGTCGTAGGGCAGCTTGAAGCGGGTCCGCACGCCGTCCAGGATCACGGTGACATCGGCCGCGTCGCCGCTGCCTTCGACCTTTCCATGCTCGACCGGGCGCAGCTCCGGCGCCCGCTGGGCGTCGGTCGTGAAGAGCTCGAAGTGGATCCTGTCCTCCGGCAGGCCCAAGGCCTTCAGCTTGCCGCTGACCGCCTCGATCATGGTCCCCGGGCCGCAGACGAAGGCCTCGTCGATGGACTCGACCGGACAGAAGGCGGCGACCAGCGCCTCGGCCTTCTCGGCATCGAGGCGGCCGTTGAAGAGCTCGACCTCCTGCTTCTCGCGGCTCAGCACGTGATAGAGCGAGAAGCGCTCCAGGTAGCGGTCCTTAAGGTCCTCCAGCGCCTCGCGGAAGATGATCGAGGCGACGCTGCGGTTGCCGTAGAACAGCAGGAAGCGGCTCTCGGGCTCGCGCGCCAGGGTGGTCTTGACGATGGAGATGATCGGCGTGATGCCGCTGCCTGCGGCGAAGGCGACGTAGGTCTTGGCCTGCGCCGGATCCAGAGGCGTGTGGAAGGACCCGGTCGGAGTCATGACCTCGAGGCTGTCGCCGGGCTTCAAGGAGTCGTTGGCGAAGCTCGAGAAGCGCCCGCCCTCGACCTTCTTGATCGCGATCCCGAGCCGGCCCTCGTCGACGCCGTTGCAGATCGAATAGTTGCGCCGGATGTCCTCGCCGCCGATGTCGCGGCGCAGGGTCAGGTGCTGGCCTTGGACGTAGGCGTAGTCCTCGGCCAAGTCGGCCGGCAGCTCGAAGGTGACGACGACCGCGTCCTCGGTCTCGCGGACAACCTCGGCGATCTTCAGGGCGTGGAAACGGGCCATTACAGACTCCTCCTCCCCCTTGAAGGGGGAGGAAACAGGAGGGGGTGGCGGCCGACGGGCCGCAAGAGCGGCCGAAACGAATGAACCCTTGGGCCGGCTTTACCCCCCACCCTGCCCTCCCCCTCAAGGAGGGAGGGTTCGATCTTTGCATCTTCCACGTATAGAGACTCCGGATTCTTGGCGGCGCTCAGATGCACTTGAAATAGTCGAAGGGCTCCAGGCAGGCGCGGCAACGGTAGTGCGCCTTGCAGGCGGTCGAGCCGAACTGGCTGACGCACTCGGTGTCCCGCGCGCCGCAGTGCGGACAGGCGACGACGGGATCCGCGCCGAAGAGCGCCCGCTTGCTGCCGCTGGCCTCGGCCGGCGGCGCGATCCCGAAGGCGGCGAGCTTGGCCCGGCCGGCCTCGCTCAGCCAGTCGGTGGTCCAGGCCGGCGCCAGCACGGTGGTGACCTCGACCTCGGCGTAGCCGGCCGCCTCGAGCCGGACGCGGATGTCCGACTCGATGGTGTCCATGGCCGGACAGCCCGAGTAGGTCGGCGTGATCACCACCTCGACCGCCTCGGCCTCGACCCTGACCTCGCGCAGCACGCCGAGGTCGGCGACGGTCAGGACCGGGATCTCCGGATCCGTGACGTCCTCCAGCAGCTTCCAGACCCTGGCCTCTTCCGGAGTTCTCGGCCCGACCGCCTGGTCGGCGGCCGGAACCGGGGACAGGTGCTGCGCGTTCACCACTGGGCTCCCGGATGGGCGCGCTGCAGGTGCTGCATCTCGGCCAGGATGTGGCCGAGGTGCTCGCTGTGCCGGCCGCGCAGGCCGCCGCTCTGCATCCAGCCGTCGTCGGGCCGCTGCAGGGTCGCCTCCTCGATCACCGCCGCCACCCGCGCCTCCCAGGCCGGGCGCAGCGCGGCGCGGTCGGGCGCGACCCCGGCCTCGGCCAGCGCCGCCTCCAGGGCATCCATCTCGAACATCTCGCCGCTGTACATCCAGAGGTCGTCGAGCGCGGTCTGCATCTTTCCGTGGCTGAGCGGCGTGCCGTCGCCGAGGCGGACCAGCCATTCCGAGCTGTGGCGGAGGTGGTAGGTCACCTCCTTCACGCTCTTGCCGGCGATGGCGGCGAGCGTCTCGTCGCGCGAGCCCATCAGCGCCCGCTGCTGCTCGAGATGGAAGGCGTCGAAGAGGAACTGCCGGGCGATGGTGTAGGCGAAGTCCTGGTTCGGCTGCTCGACCAGCAGCAGGTTGCGGTAGTCCGTGCCGTCGCGCAGGAAGGCCAGCCCGTCCTCATCCCGGCCCCTGCCCTCGACCTCGCCGGCATAGGTCAGCAAGCTGCGCGCCTGGCCGATCAGGTCGAGCGCGATGTTGATCAGCGCGATGTCCTCTTCCAGCTCCGGGCCGTGGCCGCACCACTCGGACAGGCGCTGGCCGAGGATCAGGCTGCTGTCGCCCAGCCGGAGCAGGTACTCGAAGAGCTGATCCTTGGCGATATCCGTCATCGGGGCCGTCTCCACCGCTGGTCAGATGTTCTTCACGTCGTCCGGGATGTCGTAGAAGGTCGGGTGGCGATAGATCTTGTCCGCGGTCGGCTCGAAGAAGGCATCCTTCTCGCCCGGGTCCGAGGCGACGATCTGGGTCGAGGGCACCACCCAGATGCTGACCCCTTCGGCGCGGCGGGTGTAGACGTCGCGCGCGTTCTCCAGCGCCATCCCGGCGTCGGCGGCGTGCAGGCTGCCGACGTGCTTGTGGCTGAGGCCGTTGCGCGAACGGATGAAGACCTCGAACAGCGGCCAATCACGTGAACTCATCGGGTCATCTCCTTGCCGGTTCTCAGCCCGCCTTCTTGAGAGCGCGGGCGCGGCGCTTCTCGGCGTGGGCCAGCGCCGCCTCGCGCACCCAGGCGCCCTCGGCGTGGGCGTCGCGGCGCGCCTTCATGCGCGACTTGTTGCAGGGCCCGTTGCCGGAGATCACCTGCTTCAGCTCCTCCCAGTCGATCGCACCGAAGTCGTAGTGGCCGCGCGCCTCGTTCCAAGCCAGGTCGGGATCGGGCATCTTGAGGCCCAGGTACTCGGCCTGGGGCACGGTGACGTCGACGAACTTCTGGCGCAGGTCGTCGTTGGAGATCCGCTTGATGCCCCAGCGCATGGACTGCGCCGAGTGCGGCGAGTCCTTGTCGCTGGGTCCGAACATCATCAGCGAAGGCCACCACCAGCGGTCCAGCGCGTCCTGGGCCATGGCCTTCTGCGCGTCGCTGCCGCGGGACAGGGCGAGCATGATCTCGTAGCCCTGGCGCTGGTGAAAGCTCTCCTCCTTGCAGATCCGGATCATGGCCCGCGCGTAGGGGCCGTAGGAGCAGCGACAGAGCGGGATCTGGTTCATGATCGCGGCGCCGTCGACCAGCCAGCCGATCGCCCCGATGTCGGCCCAGGTCGTGGTCGGATAGTTGAAGATGCTGGAGTACTTGGCCTTGCCGCTCAGCAACTGCTCGACCAGCTCGGCCCGGGACACGCCGAGCGTCTCGGCGGCGCTGTAGAGATAGAGACCGTGGCCGGCCTCGTCCTGGACCTTGGCCAGCAGCACCGCCTTGCGCCGCAGGCTCGGCGCCCGGGTGATCCAGTTGCCCTCCGGCAGCATGCCGACGACCTCGGAATGGGCGTGCTGAGAGATCTGCCGGATCAGGGTCTTGCGGTAGCCCTCGGGCATCCAGTCCTTGGGCTCGATCCGATCGTCGCGGTCGATCCGGCCCTGGAAGCCCTGCTCCGCCTCGGAGGTCCCGCTTTCCAGCGGAATCGCCTTGTCGCCAGGCTTGACGTCCAGCCCTTGCGTGTACATCTGCGCGCTCACTCCCGGTGGCTGTGCCGCGGCCGAAGCCGGCTCCACCAAAGGATATGGCACAAAATCACTCGAAAAACAATGAAGGGCTGTAATGTTTGAAGCGCCCGGCAGGCCGAAGGTCAGCGTCCTTGCGGGTCCAGGCCGCCGAAGCGCGACCAGAAGTCCGCGACGGTGGGCGGCAAGGCCCCGTCGTCGCGGCGCAGGCTCTCCGACACCCAGGCCTCCGCCCCGGCCACCACCGCCGCATAGATCAGACGGCAGAGGGCCTGCGCCTCGCGGCCCGGCCAGTCGTCCGGAAGCAGGGCCCCCGGCAAGGCGGGATCGCGCAGGATCACCTTGCGGTACTCGTGGATCAGAAGCAGCCGCACCAGAAGGCATTCCCGGGGGGAAAGCCGGCAGCCGGCCGCCAAGGCGTCGCCCAGGGGCCCGAAGCGGGACAGGAAGTCGCGATAGCCCCCGGCCAGGGCCTCGAGATCCCAGCTTTCGGCCACCAGGCGCTCCAGCACGGCCGTCTTGTCCGAGATCCCGGCCGTCCCTGAGATCAGCAGGGCCGCCTCGGCCGCAGCGGGCTCGGCCAGCACGCCGGCCAAGGCCTCCCGGTCGGGCTGCGGATGGATCATCACCCCCGGGCCGGCTTGGCCGAAGCCCAGCCAGCGCAGGGCCTTGCGCAGGCTCTCCCGGCCCTCTCCGGCGCCACCCGGCAGCAGCACGACCTCCCAGGTCCCGGACCAGGGCGCGGGCGCGCCGAGGTAGATCCGGCGGGTCGCCTCCTCGAAGCGCCGGCTGCCGGTCTCGGTCAGGCTGTAGAAGCTGTGGCGGCCCTTCCGCTGGCCGCTGAGCCAGCCATCGGCGGCGAGCCGGGAAACCGCGGTGCGCACCAGGCTCTCGCTGGCCCCGACCTCCGACATCAGGGCCAGAAGGCTGACCAGCGAAAGCCGACCGCCGCGCGGCGCCACCGCGTCGCCGTAGATCGTGACGATGAAGGAGCCGGCGCGGATCGGCTGCTGAGCCGCGAATTCCCGGACCAAGTCCCCGGCCAGCGCGCTTTGGGAGCAAACTGACATGGGCCGAGGGTTTAGGGGCTCAGAGCAAGCAGGTCCAGCCGGGAATCCGGCCGGCGCGGCCGCCTGCCGGGCCGCCTGCCAGGCCATTGGGCCCGTTCAGGATTTCTTTACCCCCGGCAAAGACCATCGGCGTCCTGGAGCCCTGCACCCTTTACGCGCATCGGAGATAGGCCTTCCCCGTGGACACGATCGGCATGAAGAAACCCGGCCAGGCGGTCGCGCACGCGCTCGACGGCCCTGGCCCGGCGGCTCCGGCTCCGCCGCCTCCGGGAATCGACCAGCCCCTTCTGCGCCATCTCTTCCACTACTGGTCGGGCAAGAAGGCCGGGCGCCGCCTGCCTCTGCGGCAGGACATCGATCCGGTGGAGATCGGCCCGAAGGTCCTGCCGCACCTCATGTTGACCGACGTCCTGGAGGACGGCCGCCTGCGCTATCGTCTCGCCGGCACCGCGGTCGAAGCGGTCACCTGCCAGAGCCTGAGCGGCCACTACCTCGACGAGCTGCTGCGGCCGCCCTATCGCGACTACGTCCTCACGCTCTATGCCGAGGTCATCAAGAAGCGCTGTGCCCTCTACACGGAGTCGCTCTATCCCCGCTCGCGCTCGCAACCAGAGCGGCTGACGAAGCGTCTGATGCTGCCCCTGGTCTCGGAACACGACGATGTCGTGGTCGTGCTCTCAGGACAGATCTTCAAGACCATAACCGATTTGTCGTATAGCCCACCCCTCTCGCCTATCCCTTCGGTATGCCAAGAGCGCCTGCGCCTAGTCCTTTGAGGTCACCACGGCCAGCCGGGCGGGCGACCACGCCGCCTAAAGTGGCCTAGGAACCACACCAGAGGGCGCAAAGAGGCCCCACGGCCTCTATGGCTTTGGAGTCCCGCCAACGCCTTGCCTATCATTTAGGCGTCGCCGCTTTCTTAGTCTTACTGAACCTTAACGCCATCACCGGCGACAGATCAGCAGGCGGCTCGTGCCTCATCCCGAAAGCGGATGCAGGACCCGAGCCGGCCTTTCGGTCCGGAGCAACGAAGCTGGGGGGCTTCGCCGGATCCTATGCCGATCGGCGGGGGATCAAACCGAAGGGCTTGCCGAGAACGGGACACCGCCAAGACGGCGGCACCCGATTGCAGGTATGCAGCCGGCCCTGGGCGAAACCCCGGCCGGCTCGGAACCGGGGGTACACGATGGCAAGACGTGCCAATTTCAAGACCGGAAACCGGGAACCGGAGACGCTCCGGCCCCGGCGCAAGACTCGCCGCTACGCGCGACAGAGGCGCGGCGGCGCGGCGATCCTTCTGGCCACGGGCCTCGCGCTGGCCCTTCCGGCCGGCGCCCCGGCGCAGGACCAGACGCAGGACTGGCAGCCGGTGCTGCAGCCCTCGCAAAGCGGCGACTACTGGACGCCCAACGATCCCATCGCGATCTTCATCCCGCCGGAGCTGCCGATCGAGGTTCTGCAGAATCTGGCCCTGGAACTCGACAACTTCGACGTCACCAGCCTGATCCAAAGAGAGGGCGACTTCGCCTTGCTGCGGCTGCCGGAGCCCCTGGCGCCGGGCGAGCACCAGCTTCGCCTCGTCGAGTACGGACAGGACGGCTCGATCACCGAGCGCGGTTTCTGGACCTTCGAGGTCCGCAAGAATGCCGCCTTCCAGAACGTCGAGGCCAACGCCAACGTGGCCTTCGACGGCACCAGAATCCTGACCGGCGACAACCTTCAGGGCGCCGACGACAACATCTTCCAGAGCGGCGGCGAGGGCCGGATCGTCGTCCAGGAAGGCAACTGGAGCGCCTCGACCCAGGCCAACTACCTCTACGACAGCCGGGACGAGCAGAGCCTGACCGGGCGAGAGGCGGACCTCGGCGAGTATCTGACGACGCTCTCCTTCCAGAGCGACGACCTCAGCAGCAACGCGAGGCTCGGCCATCACGACATCGGCGCCAACGACTTCATCATGAGCGACTTCTACCGGCGCGGCCTGTCGCTCGACATCGGCAGCGCGGACTCCGCCGTCCAGGTCACCGGCTTCGCCCTGTCGAGCCAGGCCCTGCTGGGTGTCGAGCGGATCAGCGGCATCGAGGACCCCGACGACCGCGTCCAGGGCGCCCACGTCCGGCTGCGGCCCATCGACTCGCTGCGCGACAACCTGGAGCTGACCGGCACCTACTACCTGGGCGAAAAGACCGACACCTTCGACAACGACTTCGACATCGAGTTCGACGACGCCTTCGACGTCGAGGAGCGGAGCGACGGAAGCGGCTTCGCGGTGGCGGCGGACTCGCTCTGGTTCGGCGAGCGCCTGAGGCTGCGCGGCGAGTTCTCCCGCTCCCGCTTCGACCTGGACGGCGCCGGCGGGGCCGTGGACCCCGAGACCGACGAGGCCTACTCGGCCCTCGCCAACTACGCGATCCTGCAGAACGAGCTGGTCGACGAGCTGCCGCTCAACTGGAACCTCGGCATCCAGCACGAACGCCTGGGCACCTTCTTCGGCTCCGTCGCCAACCCCTTCCTGATCGGCGACCGCATCACCACCACCCTGTTCTCCGACGTGACCTGGGACACCTTCGCCTTCCAGGCCCAGGCCGGTCATCAGACCAACAACGTGAACAGCCTGGACGGCCTGCCGCGGGATCGCACGCTGAACCTCTTCCTGAACGGCAGCTATGCGATCTTCCCCGGTCCCGAGGAGGAGCCCCTGCCCGAATGGCTGGGCCTGCCGAGCCTCGGGCTCTCCTTCAGCATCGTCGACATCGATCAGACCGACCGGCCGGACGACTTCATCGGCGAAGCCGAGAGCCAGACGATCTCGTCGACGGCCTCCTTCTCGACCTCCTACGACACCTGGAGCTGGTACCTGTCCGAGACCGTGAGCTCGGTCAACGACACGCTGGGCGGCGACGGCGACACCCTCGGGTTCCTGACCAGCCTGGGCTCGCAGTTCCTGGTCGGAGATCGGGTCAGCCTGGCCCCCTACACCCAGTGGAGCCTGGACGAGAACCAGAACCTCAACGACACGGTCCATACCTGGCTGGTGGGCTTCGGCGCCGGCGCGGAGATCCTGCCCAGCGTCCTGAGCACCAACCTGAACTATTCCTACAGCCACGCACGCGGAGCGCAGAACACACTGGACACGCATATCTTCGGGGGCGAACTTCTTTGGACGTTCCTGCAGGCGGAGCAGAACCAGCCGGGAATGGCCTTCGCCCTGAGCGGCACCATTCAGGAGAGCCACGGCAGCGCCATCCTCAGCACGCAGGATCGCGTCTACCAGGTCTTCCTGAGCCTGAAGACGACCCTGCCCGCGAGCTATTGAGGAGCCTGTCATGACGGTCACCCTCCGGACCCTGGTCCTGCTGATCGCCCTGGCGACAGGCGCCTCCTGGCTTGCCGTCGCTCCGGCCAAGGCCGGCGTGCAGGGGCAGCCGATCCCCTCGCCCAACCGGGCGAACCTGCCGTTCAACCAGCCCGGCTCCTTCACCGTGGTCTGGCGCGTCCAGGACACGCCGGTCACAGCCACACCCTCGGGCGAAGTCTTCTCGCCGCAGGGCCGCTTCGTCCTGGGCGGCACCGTGATCGGCACGGTGAACCGGCGCCTGAGCCAAATCGCCACGACGCTGAGCACGGCCGTCTTCACCTTCCCCGAGGTCGTCAACGTGCCGCGCTCGGTGATTATCCAGGCCGCCAAGAGCAATGCCCCGCTGACATACGAACGCAGCTTCGCGACCACCGACAACATTCAACCGACCGCCGCTCTGCCGGTCTCCCTGGCGGTCACCGGCGGCGGCGGCGAACTGCTGCTGTCGCGCATCGAGCTGACCTTCGAGGCGCCGCCGGATGCCCGCTTCGCCTCGGTCGAGCAGGACGCCCGGCTGCGGGCGATCGCGCGCATCCGCTTCGGCGGCAGCGGCCTGCTGCAGGCCCGCTGGGTCATCGCCGATCCGACCAGCACCACCGGCCGGGCGGTGTTCCGGACCCTCCAGATCGTCCGGCGCAACGTCGCGGCGGCCGGCGAGGTCGAGATCTACAGCCCGCCGCTGCCGACCCGGCTGCAGGGCCTCCACGAGCTGCGCTTCGAGGTCGACGACCCGGCGATCGACAGCCCGCCGCGCCTGCTCTACCAGGTCCAACTCAGGCAGGAGCCGGGATTCAGCCCGGAGGTCGCGACGATCTCGCTGCTCAGCCCCAGGCCGCGCGGCCTGCTCGACGACGGCGCCCGGATCTCCTGGTCGGCGGTGCCGGGCGCCGTGGCCTACAAGGTCGTCTTCCTCGAGAGCCTCGCCGACGACATCGTCGACCTTGAGGAGCGCGCCCGCTACGGCGAGCTGGCCGAGGACCCGGGCGAGACCCGGCCCGGCGAGACCGTCGCCGGCTTCTACCTGCCGGGCGATACCACGGAGACCGACGTCCCCGGGACCTCGATCACCCGGCTGGCCCGCGACCGGCGCTACTATGTCCAGGTCCTGGGCTGGGGCCCGGACGGCCTGGTGATCGGCCGCAGCGAGCCGCAGGAGGTCCTGCGCCGCTGACCTTCCACGCCGGGGCCCGCGTGCCGCCGCGCCCGAGCGCGCCCGCAGCGCGCCGGACCTGAGACGGGACGCCGGATCGGCGGCAGGGAGTCGCGGCAAGCCCCGCCTCCGCGCTTCTTTGAACCCTTCCAGGGGACCGCCCGACCTACGAGCGCCCGGCGGCCGAGCGTCGGCTTCGGCCGGGGGCCAGCGACTCCTGCTACCGACCTATCAAGAGTTCTTAACGTTCTTTTGCAAGCATATGGAACAAATGAGGAATATTACAATGCGCACGCCCTTCCTGGTCTCCGGTCTGGCCGTTCTTGCCGCCCTTGTCCCCCTGCAGGCGGCGGACGCGGTCGAGACCGTGTCGCCGGCGCCTGGCGCGGCCCGGCTGGCGATCACGCAAGGCAGCAGCCTGTCGGTGAACTGGCGGGTCCGGGACAGCGCGCCGGAGCCGCGCGAGGTCTTCTCCACCCGCGGCGAGTTCGTCCTGGGCGGCGTCGTGGTGGCGACGGTCAGCCAGCGCCTGAGCCGGAACGTCCCGGACGGTGGCAGCACCTCGCTGACCTTCGGCGAGACCCTGCGCGTGCCGCGCGCCCTGATGGTACGGGCCGCGAAGCGGGGCCTGCCGCTCGGCTATCGACGGGCCTTCAGCGATACCTACAGCATGAACGTCGCTAACGCCGAGATCAGCCTCGAACCGGCCGGAAGCGCCGGGGCCGAACTGACCCTGTCGCGGATCGAGCTCGACTTCGGCGAGGCCGAGGAGGCGCGCTACGTGACCATCGAGGCCGGCGACGAGCTGCGGCCGCGGGCCAGAATCCGCTACGGCGGCAGCGGCGTCCTGGAGGCGCGCTGGATCCTCGCCGATCCCACGAGCACCAAGGGCGAAACCCTGTTCCAGACCCGCCAGGTTGTGCGCCGGCTCTTGCCGGGATCCGGCAACAAGATCGACATCGAGGGCCCGGTGCTGCCGAGCGACCGGCCGGGGGTCTACGAGCTTCGCTTCCAGGTCGAGAACGGCGGCTTCGAGGAGGCCCCGCGCCTGATCTATCACGTCCGGTGAGCCGGCCCAAAAGCATGATGACATGAGGTCAAGTAGACCTCACGCCTGAATCCTGCTCTAAACTGTTGAAGGCGCGCGGGATTCAGATTTGAGGCCGGATTGGCTTCAAGTCATCCCGCTCCAGGCGCAGCAAGCACGGACGGCCTGCCCTGTCGGTGATTTCTGTGGCAGATTTTCGGGTCGACCGCGGCTATTGTCTGCGGGCCGTCACTCGGGGGCCGGACGGCAATCCTATCCTGTGCCGCCCGCTGCGCGCTCTAGCGCGGGGGCAGGCACACGCAGGCGGGCCTCCAACACCGGGGGAATACGACCGCCTTGCAGCAGGAAGCTCGCGAACTCCTCGACCGGATCGCCCGGGGCGACGAAAGCGCCTTGAGCGACTTCTATCGGGCCTACGAGGGCCCGGTCTATCGATTTGTGCTCAGCCGATTGAACGATTCCTTCGAAGCCGCCGACATAGTCAACGAAGTGATGATGGAGGTGTGGCGCCACGCAGCGCGCTTCGAGGGCCGTTCGAAAGTCACGACCTGGGTCTTCGGGATCGCCCGCCACAAGACGATAGACAGACTGCGCAAGAGGCGCCCCGACCATGGCGAGGAACTGGACGAGAACCTGCCCGACGATGACAGCCCCGACCCGGTGGACTGTCTCGTGGCGGCCGAAAACGCGGAGTTCATCCAGCTCTGCATGGAACGGCTGTCCGAGCCCCACCGCGAGGTCGTGCACCTGGCCTTCTTCGAGGATCTCCCCTACGCTGAGATCGCCGGGATCGTCGACTGTCCGGAGGGCACGGTCAAAACCCGCATGTTCCACGCCAAGAAGGCGCTTCAGCGCTGTCTCCAGCGGTTGATGGGAGACAGGCCATGAGCGACGCACAGACACCCGACAGAGATTCCGAGCTGGACCAGCTCCTGCCGTGGTACGTCAACGGGACGCTGAGCGACGACGAGCGCGCCCGGGTCGAGGCCTACCTCTCGGCGAGCACCGCGGCCCGCGAGGAGGTCGAGCTGCTGCGCCGGCTGCGCGAGCACGTCAAGGCCAGCCAGCCGAGCCGGAGCCCGGGCGAGCTGGGCCTGAAGCGGCTGCAGCGGGAGATCGCCGCCGAGCGGCAAGCCGCCCCGGCAAGTCCCCGGGGCGGCGGCTCGCCGGGCTGGTGGCGGCCCGCCGCGATCGCCGCTGCCCTGGTGATCGCGATCCAGGGCGCCCTGCTGTTCGAGATGCAGCCGGAACGCGGCGTCGGGCCCGCGACGGGCGGCGGCAGCGGCGGCAGCGTGATCGAGGTGACCTTCGCCGCCGATGCCACCGAGAGCGAGATCCGCGCCGCCCTGCAGGCGGTCGACGGCCGCCTGGTCGATGGGCCGGGCGCGCTGGGCGTCTACCGCGTGCGCCTGGTCGGGGTCGCGCCCGACGACGCTGCGGCGATCCGCGACGCGATCGCCACCCTCGAAGCGCTGCCGGACGTGGTCACCGGCGCCAATGCGGGACAGTAGCGCGATGACCAAAAGCAGCGCCATCCGGACCGCAAGCTGTGTCGTCGCCCTGCTGTCGGGTCTCGCGCTTTCGGGCCCGGCGCCGGCCCAGACCGCACCCGATCCCAAGCCCTTCGATCCCGCCGCCAGCATCGAACCCTCGGGCGATTTCCTGAAGGTCGCCCCGCCGGCGAAGCCCGCCCGGAAGGAGGACGACGTCCGCCCGGGCCCCAGCGACGGCCGGGTCGGCGTCTTCACCCACGGCCTCGAGTACAAGCTGCCGGTCGATCCCGGACCGCGGTCCACGCCGACGCCGCCGAGCGGGCCGGACAAGGACCCGGAGCCGGTATCGCACAGCGACGGCGACCCCGACCAGACCGGCGGCGGCTTCGTGCCGCAGGGCGGCGGCTTCGAGCGCCAGCCCACGCTCTCCGCGCCGGGGGTCTCGCCCACGCCGATTCCGCCGCCGCCGGCCGCCCTGCCCGACGTCGCCAGCGACCCGGACAACATCGTCGCCGGCGAGATCCTCGTCGTCAGCAACTCGGTCGCCGAGGCGACCGCCCTGGCCCAGACCCTGGCGCCGCGCGGCCTGACCGTGCTGCGCCGCCAGAACCTCGGGTTCCTGGGCGGCGTGGTGCTGAGCGCCTTTCGGGTCCCCGCGGGCCGCGCCGTCGCCGACGTCCTGCAGGAGCTGCGCCAGGACCTGCCCCAGGTCTTCGCCGGGCCGAACATCCTCTTCAGCCCCTCCGGCCGGGCGCCGCGCCGCTATGCCCGCAAGCTGATCGGCTGGCCCAGCGGCAAGAGCGACTGCGGCCAGGGCCTGACCATCGGGGTCATCGACACCGGGCTCGACAGCAGCCATCCGGCCCTGGCCGAGGGCCAGGCCTCGGCACGCTCCTTCCTGCCGGCCGGCCTGGCGCCGGCCTCGGCCGACCACGGCACGGCGGTCGCCGCCCTGTTGGTCGGCCGCGCCGAGAGCCTGGGCTTCGGCGGCCTCTTGCCGGGCGCCCGGCTGACCCTGGCGGCGGTCTTCCACGAGACCCGAAAGGGCCGCACCTTCGCGACCACGGAGCGGGTCGTCCTGGCGCTGAACTGGCTCGGCACCCAGGGCCTGCGCCTGGTCAACCTGAGCCTGTCCGGGCCCAACGACCAGTTGCTGGCCCTGGCCATGAGCCGGGCCGCGGCCGGCGGCCTGATCCTCGTGGCCGCGGCCGGCAACGGCGGCGCCGATGCGCCCCCGGCCTATCCGGCCGCGCATCCCGACGTCGTCGCGGTGACTGCCGTCGACGCGGCGCTCGCGCCCTACGACAAGGCCAACCGCGGCGACTACATCGACTTCGCCGCCCCGGGCGTCGACGTCTGGAGCGCCCGGACCGGCGGCAGCGGCAGCTACCACAGCGGGACCTCCTTCGCCGTACCCTTCGTCCTGGCGGCCCTGGCCGCGGGCCATGCGGCGCAACCCGGCGCCGACGCCGAGACCCTGACCGAGACGCTGCGCGCCACGGCCCGGGACCTGGGCAGCCAAGGCAAGGACCCGGTCTTCGGCTGGGGACTGATCCAGCAAGGCTCCTGCGGCCCCTCGCTGACCGCGACCAAGTAGCCCGCTTTCCGTCCTCGGCCGTCCCGCGTTTACGAAAAACTGAACCCTGCCGCCTTTTCCCCCGACCGACCCTGTGAAGAACGGGAAAGGTCGCGGGCCGCAGCGCTGGCTCACTCCCGACACCGAATTGCCACCGCTCCAGAGGCGGGTGTCGAGGAAGAAAACCGGCCCGGCGATGTTCAACAGGGTAACGAGCGGGGGAGATCCGCTCGAGCAGGATCCGGCCCAAGGGGCTGCCGCAGAAGGACCGCCCCGCGTGCGGCTTCGGAAGGCTGGATGGAGAAGGGTCGCCATGGCCGAGGGGCCAGGCGACCCGATCTCTTTTCCCCCTCCCAAGCGAGCCGGCCTTCCGGCGCCGCCCTGCCGGCGCTAGTCTCCCTGCCGCAGTTCGAAGGGGGAGAACGCAAGCATGACCGAAGCAACATCGCGGCTTTCCGGCTTCCACAAGCTGACGCCGGCCGAGCGTGCCGAGCGGGTGACGGAGCTGGCCGGGCTCGGGCCCGAGGCGGCGGCGCACTATGCCGCGGCCGCCGGCGAGCAACTGGCGCTGGCCGACCGCCTGGTCGAGAACGCGGTCTCGACCCTGAACGTGCCGCTGGGCATCGCCACCAACCTGCTGATCGACGGCCGCGAGGTCCTGGTGCCCATGGCGACCGAGGAGTCCTCGGTCATCGCCGCGGTCGGCAACGCCGCCAAGCGCTGCCGGGCCGCCGGCGGCTTCACCACGGCGGCCGGCGGCAACGAGATGATCGCCCAGGTTCAGCAGCTCGGCATGCCGGACCCGGCGCAGGTCCGGCTCAAGGTGCTGGAGCGCCGCGACGAGATAAAGGCCATCTGCGACGCCGCCGATCCGAAGCTGGTCGAGCTGGGCGGCGGCTTCCACGACCTCGAGGTCCGGGTCATCGAGACCGCCGAGGGGCCGATGGTGATCACCCACCTGATCGTCGACACCCGCGACGCCATGGGCGCCAATGCGGTCAACACCATGGCCGAGGCCGTGGCCCCGCGCTTCGCCGAGTGGACCGGCGCGCGGACCCACCTGCGCATCCTCTCCAACCTGGCCGACCGGCGCCTGGTCCGGGCCCGTGCGGTCTGGCCGCTGGCGGAGATCGGCGGCGCCGAGGTGCGCGATGGCATCCTTTCGGCCTATCGCTTCGCCGAGGCCGATCCCTACCGTGCCGCGACCCACAACAAGGGCATCATGAACGGCGTGACCGCGGCCGTGCTGGCGACCGGCAACGATACCCGGGCGGTCGAGGCCGGCGCCCACGCCTACGCCGCCCGGGACGGCCGCTACCGCAGCCTCAGCCGCTGGGAGGCCGACGCCGCCGGCAACCTGGTGGGCGTCCTGGAGATGCCGCTTGCGGTCGGCCTGGTCGGCGGCGCCACCCGCCTGCACCCCACGGCGCAGCAGAACCTCAAGGTCCTGGGTGTCGAGACCGCGGAGGGCCTGGCCCGGATCATCGGCGCGGTCGGCCTGGCGCAGAACTTCGCCGCCCTGCGCGCGCTGGCCACCACCGGCATCCAGCAGGGCCACATGGCCCTGCACGCCCAGAACGTCGCCCTGCTGGCCGGCGCCCTGGGCGAGGAAGTCGACGCCCTCGCCGCCGCCCTGGTCGAAGCCGGCGCGGTGCGCCAGGACGTGGCGGAGCGGCTGTTGAAGGAGTTGCGGGCGAAGAAGGATTAGGGCCCTGCTTCAATCCGGAACGGTCTGCAGTGAAGTCAAAACGCGGCGCTGGTCTTCGATCGCTCTCAGAATCACCGCCAGCCGCCTCGTGTCGCCCTTTCGTCCTTCAAGGGCCGCTGCGAAGGCTTGGTCCAGGCCGCTCTGAACGACCGCATCGGCCAGGCGCTCTGAAAGAGCCTCTACGTCCCGGCCCTCGAGGCGTCGCAAGAGGTCAAGAAAACGCTCCGGGTTCTCAGTCGCCCAGTCTGCCAAGGTGATCATGACCTGGGTGCTCGGCGCTTCACCATGATAGGCGAGCAACCAATCGACGGCCGCTTCCGGCCGCCGATCATAGGCGGAAAGCCGCTGGTAGGTACCGCAGAAGGCAGCGTCAAAGGCATCCTCCTGCAGGAAAGCACAAAGCAGATAGGGCTGGCCAAGGGCGAGAGCCATCCCTGTGACCAGCACGGCCACTCCAAGAGCCAGAACGAAGCCGCGACCGCGTCCAAACGGTATCCGACGCTTCTCTACTTCCACGAGAGCTGGGCACTCCCCAACAATCAGCCCCAGGCCGCCAGCCGGTCCGGATTCTGCTCCAGGTATCTCAACGCCTTCTTCAATACCGCCAGAGGTGCCGGCTTCAACCAAGGCGAAACGGTCTCAAAGGTCTCACGCCTCAATGACAAAAAGAGGGCGAGCGCGAAAGTCCATTCGGTCTCGCTCAGGTAGCCGCTTCGCCGCAGGGACCA
>JANQGU010000068.1 GCA_028282935.1 Kiloniellales bacterium
CTCGAACAGCCGGCGATAGAACATCTCCGCGGCTTGCGCCGAGATCGGCCGGACTTGCGCCCAGCTCGCTTGGACGAGATAGAGCTCCTCGCGTGTCATCGATGGTGTCTCCCTTCTGAAGCGATGGATGCCGGAGGTCGAAGCTTGCCCGACCGCTTTCCTGGATCACGGGGACACCTACGCAGGATCCGTACCATCCTAAGAGCCGCCAGTAATTATTTGAATTAGAACGATTTTTCCTTGCGGTCTTCCGGCCGGCATCATCCCAAAATTTTGCGGTTACACATTTTTTTGGGATATGGCCCCAAAAAATTGGGATACTGTGGTAATCTGGCGAAGCGCTTCACGACCCCTGCCTCCAGGCTCAGATCGAGAGGAGTCTCCCGCGATGCTGGGATACCCGTTCAGGCCGATGCTGCAGGCGATCGAGGCGAAAGCGGGCACGGCCGCCGTGGCCGAGGTGAAGCGCCGGGCCGGGGTGCCTGCGGACAGGGTCTACCGGATGAGCGAGACCTACGCCGACGAGGAATGCCAGCGCCTGCTGGCCGCGGCGGGCGAGGTCCTGGACCTGAGCGTGGAGGAGACCTGCGACCTGTGGGCCGAGGCCTTCCTGCAGGACACGCAGAAGCGCTTTCCCGTCTGGTACCAGATGTGCGCCAACTCACGCGCGCTTCTGGAGTACCATCCCGAGATCCACAGCGGCTTCGCCGCCAGCCTTCAGGACCCCGAAGCCAGCCGGGCGGTCACCGACAAGTTCCGGATCGAGAAGCTGGAGCGGAAGCTGATCGTCCACTATCGCTCGCCCAATCGCCTGTGTCTGCTCTACCGCGCCTTGGCGCGCCGGGTGATCGCCTACTACGGCGACGAGGCCAGCATCGAGGAAACGCGATGCCTGCATCGAGGCGACGACGAGTGTGAGATTCACATCCGCTGGGCTTCATAGGGCGGAGAATCTCCATCATGCCGGATCTCGAGGAGGCCAGGCTCCGCGCCCTGATCGAGCAGATTGCCGATCAGCTCTGCCTGACCGTCGGCGGCCAGTTCGATCTCCTCGTCAGGATCGACGGCGAAGACGATACCGCGGAAAAGCTGCAGATGCTGACCAACTTCGTGCTGGCCACCGCCCGCCGCTCGATCGAGGAGGTCCAGAGGGTCAAGGACGCGCTGCAAGAGGAACTGGAAGAGCGCAAGCGGGTCGAGCAGCAGTGCGCCTATCTCCAGGAGGAGGTCGAGACCGCGAAGGCGCTGGGCCCGATGGTCGGCAAGAGCCTGGCGCTGAGGAACGTGAGACAGCAGATCGATGTCGTGGCGCCGACGGACGCCAGCGTCTTGATCGTCGGCGAATCCGGGACCGGCAAGGAACTGGTGGCGCGCGCCATTCACGCGCGGAGCCGGCGCAAGGACCAGCCCCTGGTCAGCGTGAACTGCGCGTCGATCCCGCGGGAGCTCTTCGAAAGCGAGTTCTTCGGGCACCTTAAGGGCGCCTTCACCGGCGCGCTGCGGGACCGGGTCGGCCGTTTCGAGCTGGCCGACGGCGGAACGCTGTTTCTGGACGAGGTCTCGGAGATCCCGCAGGCGCTGCAGAGCAAGCTGCTGCGCGCGCTCCAGGAAGGCGAGTTCGAACGGGTCGGCGAGGGAAAGACCCGCAAGGTCGACGTCCGGATCATCGCCGCCACCAATCGCGATCTGGCGCAGGAAATGGACGGGAACCGGTTTCGGCCGGACTTGTATTACCGCCTGAACGTCTTTCCGATCGAGGTCGCGCCCCTGCGCCGGCGCAAGGACGACATTCCCTTGCTGGCGGCGCTGTTCCTGGAACGCGCCTGCGCCAAGCTGAACCTGCCCCGGGCCCGCCTCACCCCCGACAACCTCCGTCAGCTTGAGCGCTACGACTGGCCCGGCAACGTCCGCGAGCTGCAGAACATCATCGAGCGGGCGGTCATCACGTCGCGGGGCGGGGGCCTGCGTCTCGCGCTCTCCCAAGACGGCACGCCCCAAGCGCGCGCGACGCCGCCGAGCGATTCCGAGGAGGTCGTCCCGGAAGAGGAAATGAAACGCCGGGAACTGAGCAACATGATGGCGGCGCTGGAGCGAACGGGCGGGAAGATCTACGGCCGGGACGGCGCCGCGGCCCTGCTCGGCATCAAGCCCACGACCCTCGCGGCGCGCCTCAAGAAGCTGGGCGTCGAGGGCGCTAAGGCGCCGTGAACTCGGAACCGGCCGGGCCTGCCTGGTGGCCGAGCAGAGAACCATCGCCGCGGTGGGACAGGGATGAGCCTTCGCTGTGCGAGCCGGAGCGAACTCAAGCGGCTGGGATCAGCCGCTTCAGGCGGGGACCGATCTCGACGAAGCCCTCCTTGAGATAGAAGTCGAGGCTGCGCTGCCAGCGGGGGACATCGGGCGCGCCGACCTCCAGGCGGCCCCAGCCCCTCTGCCGCGCCAGACCCACCGCCGCCTCGATAAGCCGTGGCGCCAGGCCCTGGGAGCGATACGCGGGTGCGATGTAGAGCTCGGTGATGGTCCCGAAGAGGCCGCCGGCGTAGATCGACGCGCCTTCGTTGAGCAGGATGACGCCGACCGGACTTTCACCGTCCTCCAATGCGAGGAAGGCCCAGACGCGAGCCGGCGCTCGAAGCAGGCGATCCGCCCGCTCCTGGAAATCGTCGCGATCGAAGTCGGCCTCCCGTTCCGGCGCGAGCTCGCAAAGGAGACGATGGACCAGGTCGCCGACGGCACCGGCATCCTCGGGTCCGGCTTGACGAAGTGCGATCTCCATCAACCCTTCCTACCACCCGTTCACCCGTGTCCACACGGTCTTGGGCTCGCCGTCCTCCAGCACCTGGTAGGCCGGGTAGGCGGCGGCCGTGAAGCAGGCGTGGTTGGGCAGGATGCGCAGCAAGGTGCCGATCGGCAGGCGGTCGTACCAGGAGGGGTCGGGGAGCGGGATGCGGCCGTGCTCCTGGCTGACGCCGATCACCGAGAGGCCCTCGAGGCGCTTGCCTTCGGCGTCGCAGACGTAGCCGTAGCCGGCGTCGGGCAGGAAGGTGTTGGCGCCCAGGTCCTTGGACAGGGCCAGGCCGCCGGCGTCGATCAGGACCGTGCCCGCCGCCCGGTTGTGGCCGATGACGCTGGCCAGGACCGAGAGCGCCAGGTCCTCGGGCCTGCAGACCCCGCGGCCGAGCTGGTCGAGGTCGAAGAAGACGTGGACCCCCGAGCGCACCTCGGTGACGCCGGTCAGGTCCTTGGCGAAGGCCACGGTCGGAGTTGAGCCGAGGCTGACCATGTCGACGGCATGGCCGGCGGCGCGCAGGCGCTCCGCCGCGCGGACCACGGCGGCGCGCTCCTCCTCGGCGATCATGGCGATCTCGGCCGGGTCCTTGGTGCCGTAGGACTGGCCGGCGTGGGTCATGACCCCGCGCAGGGCGATCCGCGGGCAGGTGCCCAACACCTGGGCCAGGGCCAGCAACTCCTCGCTCTCCGGCGGCAGGCCGGCGCGGTGGTCGCCGCAGTCGATCTCGATCAGGAACTCCAGGTCGACGCCTTCGCCCTCGGCATAGGCCGCGGCGGTCTCGGCCAGGGTGACGTTGTCGGTCACCAGCTTCAGCCCCGTGCCGTACTCCAGCATCACCCGGACCGCCCGGGCCAGCTTGTTGGGGGCCAGCCCGACCGCATAGAGGATGTCCTTGAACCCGGCGCCGGCGAAGTACTCGGCCTCGGCCAGGGTCGAGACCGTGATCGGCGCCCCGGCCTCGGCGTCGGTGACCCGCCGTGCGACCTCGATCGACTTCGCGGTCTTGAGGTGCGGGCGCAGAGTCACGCCGTGCCGCTTGGCGATGTCCAGGAACCGCCGGGCGTTGCCCTCCATCACGGCGCGGTCCAGAAGAAGGCAGGGAGTCTCAAGGGACTCCAGGGTCATGTCTCGCTCTCCGTTCGGTGCATATCCCCCGGCATATCCCTTGTATAGCGCAGTTGGACCGCTGGGATAGAGCGAAAGCGGGCGCTGGGGCGGCGGCGAAGGCCTCCCTGTCCCGGGCCCGTCGTGCCGGCGCTGGTGGGGCTCGCCCCGGCCGTCTAAGGTGCGGGGGCCGGGTTGGAGTCCGGCGCAGCCTAGAAACCAAAGGTTAGCGTCTTATGACCGCTTTCTCGTTCGCGCTTTTCGGCGGCCAATGAAGACCTGCGATGTCCTGGTCGTGGGCGGCGGCATCGCCGGGGCCTCCGCGGCCTACGAGCTGGCGGCGGGCGGCGAGGTGGTCCTGCTGGAGCGC
>JANQGU010000100.1 GCA_028282935.1 Kiloniellales bacterium
AAGAGGACGGATCGCTCACCGGAGAAATCCGCTTCCACAACGGCGACGACTCCCACTTCATCGCCCGGCCCTGGCCAACTTCTTCAACAGCCTGCTAGAAGATTCCTCTCGCCGGGTTCTCGACCAGATAGCCCGCCGGCGCCGTCGGGTTCAATGCCCGGACCTCTTCGGCGTTGAGCTCGGGAAGCCTCTGAACCAGGTCCAGGAAGCGGGCGCTTTCGGCCGGATCCAGGATGTCGCCGGTCAGGGCCTTGAACTTGCGAAGATACTCGGCCCGCCCGAAGGGCCGCGCGCCGAGCGGATGGGCATTGGCGACGCCGAGCTCGTCCTCGATGACGCTGCCGTCCGCCATGGTGATGACGACCCGCGCGCCGAAGGCCTTTTCCGCCGGGTCATGGGCGTGATAGCGGCGCGTCCACTCCGGATCCTCGAGCGTCGAGATCTTGTGCCAGAGCCGGACGGTGTCGGCGCGCCTGGCGCGCTCGGGGGCGTAGCTGTCGACGTGGTGCCAGCGCCGGTCCTGCAGGGCCACGGCGAAGATGTACATGATGGAATGATCGAGTGTTTCCCGGGAGGCATCCGGGCTCATCTTCTGCGGATCGCCCGCCCCCGTGCCGATCACGTGGTGGGTATGGTGCGAGGTGTGCAGGACGACCGATTCGACCTTGTCGAAGTCCTCGATCCTCTCGCCCATCTTGAAGGCCAGGTCGATCAGCGCCTGCGACTGGTACTCCGCCGAGTGCTCCTTGGTATAGGTCTCCAGGATCGCGCGCTTGGCCTCGCCCGGCGCCGGCAGGGGCACGACATAGGTCGGCTCGTAGGGTGACCGGCCCCGCTCGCGCGCTGTCCGACCATTCAGGATGAAGGCGAGAAGGGAATCCTCGCCTTCGTAGATCGGGCTCGGCGCCCCTTCCCCGCGCATGCAGCGATCGACCGCTTCGATGGCGGTCTTGCCGGCATGGGCCGGCGCGAAGGCCTTCCAGGACGAGATCTCGCCCTTGCGCGATTGCCGCGTGGTGATCGTGCAATGCAGGCTCTGCTGAACCGCCTGAAAGGCGATGTCCGCGCTCAATCCCAAGAGGGCCGAGACGCCGGCGGCGGCGGCGGGCCCGATATGCGCGATGTGATCGATCTTGTGTTCGTGCAGGCAGATGCCTTTCACCAGATTGACCTGGATCTCATAGGCCGTCGCGATGCCGCGCAGAAGGGCGGCGCCGTTCCTGCCGCACTGCTGCGCCACCGCAAGGACCGGCGCGATGTTGTCGCCGGGATGCGCGTAGTCGGCGGCCAGAAAGGTGTCGTGGAAGTCCAGCTCGCGCACCGCCGTGCCGTTGGCCCAGGCAGCCCACTCGGCGCAGAGCGTGACCTCGGCCGGACAGCCGAAGAGGGTCGCGCCGCCGTCCCGCGGATGCGCCAGCGCCATGGCCCGCGCCGACTTGACCGGCCCGCGGTTCAGCGACGCGACCGCGACCGCCGCGTTGTCGATGACGCGGTTGACGACCATGTCCGTGACGTCGTCGTCGATGGGAACCGGATCGGCGGCGACCTCGGCGATCTTCCAGGCCAGTTGCCCGGACCTGGGAAGATCGTCCTTGGACGGCGAGGCGTGGACTTCATGGTTCAGCATGTCTTGGCTATAGCCTTCGCGACCCTTGCCGTTCAAGACGGTCGCAATCCCGCGTCGGCTAAAGCTCGCTGGCCTTGACCTCGGCGTCGATCCCGGCCGCCTCCGCCACCGGGAAGCACAACTCGATCTTCACGCCGTTCGGGTCGACCAGAAACAGCTGGAACAGCCCCTGGTCCGAAACCTGGCGCCGGGTGAAGGCGACGCCCTGGGCCTCGAGGTGGGCGATCATGTCGGCGAGGCCGGTGGCGTGGAAGGCGACATGATCCACGACCCCGCTGCCGTAGGTCGCCTCGGACTCCTGGCCGAGGTAGGTCTTGCGGTTCTCGCTGACGTCGCGGCCCCCGGGGGTCAGGTGGAGGACGTCTTCCCCGTCGAGATAGAGCCAGCAGACCGGAAACTTGAAGTCCGGGTTCGGCCCGACCTCGAGGCCGAGCACCCTCACGTACCAGTCCTTCGTAGCCCCCATGTCCGCGGTCTGGACCAGAAAATGCTGAAGACGACGCAGCGGCATTGTCGCAGCCCCCCATGGAAATCAGACTCCGACAGCGGGCGGGAACCCAAAGGCCCCGCCCTCCGTGGCCGGTACGGACCGCCTAGTCCTCCGGCGACGCCAGCACCTCGGCGACCTCGACCGCCCTGCCGTCCCGCGCCGACCTGACGCCCGCGCGGATGACGGCGAGCGACTCGGTCGCGCGCCGCCCGTCGACCTCCGGCGTCGCTTCGCCGCGGACGCTGGCCGCGAACTCCTCGAGTTCCTCGACCAGGGTATCGCCTTTTTCGCAGGCGACCGGCGTCGCTTCCGTCTCGCCGCGCCGGAGACATCGCAGCCCTTGAAAGAGATCGTAGTAGGCGCTGGCCTCCTTGCCGTAGACGTTCATCATGTAGTACTCGGACGCCGAAGCGTAGCTCGCCGTCAGGTTCGAGATCGCGCCGCTTTCGTGTTCCAGCAGCAGGTTGGCGATGTCGGGGTTGTCGCCCGGCAGCACGAGCTGCGCCGACATCGCCGAGACCCGCTTGACCGGCCCCATCAGCATCTCCAGCACGTCCGTGTAGTGGATGCCGATCTGCAGCATGACGCCGCCGGGCATGCCCGAAGCCGTGTAGCGCCAGGATCCAAGATCGATCTGCCCCAGACGGTCGCGGCTGATGTTGGCCTCGGCCTGGACCAGCTTGCCGAAGCGGCCCTCTTCGATCTCCTTTTTGATCCACCGGAACTGGCCCTCGCGCCGTCGCTGGTAGCCGACCGAAAGCACCACGCCGGCCTCCGCGCAGACCCGGGCGATCGCCTTGCCGTCCGCCACGGTGTTGGCGACCGGCTTGTCGAGGAACACATGCTTGCCGGCCTCGGCCGCCGCCCGGACCGTCTCGAGATGGACGTCGTTCGGCGTGGTGTTGATGATCGCCTCCACGGAGGGATCCGCCAGGATGCCATCGAGGCTGGCTGCGGGCTCGCAGCCATACTTCTGCGCGAAGGCCCTGCGCTTCTCCGGATCGCGGGTGTAGCAGGCGACGATCTCCATCTCCGGGGTGCGGCCGACCGCGTCGGCGAGCACGTCCGACCACCATCCCAACCCGAGGGACGCCACGCGCACCGGGACCTGCGCCATCTCGCTGCTCCTTGGTCTAAGTCTCGACGATCATCCGGTCTCTTGCCGAGGCGATGAAGGCCTCGGCGCCGCGGCGCCCGGCATTCCTCACCCCTCGAGCGCCGCACCGACGGCGGCGACGGCCGCTTCGGCGATACGCTGATCCTGCTCCCAATCGCCGCCACTGACCCCGATGCCGCCGACGCACTCACCCTCGACGAGAACGGGGAAGCCCCCCTTGAGCGCCGTCCAGCGGTCGACGCCGGCGGCGAGCGGCAGGCCGATCGCCTCCAGGGTGTTCAGCTCCTGCCCCTGAGCCCCTTTGGTCGTGGTCGGGCGCCGGTTGGACGCCGCGCAGACCGCCTTGGTCAGAGAGGAATGGACGGTGTGAAACCGTCCACCGTCCATGCGCTCCAGGAGGATCACATGGCCGCCCGCGTCGACGATGGCGACGGTGGCGGCGATCCCAAAGGTCTCGGCCGTCCCGACCGCCGCGGCCATCATCTTCTTGGCGCCCTCCGTCGTCAGACGCCTGGACTCGGCAAACAACATCGCTTTCCCCTCGCCCGCTCGTTTCGCCCTCCGCGCCGACGCGCCAATCCGGCCCAGGACGCTGCAATCAAAGGTAGTTGGAAACGAAACCGGCCGCCAGACGCTTTCGCCTCCGTAGGACCGGCTCCGGAGGGTTTCTTCGCCTGATAAGACAGAAATCCAAGGATCATCACAGAGACGACTCAGGCTTCCTCTCGCACGCCAGGCTAGAATTAGCGATCCGGAGGCGCGTGAAGCACTTCACCGACTCTGAGATTTTTTTGTCCCATATACCCGGAATGCGAGCGCTCCATATCCGAGTAGAACGCAAATAATATGCTATCATGGCGCGCTGAACGGGAGGCTTGGAAGCAATGATGGAGGTCGATGACGCCATGAAGCATCACTTGAGCCGTAGAACCGCCCTGGTCCTGGGCGCCGTCGCGCTTCTCGGTCTCGCGCCCCCGGCCGCGGCGCAGGATGGCTATCCGAGCAAGTCGATCCAGTTCATCATTCCCTTCGCGGCCGGCGGCGGGGCCGATATCGAAGGGCGCCTGCTGGCCAAGGAGATGTCGAAGGTTCTCGGCGCCGACATCGTCCCGATCAACAAGCCGGGCGGCGGCGGCGCGGTCACCTACGCGCACGTCAAGAACGCGAAGCCGGACGGATACACGCTCGCCTGGAACTCGACCTCCATCCTGACCTCGACCAACCTGGGGAACGTACCGTTCAAGCAGGATGCCCTCGACCATATCGGTCGCGTCGAATGGCAGCCCATGCCCTTCGCGGTGAAGGCCGACGCCAAGTGGAAAACCTTTCAGGACTTCGTCGCGGACTGCAGAGCCAAGCCCAAGACCTACAAGGTCGCCAACTCCGGCGCCGGCAGCGCGACCCACGTCGCGGCCATCGCGCTGATGGAGGCGGTGGACTGCGAGGTGGTGCATCTGCCGGTGGGCGTGAAGCGCCGCAACGCGAGCGTCCTGAGCGGAGAGGCCGACGCCATGGTGGCCCCCCTGACGGGGGCGATCAACCTGACGAAAGGGAAGAAGCTGCGCCTGCTCGCGATCCCCAGCGCAGAGCGCAATCCCGTGGTTCCGGACGTACCCACCGCCAAGGAGCTGGGCTTCGACGCGACCCTCGACCTCTTCCGGGGACTGTCGGTGCCCAAGGGGACGCCTTCCAAGATCAAGGCCAAGCTGGCCAAGGCCATGACGGCGGCGGCGAAGTCGAAGGCCTTCCAGGACTTGGCCGGCAAGAGCGGCTTCACCATCGACCCGCTGCCGGTCGCGGACTTCGAGCGCTTGCTGAACGTCGAAGATGCCAAGGTCAAACGCATCATGCAGTCGGCCGGTCTCTATCAGTCGAAGGCCGCCGAGTAGCCCGGGCGGGCGAGAGACCTTGCCGATCCGAGGGTGACAGCAAGGCGATGTCGACGCCGCGAAGAAACATCGCCGGGGCGGTCGTGCTGCTGCCCCTCTGCGTCGGCTACATCCTTCTCGCCCTCGACCTTCCGGACCGCCCGATGATCGGCGCGCCGGGTCCGGCCTTCTTTCCCTTGACCATCGGCGCCTGCCTGCTCGTCTTGTCTCTGGTCCTGCTCGTTCAGGGGATCGCCGCTCTGCGGGCCGGCGGTGGCGAAGGCATGGGCGGCGAAGCGAAGGTTGGCTGGACTCCGTCGCGGCGGGCGCTCGCGGTCCTGGGCTGCTTCGCCGTCTATCTCCTGCTGCTGCCGGTGGCGGGATTCCTCCTCTCCAGCGTCCCCTTCTTCGCGGCCCTGATGCACCTTTATGGCGCCCGCCGCGCCAGGGTCGTGGCGCTCGGCGCGCTGGCCGCGCCCGCCCTTCTCTTCGTCCTCTTCCGCTACGGCTTCCAGATCGTCCCGCCGCGCGGGCTCGTCGACTTCTGATCCCATGTCGGCGGACGTCGCGAACGGCCTGCTGCAATCCATCGCGCCCTCGAGCCTTACGGCGACCGTCATCGGTGCCTTCCTCGGCCTCGTCGTCGGCATGATCCCCGGCCTGACGATCAGCATGGGGATCATCGTCGTGCTGCCCCTGACCTTCGTCCTGGATCCCAACGTCTCGATCGCGCTTCTGCTCGGCCTCTACGTGGCCGGCATGACCGGGGGCAGCTTTTCGGCGATCCTTCTCAACATCCCCGGGACGCCCTCGGCGGCGGCGACCGCGATCGACGGCTATCAGCTGGCCCGCGGCGGAGAAGCCGGCCGCGCCCTCGGCCTGGCGATCGCGTCCAGCTTCGCCGGCGGCATGGTCAGCTTCCTCTGCCTCTACTTCGTCGCGCCGAGCCTCGCCGAGCTCGCCTTGTCCTTCACCGCCGCGGACCTTTTCTGCCTGGTCCTCTTCGGGCTCACGCTGATCTGCAGCTTCGCCTCCCGGTCGCTGATCAAGGGGCTGCTGGCGGCGGCCGCGGGCCTTGCCATCGCCACGGTCGGCCAGGACTTCGTGATGGGCACGCAGCGCTTCACCTTCGGAGAGCCGGCCTTGCTGTCCGGCATCCACTTCCTGACGGCGCTGATCGGTCTCTTCGCCATCCCCCAGTTGGTCGACAACCTGAGGAGCGACGCCCCCGGGGCAGCACCCGCCCGCGCCGCAGCCTCCGTGAGGTCGCTGCTGCCGCGGCTGGGCGACCTGATCCAGATCCGGGTTCCGCTGATGATCGGATCCCTGACCGGCGCGTTCCTGGGAGTCCTGCCCGGGGCCGGCGGCCCGATCGCCGCCTTCCTGAGCTACGACTACGCCAAGAAGCTCAGCCCCAGCCCCGAGCGCTTCGGCAAGGGCGCGATCGGCGGCGTCTCCGCACCCGAGGCCGCGAACAACGCCGTGGCCGGAGGTGCCCTGGTTCCGATGATGACGCTGGGGATCCCGGGCGACCCGGTCACCGCCATCCTGATCGGCGCGCTGCTGGTGCACGGCCTCGCGCCGGGACCGCTGTTGTTCCTCGAGAACGGCGCCTTCGCCTACGGCGTCATCTTCTCCTTCCTTTGGGCGAACGTCTTCAACCTGCTGATCGCGCTTCTCGCCATCCGCTTCCTGGTCGGACTGCTCCGCGCGCCCAAGTTCATCCTGATGCCGATGATCGGCCTGCTCTGCGTGATCGGCAGCTATGCGCTGCGCAACTCGCTCTTCGACGTCTACGTGATGTTCGCCTTCGGCCTGATCGGCCTCGCGATGCGCTGGCTCAAGGTGCCGGTGATCCCGCTGCTGCTTGCGCTCGTTCTCGGCCCGCAGTTCGAAGAGCACTTGCGGGTCGCGCTGACCGGCAGCCAGGGCGATATCGGGGTTTTCTTCGCCACGCCCTTCAGCCTTCTGTTCCTCTGCCTGTCCGCGGTCTCCCTCGGCTGGTCTCTCTGGGCGGCAGGACGACAGGCCAGCCTGTCCCGCGAGGCGGCGGGTCGCCCTGCCGAGTAGTGGGGGCCGAGTAGCGGGAGTGGGGGCCGCGTAGCGCGGGGTCGCCAAGGGAAGGAGGCGCGGGGATGGCCCCGGGGTGGCGCGCCGGGGCCATCGAAAGAGCGCGGGCTATTGCGTTCCGGGACCGTCGTTCTGATTGCGCCACTGGATGAACTGCTTGAAGAGCTCGTTCACCTCGGACTCCTTCGGCTCGCGCCGCTGCTGCGCTTCCAGGAAGGCGCGCAGCTGTTCCCTGACTTCGACCTCCTGTCGCGACAGGGCCGAGGTCGGACGGGCGCCGACGGAGGCGACCGCGGCAGGCCTGTTGGCGTCGAGCCAGCGCTGCGCCGCGCCGAAACGCGTCCATCCCGGAATCGTCGCCGCGAGGTTGATGTCCTTCCACTTCGGATGATAGCCCTTCTGCTGCAGCTCTCCGAAGCGCGAGAACAGCGCCTCCACGAAGCGCGCGACCTTGCGGTAGCGGGGGTGATCCTGGGGCCAGTTGTAGACGGCCAGGACATTGCGGGCCGCGATCGTCCGGATCGCTTGGCCCTCGGAAACGAGCTCGGGATAGTCCTCGTAGGTGAACTTCGACGGCACGTAGAGGTCGCCCAGCTCGGTGGAGTAGGGGATCTCCAGCAGGTGAAGCTGGCCTTCCGACTTGACGCGGGCCACCGGCCGCGCGGGCACGCCCAGGACGTTGATGTGCGCGTGGATTTCGCCGGCCTTCATCTGCGCAATCGCCCGCCTGGTGTCCAGGTGGATGAGCCTTGCCGGGATCTTCAAGCGCTCGAACAGCAGCGTGCCGACGACGGAGGAGCCGGTCCCCTTGGCGTTGATGCTCACCGTCTTGCCCGCGAGATCGCGCAGGCTGCGGATCTCCCGCCGGGCCACGATGTGAACCTCTTCCGGCGGCATGACCGCGACGTAGCGGACGTTACGGCGAACCGAGGCGAACTTGCTCGCGTACCTCGGGTCCTTCTTGAGGTACTCCAGCGTGTCCGCCTGGACGAAGGCCGCATCGACCCCTTTGAGGTACATGATGTCCCAGAGGTTCTGAACCTTTCCGCGGGCGCCCATCAGAACGACGCGCATGTCCTCGAAGTGCTCGCCGGCATCGAGCAGGGTCGAGAGATCCAGCGTCATCTGCATGAAGGGACTGCCGAGGTTGCGTGTCGTCATGATGGTGACGGTCCCGGCGTTCGCCTTCGAGGCGTTCTGCCCCGTCAGCAGCTGGTTGCCGACAGAGTCTGCGCCGCTGGTCTGCGCGAAGGCCGCGCCGGACCAGGACAGCAATAGACCGATGCCCATGAAAAACAGAGATTTTCTCAGCATGCTCCTTGACCTCCTGTAGTCTTCTCTCCACCGCGTCGAGCGAGGGGCTTGAGGCTCGCTCGGGTTGATTTCGCCAAAGCCGGGAGTCGCCTCTGGATCCGTCGCGCAGGCGCTTCGCGTCCGGCCAGGGCGCAGGGCCGAGGCCGATCGCAGCAAGCCTGCGCTGAACATCGAAGGCCCGGCCGAGGGACCACCGCGCTAGTTCCCGCCCCGGTCGTGCGATTGCAGCCACTGCAGCAGGGCGTCCAGATGCGGCCGGGCCAGCGGGTCGCCCCGCGCTTCCCCGCGCCGGTACCAGGCCGCCGCGACCTCGGGATCGGGCTGCACCCCGAGGGCCGCGATCTCCTGAAGGAAAAGCGGGTCGTAGGTTCGGGCCAAGAAGGTCGCGGCCTCGGCGCTGCCGCTGTCGTAGGCCGTCTCGTAGAAGTCGCGCGCCACGGCGACGTCCCCTCTCGCGATCGCCGTGTCGGCGCGCCCGAGCAGATGCGCGAGCTCGCCCGGGGTCGCCGTCAGCCGCGGCGCCGTCTGCGCGGGTGGAACGAGAGTCTCGGGCGTCGCGACCGCGGCCTGCGCCCTTGCGGCGCTCGCTTCACCGGGGGAAGACGCACTGGGGGAAGACGCTTGGGTCGGCGCCTCGACCGGGCCGGCTCCGCTCGTGATGGACTTCGGCCGCAGAGACGACCCCTGCCGCTCCGCCGAGGACGGAGCCGCCAGCGGGACGGCCTGGGGCAGCACCAGGGTTTCGCTGCTCGCGGTGAACCCGCCCTTGGCCTGGTCGGATTGCCCCGGGGGCCCGAAGAGAACGAAGTACCCGACGATGCCCAAGGCGGCGGTCAGTCCGGAAATAGCGAGCCACCCGAGGAGCGGGGAACGATCGAAGGCCTTGGCGTCGGGCCGGGGGAAGGCCGCGCTCTCGACGTATCCCCGGGGCGGAAAGTCCTCCCGCCGGTTCTTTCTGGACGGTCTGAGCTCGTAGTCTTGGCGAATAGGCGTCATCCATCCCCTCCCCGTCATCCGGGTTGTCAGTCGGACATCCGTGTCGCCTACTTGGCCTGGAACGGGCGCGGTCGATGCGCCCGAGTTGCCGCCTTCGCTGCCGCGCCCTCAATGGCGCGGCGTTCTTCGACTCTCCGCTCTATGCCGCCGTGGAGATCCCGCGACCCGCAGATCGCCCCGTCGTTCTGCGGCGGGACACCGCCGCATTGCCCCCGGCTTGGCAGGAACCGCCACGGCCCTTCGGCGATGGGGGGTCTCGACCGCCCGGCTCGGCACCGCCCGACAGGGCCCTGCATCAATCATCGGAGCGATGCACTCTCTGAGCCCTGGCCTCTGACGAGACCTGGCCCTTGATGAGACTTTGCGCGCAGCGCGTTCATCCCTC
>JANQGU010000240.1 GCA_028282935.1 Kiloniellales bacterium
CAGGGTCGCACCCAGGACCGGCCCCCAGAGCGTGCCCTTGCCGCCGAGCAGGGCCATGACGACCATGAAGATGCCGAAGGTGACGGTCGGGAAGGCGACTTCGAGGGGCTCGATGAAGCCCTGCATGTTGCCGAAGATGCCGCCGGAGATGCCCAGGAAGAAGGCGGCGATCGTCCAGGCCACGGTCTTGTGGCGCACGGTGTGCAGCCCCATGGCCTCGGCCTTCTCCTCGTCGTCGCGGATCGCGTTGATCGCCAGCTTGAAGCGCTTGGCGTAGAGCCAGCGCAGGAAGGCGAAGGTCGCGACCGCGGCTGCCATCGACAGGAAATAGTAGATCAGCGAGCGGGTGTCCGGCTCGCCCGGATAGGTCGGCATCGAGATGCCCCCGCCGCCGCCGACCCACTCCCAGGCGCCGACCAGCTCGCCGGCGGCGATCGCGACCCCCAGGGTGCCGATGGCGAAGTAGGGGCCCCTGAGGCCGAAGACGATCCAGCCGAAGACCACGGCGAAGAGCGAGGACAGGATCGCGGCCACGACCAGCCCGACGGCCAGGCCGATGAAGTACTGGCCGAAGGTGAAGTCGACCTTGATCGCGCCGAAGGCCGAGGTATAGGCGCCGACGTCGTAATAGAGGCCGATCTGCGTCACCGCGCAGATGTACATCCCGGCACCGAAGAAGAAGATGTTTCCGAGCGAGTTGTAGCCCATCTGCCCGCCCATGATGTCCCAGGTCAGGGCGAAGAGGATCATGACCCAGAGCACCGAGAGCTGGTTGGTGTAGGCGGGAAAGACCAGCGGCGCCACGACCCCGGCGACCAGGACCGCGGCGTAGAGACCGATCTGTTGGGTTGTGAGGCTCATTGCACCACCTGCCGGACGCGGCTTTGCTGCAGTTGCCTCCAGACCAGGACGGCGACCAGCAGGCCGACCACGGTCGCCTGCTGGAACTCGGCGCCCAGGACGAAGCCGCTGTACTGCTCGGCCACCCCCAGACCGAGGCCGGCCATGATCACGCCCGGCAGGTTGCCGAAGCCGGCTGCCGTGACGATGACGAAGGAGCGGACGGAATGGGTGATGCCGTAGAAGGGCTGGATCACCCAGATCATCGCGATCAGCACGCCGGCGGCGCCGCAGATCGCCGAGTTGAGCGAGTAGGTGAAGGCATAGACCGCGTCGGTATCGATGCCCATGATCTTCGCCGCCCGTGGGTCCTGGGCGGTTGCGCGGATCGCCTGGCCGATCCGGCTGCGCTTCATGAACACGACGATGCCGGCGGCGAGAAGGCCGGCCAGCAGGAAGGAGATCAGCTTGATGTCCGCGACGGTGACCAGGCCGTCGAAGATGAAGCGGGTGTCGAAGCCGGACTCCGCGACGCGCACCTCGGGGCCGTAGGCCAGGTTCAGGGCCTGCTGGATCACCAGGGCGATGCCGAAGGTGGCGAGCAGCGAGGTGAAGAGGTCGCGGTCGATCACCCGCCGGATCACCAGGATGTAGACCAGCCAGCCGAAGCCGAACATGACGATCGCGACCAGTGGCAGGGAGAGGATGGGGTGGACGCCTATCCTCCCGAACTCCAGCGCCATGTAGCCGCCCATGATGACGAAGTCGCCCTGGGCCAGGTTCTTCACGTTCATCACCCCCCAGACCAGGGCGAGGCCATAGGCCGCGAGCGCGAAGATCGCGCCGATGAAGAGGCCGTCCAGCAGAAGCTGGACGTTGAAGACCGGTGCGATGGTCAGGACGGAGATGTTGTCTAGCATTGGGTTCTCGCTGCCTCGGCCCCTTGGCGGATAGCGCGCAGCCGCCCCCGCCCGTCACGGGGCGGGGGGACTGCTTGCCTCACCTCTCTAGAAGGTCCCTTCGAGGGCGCCGCTCAGGGCGCCTTCCGCGGGAAGTTCACCGGGTGCGAGGCCCACTTGGAGGGCGCCACGACGTTGTACTTTCCGTCCTGGATCTGGCGCAGCACCATGGGCTTGGCGATGTTGTTGCCGGCCTCGGAGAACTTGATCGGGCCGTAGAAGGTGTTCATCTCGGTCGCCGCGATGGCGTCGCGGACCTTCTCGATATCGAAGGAGTCGGCCCGCTCGAAGGCATCCTTCCAGACCATGACCGCGGCGGCGGCCTGGGCCGACTGGTAGGGCACGGTCGTGTAGCCCTCGTAGGTGTTCTTGAACTTCTCGTGGAACTCGGCCGCCGTGCCGAAGTACTCGTCCTTGTAGGACAGGGTCTCGGCCCACTGGGTCGAGCAGAGGATGTCGTTGGCGCCGGCGCCGAACTTGTCCGTGACCTTGGCCGCCTCGCAGTGGGTCATGGCGATCATCGGCACGTCGATCTTCATCTCGTTGATCTGGCGCACCGCCGTGGCCGCGCCCTTGGAGTGGCCGGAGACGATCAGCAGGTCGGGCTTCAGCGCCTTGGCCTTGGTCAGGGTCGCCGACATGTCGGAGAGATCGCGCGGCAGCTTGTCGTCGATGACGATCTTCATGTCGTGCTTCTTGGCGTCCTCCATCACGCCGGCCCGCACGTCGAGCGAGAAGGGGTCGTTCTCGAAAGCCATGGCGATCTTGATGTCGGAGGGCTTCTTGCCGCTCTTCTCGGCCAGTTCGGCCGCGAGGTCGATTGCGCTGGCCAGGTACTGCTCCGAGGTCGAGAGCACCGCGAAGAGATACTTGTAGCCCTGGGTGAAGAGCGAGCGCGAGGCGCCCTCGGCCTCGACCATCGGGATCTTGTACTTCTCGGTGACCGGCGCGATGGCCTTGGTCAGGCCGGAGGAGTAGGGCCCAAGCATGAACTGGATGCCGTCCTGCTTGATCAGGCGCTCGGCGAGTTGGGCGCCGCGGGCCGGCGTGGACTCGTCGTCGTAGTACACGACCTTGAGCTTGTAAGCCTTGCCGCCGACCTTGACCCCGCCCATCTCGTTGATGCGGGCGACCGCGATCTCGTAGCCGTTCTGGGCGTGGATGCCGTTGGTTGCGTATTTCCCGGTCAAGGAGATCGCCGAGCCGAGAACGATGGTGTCGCCTTCGACCTTGGCGCTTGCCGGGCCGGCTGCCAGCAGGCCGAGCGCTGCGACGCTGGCCAGAATGCTGGTCATGGGTTTCAAGCTGGACATGCGATTTACCTCCCTCGCAGTCGGCGAATCTGTGTTTATCTTCAGGCCGTTTTATCCCCTGGCGCCGCCCAGGTACGGCCTTTCTGGCCTCAACGTTAACAGACCCGCTGCGCGAGGCAAGTCCCGCGCGGCGGGGCCGCCGGGCGCGAAAGATCCTTGCGTGGCCTGGGTTTGGCGCCAGGCGGCCCGCCCCGGGAGATCGCCCGCAAGGCGCCCGGGTGCGGCCCCGGAAGGGAAAAAAAGGGACCCGGTGCCATGCCGCAGGATGCCGACGCCAAGCTTCGCTGTGCCCTGGAGCGCCGCTTCGCCGATCCGCCCGGCGCCGCGCCCCCCGCGCAGGGGGCGGAGACCCTGGCCGGGATGGCCGCCCGCGGCGCCCAGCGCGTCTTCGCGACGCAACCCCTGGACGAGGGCCTGCTCCGCCTGCTCTGCGCCGTCGCGCTCTCGTCGCCGACCAAGAGCGACCTGCAACAGCGTGATATCCTTCGGATTTCCGACCCTGAGCTGCGCCGGGCCGTGGACGGCCTGCTGGGCGACCAGACCTGGGCCGCTGGGGCGCCGGAGCTGCTGATCTTCTGCGGCAACAACCGGCGCCAGCGCCAGCTCCACGCCTGGCGCGGCCGGCCCTTCGTCAACGACCACCTCGACGCCTTCTTCAACGCCTCGGTCGACGCCGCCATCGCCCTGGGGGCCTTCGTGACCGCGGCGGAAGCGGTCGGGCTCGGCTGCTGCCCGGTCTCGGCGGTGCGCAATCACGCCCAGCGGCTCAGCGACCTGCTCGAGCTGCCCGAGCACGTCTTTCCAGTGGCCGGGCTGGCGCTGGGCTGGCCGGCGGGCCCGGCCGAGATCAGCCAGCGCCTGCCGCTCGCGGTCACCCTGCACGAGAACCGCTTCGGTTCCGGCGACCCACGCGCCGAGGTCGAGGCCTACGACCGGGCGCGGGCGGCCGCCCAGCCCTACGCGAAGCAGCGCTTCACCGGCGACTACGGCGAGGCCCCGGACTACGGCTGGTCGGAGGACAAGGCGCGCCAGTACTCCAAGCCGGAGCGCGCGGACTTCGGCGCCTTCGTCCGTGCCAAGGGCTTCCGGCTCGACTGACGGCCTAAAGCAAGAAGAGGATCAGGTAGACCCCGAGCAGGA
>JANQGU010000313.1 GCA_028282935.1 Kiloniellales bacterium
GAGCGAGAAGCGTTTCGCGGCGTGGAAGGCGGCATCGAGCTCGTCCAGAGACTCGATTCTGCGGACCCCTTTGCTGCCCGAGCTGTCGTTGGGCTTGACGACGAAAGGGAGGCTCCATTCGACGACCTGCGCCCTCAGCGCCTCGGCGGAGCTGCCCACGACCTGCCTTTGGTGGGGCAGCCCGGCGGACTCGAGGGCCTTCACGAAGAAGGCCTTGTCCGACGATGCCTCGACGGATTCGATCGAGACCTTCTTCTTCGTGTCGAAGGCCTCGGTCAGGTGAAACTCGGCGACACGGGCCGAGTCGCTCGCCTGGCTGTAGAACCCGTCGACCCTTCGGCCCTGCAGGGCCCTTTGGATCGCCTGGTGGTCCCGGACCGATATGTTGTGGGTCTCGTCCGCGAACCTGAAGGCGAAGGCCTTGGGGTTGCCGTCGATCCCGATGACGTAGAAGCCCAGGTCGCGCGCGGCGCGGTAGGATGGCGCCTGATCGGAGGAGGCGCCCAGGAAGGCCACGACCCGCTGCGTCAAGACGAGGCGCTCCCCTCGACGGGCGGGGGCGGGGCGAGGCCGAAGAGGTCGTCCTCGGCGTCGATCGCCAGGTTGGAGTCCCGAACGTAGTACAGGTTATGGAAGGCGCCCTCGCGAACCAGGCGCCCGATGTAGCAGGCCTGGATCCAGAGCCCCGCCGAGATGAGGCAGAGCACGACCGGCAGGGAGACCGTCTGGGGCAGGAGAAGGAACGCCAGGACCGCGACCAGCGTGACCAGCGAGAAGACGTTCAGCGGCACCAGGGAATGGCCGAGCAGAAGCCGCGCTGTGGCGCGCAGAGAGGCCAGGAGGGTGAACTTCGACCGGCCGGCGTTGCGCGCCGAATGCGCGACCTCGACGAAGGCGAACCTGACCCCCACGCGCAGGCACTCGGCCAGAAAGTAGGGATAGGCGGTGCGCCGCGCGATCACCTTCTTCGCGACAGCGGTCCTGATGACGCGGAAGGTCGACGCGCCCGCGGGAAACTCGATCCTGAAGAGGTGCATCGCGACGAGATGCTGGAGACGCGATCCCAGCTTCTTGATGACGCTGTCCTTTCTGTCCCTTCTGCGCGCGAAGACGATGTCGAAGCCGGTCAGGGCCTTGTCGACCAGCTTCGGGATCTCTTCCGGGGGCGACTGCAGGTCGGCATCGATCTGAACGATCCACTTCTTGCTGGCGTACTTGAAGCCGGCGTGGAAGGCGGCGTCCAAGCCGAAGTTGCGGGTGAAGGAGAGGTACTTGACCCTTTCGTCCTCTTCCGCCAGCGCCATCAGGATCGGCAGCGTTCCATCGGTGCTGCCGTCGTCGACGAAGATGATCTCGAAGTCCGACAGTTGGGCGCAGACCCGCTCGTAGACGAGGCGGAGGTTCTCTTCTTCGTTGTGGCAAGGAATGACGACGCTGAAATCTGGCATTGGATTCGACTTTTCGGGCTTGTTTGCGCAGGCCGCCGTCAGGGCCGGCTTCGATGAAAGGAGACCGTGGCCGAGTTCGTCGCCTTGAGGAGGGGACAGGCTGCCGGACTCCCCCCAGACCGGCCCCGATGTCGGAGTGCCAAGCGTTGGATTCTATTGGAAAGCGATATCGGCTCAAGGGCTAAGACGGATCCGGCCAGCCCTGGAGCGAGGCCTTGGCGGCGAGACCCCGGCGGCGGGCGGGCTCCGCAGCCGGCCGATCAGAAGCTCGGCTTGGGGATGTCGATCCGGATGCCGCCCTTGGGGTCCCTGGTGCCCCTGCCGCTCGGCGGATCCGGCTCGCTCGCCAGGCGCAGGGCATAGCCCTCGCGGCAAAAGGCGTCGCCGTTGGTCTGCCACAGCACCGCCTCCGCCTTGCCGGAGGGGAAGAGGCCGCGATCCGGCACGCATTCGCAGGCCCTCAGCGCGCAGGCCACGGCGAGGTTCGGATCGCCCTTGCGGTCGCCCTCGCAGGCCGCCAGAAGCAGCGTCAGGCCCGCCAGCAGAACGCGGGCCGCCCGGGTCGGGGCCAGCGGGGCGGGGGCGGGGCTCACTGCACGTTTTCCCTGTTCTTGCAGCGCCTGGAGGTGTCGTTGCAGGGATAGGGCTCGGTATACCTGGGCAGCTTGATGCCGCCGGGCAGCGGCTTGCCCTTCTCGACGTATTCGGCCAAGGCGAAGCCCTGGGGACAGTAGGCGTCGCCGTTGCCCTGCCAAAGCACCTCCCGGCGCTCGGGCGGGCTGAAGACCGGCTTCTCCTCGGCCTCGCAGATGCACTTCTTCACCGCGCAGGCGACGGCAAGCCTGGACTGGATTTCTTCATCGCTGGTGCAGGACGTCAGTCCTATTAGCAGCGGCGCCGCGATCCAGAGATAGCGCACGACACATCTCCCACTTCACCATGGTGATTGCCGAATAGCACGCTTGGAGGGTAAAGCCCAGGGGCCAGCCGTCCCGGCCCGGATCGGGCCTTAGGAGACGACGCGCAGCGGTCGTCGGAAGATCGTCAGGGCCTCGGCGAGGCTGGTGCAGCGCTTGACCCGCTGGCGCCCGTCGTGGACCTCGTAGGCCCCCTCCCGGCCGTTCTTGACCTGGCGCTTCGTGATTGAAAAAGCGGGAGAATCCAGAGTGTGCCTGAAAACGGAGAAGGTCGCCCGGCCGTCGCGATGATCGATGGCGTAGTCGCGCCATTCGCCGGCCGCGACGTGTTGGCTGTAAAGGGATAGGAGCTGATGGAGTTCGTTACGGTCGAAGAAGGTGGTCGCGTTGGAATGACGATGGTTGCCTAGGCGATGAAAGCTGTGCATTGGACGAGCGGCACCTCCCCACTATTTCCAAGCTTTTCGTCAGTGTCTCCCAAATCGCACCCGGCGTCCAGCGGGTTGACCCGGCGCCCGGCCGCCGCCCCGGGCTCGGCATAGGCGGCTCAGCCTAGGGGCTCAGCGCACCATGGTCAGGTTGCTGGCCTTGGGGTCCGGCGCTTCGTAGCAGTCGATCGCCCCCAGGGTGCGGTAGCAGACGATCCGGTTGCCGGCCTGGTCGACTCCGACCTTGGCCTCGGGCTGGCAGTAGGGGCCGTCTTCCTCGGTGTAGCGCAGCAGGGAGCAGTCCTCTCCGGTCACCCAGGTGGCGACATGGTCGGGCAGCGTCTTGTCGGTGTGGGCCAGGCTGGCGGCCGAGGACCCCACGATCACCATGGTCGCCGTGGCCGGGTCGCAGGCGACCAGCGGGAAGAGCAGGCAGAATGTCAGCCAGCGGCGGGTCATACCTTGACTCCGGTTCCTGGGACGCCCTGGGGGACGCCGTGGGGTGCGGCGGCCGTTGAAGCTCCAGTTTCGACCGGCTAAGTAAATATTGGGTTATCCGGGCGCCGCCCGCCCCGGAGGCCGAAGAGGGAAGGAGACCAAGCATGCCAGCGCTCACGACGCCGATCTGCGATTTCGGATGGCAAGCCCCGGATTTCAGCCTGGAGGGGGTCGACGGCCGCAGCTACGGGCTGCAGGACGTCCGCGGCGAGAAGGGAACGCTGGTCATGTTCATCTGCAACCACTGCCCCTATGTCCGGGCGGTGATCGACCGCCTGGTCCGGGACGTCGCCGAGCTGCAGGCCCTGGGCATCGGCGCGGTCGCGGTCATGCCCAACGACACCGAGGCCTATCCCGCGGATTCCTTCGAGAACATGAAGGTCTTCGCGGCCGAGAACGGCTTCACCTTTCCCTATCTCATCGACCGGACCCAGGAGGTCGCCCGCGCCTACGATGCGGTCTGCACGCCGGACTTCTTCGGCTTCGACGCCGACCTGGGCCTGCAGTATCGCGGCCGTCTCGACGCCTCCCGCGTCGAGCCGGTTCCGAGCGCCCGCCGTGAACTTTTCGAGGCAATGCAGGAGGTTGCGGCCAGCGGCCAGGGCCCCCGCGAGCAGATCGCGTCGATGGGCTGTTCGATCAAGTGGCGGGCGGCCTGAACCTCCTCCGGCGGTGCACAAGTTCTTAAGATATTGAAGTAAATAGACTATTCGGTTTTGCCAAGACGCCGAGGGCGGGCTACTTTAGCGCCCTGCAAGGCCGAGGACGAAAGGCGCCGGGGAGGCGGGTTTGAGCGATATCTTCCGTGAAGTCGATGAAGAAATCCGGCAGGAGAACTATGCCAAGCTGTGGAAGCGCTACGGCAGCTACGCGATCGCCTTCGCCGTCCTGCTGGTCGGCGCCGTGGCCGGCTACCAGATCTGGCAGAGTTACGACCTTCAGCGCCGGACCGAGCTCTCCGACCGCTATGCCGTGGTGGCCGGTCAGATCCTGGAGGACCAGGACGACGCGGCCCAGGCCGTCCTGTCCGAGATCGCCGATCCCTCCGACAGCGGCTACGGCACGCTCGCGGCCTTTACCCGGGCGCAGCTCCTGGCCGAGGCCGGGAACACCGCCGAGGCGACGGCGATCTGGGACGAGATCGCGGAGCAGAGCCCCTCGGGCGACAGCTTCCGGGCGATCGCGACCCTGCTCTCGGTGATGCACCAGCTCGACAGCGGCGACCCGGCCGCCCTGGCGGCCCGCCTGGAGCCGCTTCTGGAGGCCGGCCAGCCCTTCCGGACATCGGCGCAGGAACTCGATGCCCTCCTGGCCATCAAGCAGGGCGACAGCGACCGGGCCCGGGCCCGCCTGGAGGCGATCGGCCAGAACGTCTTCGCGCCGCCGGCCGCCCGGGAGCGCGCCGCCCAGCTGATCGCCACGCTCCAGACCGGGGACTGAGCCATGCTTCTTCGTTACCTGCGCGGTCTGGCCCCGCTGCTGCTCTGCGCGCTGCTTGGCGCCTGCGCCTTCATCGACGACTGGTTCGGCAAGGCCGACGCCCCGCCGCTGCCGGGCAAGCGCATCGCGGTCCTGACCGACGACAACGCGCTTCAGGTCGACCGCAGCATCGCGAACCTGCCGGTTCGCCTTCCCGATCCCTACGTCAACGACACCTGGTCCCAGCCCGGCGGCAACGCGGTCCATGCGCTCTACCATCTCTCCCTGGGCGCCGAGCCCGAGGTCGACTGGACGGCCGACGTCGGGTCCGGCAGCTCGGACGACAGCCAGATTCTGGCCGAGCCCCTGGTCATCGGCGACACCGTCTACACCATGGATTCGCGCTCGGTCGTGACCGCCTTCGAGGCGGAGTCCGGCAAGCGGCGCTGGCGGGTCGACCTGGCGGACGATGCGGAGGACGACGGCTTCTTCGGCGGCGGCATCGCCTTCGGGGACGGCAAGGTCTTCGTCAGCACCGGTTTCGCCCAGGTCTTCGCCCTCGACGCCGGCAGTGGCGAGACCCTCTGGTCCCAGCCGGTGCCCGGGCCGATGCGCGCCGCGCCGACCTTCAGCGACGGCCGCGTCTTCGCGATCTCGGTCGACAATCAGCTCCACGCCCTGGACGCCAGGACCGGCGCTGCGCTCTGGTCGCACACCGGCATCCAGGAAGTGGCCACCTTGCTCGGGGGCTCGAGCCCGGCGGTCAAGGGCTCGACCGTCATCGCGCCCTACTCCTCGGGCGAGCTCTTCGCGCTGCTCGCCGAGAACGGCCGGGTGCTGTGGAGCGATCTTCTGGCGAGCGTGCGGCGGATCGATCCCATCGCCGACATGGCCGATATCCGCGGCCTGCCGGTCATCGATCGCGGCCTGGTCCTGGCGGCCAGCAACGCCGGCCGCATGATCGCGATCGACCTGCGGCGCGGCGAGCGGGCCTGGGACATCGACCTCAGCTCCGTGCAGACCCCCTGGGTCGGCGGCGACTTCGTCTACGTGGTCAGCGCCGACGCGAAGCTGGTCTGCCTGACCCGGGCGAACGGCGCGGTCCGCTGGGTGCTGCCCCTGCAGCAGTACGAGGACGAGGAGGGCCGCTTCGACCCGATTTCCTGGCGCGGTCCGGTCCTGGCCGGGGGCCGCCTGGTCCTCGCCGGAAGCCATGGCGAGGGGGTCTGGGTCTCGCCGCAGAGCGGCGAGGTGCTGAGCGAGTTCGACCTGCCCGGGGGCGCGGCGGTGACACCGGTCGTGGCCGGCCAGACCGTCTACTTCCTGACCGACGGCGGGACCCTGGTGGCCATGCGCTGACGCGGCGCCCGGGGGCTTCGCCGGGAAGGCCCGCGAAGCGTTCCAGGGCGGCGGGCGCGGAAGAGCGAGCAAGATGCAACCCCTCACGGTCGCGATCATCGGCCGGCCCAACGTCGGCAAGTCGACGCTGTTCAATCGCCTGGTCGGCCGCAAGCTGGCCCTCGTGCACGAGGAGCCGGGGGTGACCCGCGACCGCCGCGAGGCGGAGGCCCGGCTGCACGACCTGCGCTTCCGCGTCATCGACACGGCGGGGCTGGAGGAGGCGGCACCCGAGGCCCTGGAGTCGCGGATGCGCCAGCAGACCGAGCGGGCGCTGGAGGCGGCCGACCTGGTGCTCTTCCTGATCGATGCCCGGGCCGGCCTGACTGCGCTCGACCAGCACTTCGCCCGCTGGCTGCGGCGCCAAGACCTGCCGGTGGTCCTGGTCGCCAACAAGTGCGAGGGACGGGCGGCCGAAGCCGGCCTGGCCGAGGCCCACGGCCTCGGCTTCGGCGATCCCGTGCCGCTGTCGGCCGAGCACGACCTGGGCTTCTCGGACCTGCGCGACGCCGTGGCGGCCTTCGCCGAGGTCACGCCCTTTGAAGACGCAACAGCCGAAGAGACGGAGGGCGACGAGGGCGGGCCCCTGCAGCTGGCCATCGTCGGCCGGCCCAACGTCGGCAAGTCGACCCTGGTCAACCGGCTGGTCGGCGAGGACCGGGTGCTGACCGGTCCGGAAGCCGGGATCACCCGCGACGCCATCGCCGTCGCGTGGTCCTACCGGGGCCAGGAGATCCAGCTGGTCGATACCGCCGGCCTGCGCAAGCGGGCCAAGGTCGCGGCCAAGCTGGAGAAGATGTCGGTCGACGACACCCTGCGGGCGATCCGCTTCGCCCAGGTCGTGGTCCTGGTGCTCGACGCCAACGAGGGCCTGGAACGCCAGGACCTGACCATCGCCCGGCACAGCGTCGACGAGGGCCGGGCGCTGGTCATCGCGCTGAACAAGTGGGACGCCTGCGCCGACCGGGAGGCCGCCCTTAGGCAGCTCAAGGACCGTCTGGAGCGTTCGCTGCCGCAGGTCCGCGGGGTCCTGACGGTGGCGGTCTCGGCCCTGGAGGGCCGGCATCTGGACCGCCTGATGGACGCGGTGCTGAAGGCCTACCGGGTCTGGAACGCCCGGGTCCCGACCGGCGAGCTGAACCGCTGGCTGGAGGCCGTCACCGAGGCCCATCCGCCGCCGCTGTCCAAGGGCCGCAAGGTCCGCCTGAAGTACATCACCCAGATGAAGACCCGGCCGCCCAGCTACGCGATCTTCTGCTCGCGGCCGGCGGCGATCCCGGCCTCCTACCTGCGCTACCTGGAGAACCAGCTCCGCAGCGACTTCAAGCTCGAGGGCACCCCGATCCGCATCGCCCTGCGCAAGGGCGAGAACCCCTACGCCCGGAAGGGGGACGGGAAGAAAAGCGACAACAAGAAGCGGGACGGCAAGAAGAAGGCCGTGAAGAAGCGGGCCTAACCGGCGGCCAAGGTTTCTCCACGGCGGGTGCAGTCGGTGGAGGCCAGTTCGACGAAGGCCTCCGTGATCGCCTCCGGCGGCGTCAGGCTCTCCGGGTCTTCGCCCGGGAAGGCCTGGGCACGCATGATGGTCCGCACCACGCCCGGGTCGACCAGGTTGACCCGGACGTTCGTCTTGGCGGTCTCGGCGGCGTAGGTGCCGACCAGCATCTCCAGCGCCGTCTTGGAGGTGGCGTAGGTGCCCCAATAGGGGATCGGCCGGGCGGCGGCGCCCGAGGTCACGAAGATCGCGCGGCCCGCCTCGGAGCGGCGCAGCAGCGGGTCGAGGCTGCGGATCAGCCGGAAGTTGGCGGTCAGGTTGACGTCGATGACCGCCTGCCAGGTCTGGGGATCGCCGTGGGCCAGCGGCGACAGGGTGCCGAGGATCGCGGCGTTGCCGACCAGGACGTCGAGCTTGCCGAAGCGCTCGAAGAGCGAGGCGCCCAGGGCGTCGATCTTGTCGAAGTCGCGCAGGTCCAGCGGCACCAGGGTCGCCGGCTTGCCGCCGGCCTGGCGGATCTGGTCGTCGACCTCCTCCAGCCCGCCGACCGTGCGGGCGGTCAGGATCACCTGGGCGCCCTCGGCCGCGTAGCGCCGGGCGACGGCGGCGCCGATGCCGCGCGAGGCGCCCGTGACCAGGGCGAGCCGGCCGGCCAGGCGCCCCTCTGAGGTCTCCCCCTCTTCGGTTTCCATCGTCATGGGATCAGGCGAGCTCCGCCAGCAGGGAGAGCTGTCCGTGGCTGTTGTCGGCCAGGTCGGTCAGCCGCGTCGGATAGGCGCCGGTGAAGCAGGCGTCGCAGAACTGCGGCCGCTCGGGATCGCGCCGCGGCTGGCCGACGGCCCGGTAGAGGCCGTCCAGGGACACGAAGGCGAGGGAATCGACGCCGATGTGCTCGGCCATGCCGGCGACGTCGTAGCGCGAGGCCAGCAGCTCGTCGCGCTGGGGCGTGTCGATGCCGTAGAAGCAGGACTGCGTGGTCGGCGGCGCCGCGATCCGCATGTGGACCTCCTTGGCGCCGGCGGCCCGGACCATCTCGACGATCTTGGCCGAGGTGGTGCCGCGCACGATGGAATCGTCGACCAGGATCACCCGCCGGTCCTTGATGAAGGCCCGGTTGGCGTTGTGCTTGAGCCGGACCCCGAGATGGCGGATCTGGTCGCTCGGCTCGATGAAGGTGCGGCCGACGTAGTGGTTGCGGATGATCCCCAGCTCGAAGGGGATGCCGGCCTCCTCGGCGTAGCCGATGGCCCCGGGGACGCCGGAGTCGGGCACCGGGATGACCACGTCGGCCTCGACCCGGCTCTCCCGCGCCAGCTCGGCGCCGATCCGCTTGCGTGCCTCGTAGACGCTCCGGCCCTCGACCACCGAGTCGGGCCGGGCGAAGTAGATGTACTCGAAGATGCAGAAGCGGCTGGCCGCCGCCGGGAAGGGCCTGAGGGAATGGACCCCCGATTGGTCCAGCACCACCATCTCGCCGGGCTCGACGTCGCGCAGGTAGTCGGCGCCGATGATGTCCAGGGCGCAGGTCTCCGAGGTGACGATGTGCGCGTCCCCCAGGCGCCCCAGGACCAGGGGGCGGACGCCCAGCGGATCGCGTACGCCGATGACCGCGGTCTCGGTCATGGAGACCAGCGAGTAGGCGCCCTCGACCTGGCGCAGGGCGTCGGTCATCCGGTCGAGGATGCTGCCGGCCGGGGAGGTCGCCATCAGGTGGACGATGACCTCGGTGTCCGAGGTCGACTGGAACAGCGAGCCGCGCTTGACCAGCTCCCGGCGGAGCTGCAGGGCATTGGTCAGGTTGCCATTGTGGGCCAGGGCGAAGCCGCCGAACTCGAGGTCGGCGAAGAGCGGCTGGACGTTGCGCAGGATGGTCTCGCCGGCCGTGGAGTAGCGCACGTGGCCGATGCCGATATGGCCGGTCAGCCGGGCCATCAGGGCCTCGCTGGCGAAGATGTCGCCGACCTGGCCGAGATCCCGATGGCTGCGGAACTGGGTGCCGTCGCTGACCACCATGCCGGCGGCCTCCTGGCCGCGGTGCTGCAGCGCGTGCAGGCCGAGCGCGATATGCGCCGCGGCGTCGGAGCCGGCGCCGAAGATCCCGAAGACGCCGCATTCCTCGCGGAGCTTGTCGTCGTCGAAGGGGTCCGCCTTCGCCGGGGGAGATTGTCTACTGGGCACTTTCGATCAGACGCTCCATGTTGGCCCGCTCCGCGTCGCGGTAGCCTTGGTTCTCATCCGCGGCCGCGTCCTTCGACGGCGGCGCGATCAGCAGCTGATAGGCCCGCTCGGCCGCCTCGGCATCGTCCTGGAGAGCGCCGAAGCTGCTGCTCTCCTTGCGGATCTCCTCGGGAATGAAGTCGGCGAGAAATCCAGCGCCGTGCTGGATCAGGGGCATGGTGCGGGCTTCGCGCAGGGTCGGCGGCCATTCCTTGGAGGGCACGAAGTAGTCGACCGCCAGCCAGAGCGCCGAGACGATCAGGGCGCCGCGCAGGATGCCGAAGATGAAGCCGAGGCTCCGGTTCAGCGGCTGCAGCTCGCTGCCGTGGATCGGCCGCGAGGCGAAGTGGGCGATGATCGAGAGGCCGATCAGCACGGTCAGGAAGATCATCAGGCCGCCGGCGATGTCGGCGACCACCTCGATGGTGATGAGCTTGCGCATCAGCGGCTGGATCACGGGCAGGCCGAGGTAGGTGGCGACGCCCGCGACGACCCAGGACAGCAGCACCAGAAGCTCGCGCACGAACCCGCGCAGAAAGGCGAAAAGGCCCGAAAGCACGAGGATCGCGACCACGACCAGGTCGGTTAGGTTGATCGGGAAGGAATCCATGGGCTGTCGCCTTCTCCCGCTGGGCACCGTCTAGCGCAGAAAGGTCCCCGATGGCAATGCCGGCGTCGCCGGACCGCGCCGAAAACTAGTCCGGCATCTCCGCAAAAAAATCAAACAGATCAACCAGGTGCCGGATTTCCCTCAGGGTCATTCCGGAGCCTTCCGGCTTGTCCTTGCGCCGCCGGGCGGGCCGCAGCGCGGTCGTGAAGCCCAGCTTGGAGGCCTCCTTCAGGCGCGCCTCGGCCTGGCTCACCGGTCGGACCTCGCCGGACAGCCCGATCTCGCCGAAGACCACGCAGCCCTCGGGCAGGGCGCGGTCCCGGGCCGAGGAGACCAGGGCCGCCGCCACCGCGAGGTCGGCCGCCGGCTCGGAGATCCTGAGCCCGCCGGCCACGTTGAGGTAGACGTCCTTGCCCGCCAGGGTCAGGCCGCAGCGGGCCTCCAGCACCGCCAGCACCATCGACAGGCGGCCGCCGTCCCAGCCGACCACGGCGCGGCGCGGCGTCGCCAGCGGCGAGGGCGAGACCAGGGCCTCGATCTCGACCAGGACCGGCCGGGTGCCCTCCAGGCCGGCGAAGACCGCCGCACCCGAGATATTGGTGTTGCGCTCGGCCAGGAAAAGGGCCGAGGGGTTGGCGACCTCCTGCAGGCCCCGGTCGGTCATCTCGAAGACGCCGATCTCGTCGGTCGGCCCGAAGCGGTTCTTGGTCGCGCGCAGCAGCCGGAACTGATGGCTGCGCTCGCCCTCGAAGGTCAGGACGGCGTCGACCATGTGCTCCAGCACCTTGGGTCCGGCGATCACGCCGTCCTTGGTCACGTGTCCGACCAGAAGCAGGGCGAAGCCGCGCTGCTTGGCCAGGCGGATCAGCTCCTGGGCGCTGGCCCGAACCTGGGAAACGGTTCCGGGCGCCGACTCCAGGCTGTCGACGTACATGGTCTGGATCGAGTCGATGATCACGACCTGGGGCGACTGGGCGCTGTCCAGGGTGGCGAGGATGTCCCGCACCGAGGTCGCCGCTGCCAATTGAACCCGACTGCCGGCCAGCCCTAGGCGCTCGGCCCGG
>JANQGU010000386.1 GCA_028282935.1 Kiloniellales bacterium
ACCAGATACGACAAGCTGCTCGCAAACTTCTTGGGCTTCGTGAAGCTCGCAGCTATCGCTATAACCCTCAAATAGTTAAATCCTCACCACGACCTAGAAGAAGCGCCGGCCGCTGGCGAGCCGCTTGCGGGGAGACAGGGACGGAAAAGGGGCCGAAAACGGAAGACGCCGCCCGACCAGGAGACCGGGCGGCGCCCCGAATGCCCCGACTGCGAACGCCCCGACTGCGCGCTACTTCGTGATTCGCGCTTCCTCGACGGGATAGCCCAGGCCGTCCCGGTCGCCGAAGTTCTCGGCGTGGCATTGGTGGCAGGCCTTGACCACGGGAACGCCCATGGGCGAACCGTTGGGCGCCACCGCGTAGTAGTACCAGTCGTTGGTCTCGGGCGACTTGCCGGCGGCCGTCTTCTGCATGAAGAACAGCGGCCCGCGCTTGACCTTGCCCTTGTCGGTGACGGCGAAGGACTCCTTCGCGATCAGGGTGCCGGCGGGCATCTTGACGTTCTCCTCGGCGTACTTCAGGTACTCCGCCGCGCCGACCTCGTTGACGTAGGTGAAGAGGAAGCGGCCGCCGTGGAAGCCCGGAGCGGCCGGCACCGTGCTGACCGGGGTCCAGTCGCGGTAGTCCTTGACGTGCTCGACCGGGATCCAGCGCTTCTTGCCTTTCTGGTAGCCCGCGTAGAGATCCGCCTTCAGGCAGTCATAGACCTTCTGCGCTTCCTCGAAGCTCAGGTCCGCGCCCGGCTTGCCCGGATCGCAGGACGCCGCCTGGGCGGCCGTGGAGGCGAAGAGGAAGAGAGCGGAGGCGGAGGCCGCGACCACGCCGAGAATCTTGTTCATTTTTGGGATCTCTCCATCTTTTTTTTGGATGAACCGACACGAGACCGAACTGGCCAAAGATCGCCTAGAGGTTCGCTCAGAAGCCCCTGGAATCTCAAATAAAGCCTCTTCACGGGCTTGTGATGGACGGCCTTTCGGCCAGCCGGCGAAGAAGGCCGCCCGGACGGCCGGCTCGGTACCTTCCGGACATCCGGGCGGCTGCCTTTTCAGGCATCCCCTCCAAGAGGCGGGAGGGATTCTGGGACCCGAACCTGGTCCGGCGGAAAGAACTGGGAGTCTCCAAGCAGCCTGGAAGGCCCTTTCCCTGCCGGACACCTCCGAGACCTCCACCCCTGCAGGCTAGCAGGGTCGCCCGGACACCCGGGATCAAGGCGGCGCAACTTCCCGTGAACCCGTGCCTTCTGCGGGCTACTCGGCGGCGCTCTGATTCTGGAAGCGGACCCGGTTGTCCTCCGGCACAAAGAACAGGTTGTCGTCGTCTCCGACCTCGGCGTGGCAGGCGTGGCAGAACTGGACCCGCTCAGAGCCGGCGCCGCCGGTTTCCCCGAAGAGCGAGCCGTCCGGCATGATCATGCTGTAGCGCCAGTCGTTGTTCGGCGGGCTGAAGCCCGGGGCCATCTTCTCCATCAGGAACAGGGGACCGCTGAAGACGTCGCCGCGGGCGGTCACCGCGAAGCTGTCCTTGGCCAGCAGCGCGCCCTGCGGCATCCGGCCGGCGGCCTCGAAATCGCCGTAGGCCCTGGCCAGGGCATTGGCGTAGTTGTTGACGTAGCGCTCGCCATGGGTGGCGGAACGGTAGGGCACGCGGTTATAGCGGCGCCAGCCCCGATAGGTCCTCGAGGCCGCGTCCCCGGAGAGCCCGTAGGCCGCCGTCATGTTGTCCAGGATCCGGGCATAGATGGTCATGGCGTCCTGCCCGGTCAGATCGGCCGGCCCTTCGACCCGGAAGTGCCGGGTCGGCTGCACCGCCTCCACCGCCGTCGGCCGGTCCTGCGCCGGGGCCGGCGCCGCCACGCCGCCGCCGAGCAGGAGGAGAGCGGCCAGAACGCTGCCCAGAACGCTGCCGTGAACCGGGAACCTCTTTCCTGGCGAAGGTCGTCCTTCCCGCATGGGTCAGCCCGCCTTTCCGACTGTCTGAGGGTCCGCGGGCATCCTGGTCCACGAACGCCGGGGTCAGCCTCTAACTTGGGATCAGCGCGCGATAGCGCCGTATCACTTGACATCACGAGGCCTTGAAAGCCGAGCGTCGGAATCGGGAATGGGCACAACCCCAGCGACGGCGGCGCGGCCGGCTCTCACGGCTTTCGCAAAAAGGCTTGATCTGCAGGACTCTTCGGCCGATATTCCATACCGTACCAATTTGGTAGGAATTGGAGTATCCGGATGTTCCGGCTCAACCGACTGACCGATTATGCGGTCGTGGTTATGGCGCAGATGGCCCTGCGCGACAAGGCCACGCTGGCGGCCGGCGAGATCGCCCGCGACACGGGCGTTCCCCTGCCCACCGTCGCCAAGGTGCTGAACGCCCTGGCACGGGACGGCCTGATCGTCTCGCATCGCGGCGCCGCTGGCGGCTATGGGCTCAGCCGCCCGGCCGACGAGATCGCCGTGGCCGACATCATCCAGGCCATCGAGGGACCGATCGCCCTGACCGCCTGCGTCGACGGCAGCACGAACCACTGCGACGTCGAGGATCTCTGCCCGATGCGCGGCGGCTGGGACAAGGTGAACCGCGCGATCCGCGGCGCCCTGGACAGCGTGAGCCTGGCTGACATGGCGACCCCGGTCCTCGGCTTCGCCGAACGCGACGCGGAGGAGCGCCGCCTGGGGGCATGACCTAAGAGGCCGAAGGGCCATAAGCGAACACGGACACAGACAGCAAGGTTACGGAGAGCTACGAGATGGTCGCCAGCGTCGAGACAGTGACCCAGGTCCAGGAAATTTCCGGCGAGAAGTACAAGTACGGCTTCGTCACCGAGATCGAGCAGGACCGAGCACCCAAGGGACTGGACGAAGACACCGTCCGCTTCATTTCGGCCAAGAAGGAGGAGCCGGAGTGGCTCCTGGCCTGGCGGCTCAAGGCCTATCGGCATTGGCTGACCCTGCCCGAGCCGCAGTGGGCCAAGGTCGATTTCCCGCCGATCGACTACCAGGACGCCTACTACTTCGCGGCGCCGAAGAACACCGAGAAGCCGAAGAGCCTGGACGAAGTCGACCCGGAACTGCTGCGCACCTACGAGAAGCTGGGCATCCCCCTGCGCGAGCAGGAGCGTCTGGCCGGCGTCGCCGTCGATGCAGTCTTCGACAGCGTCTCGGTCGCGACTACCTTCAAGTCCAAGCTGGAAGAGGTCGGGGTGATCTTCTGCTCGATCTCCGAGGCGATCCAGACCCATCCGGAGCTGGTCCGCAAGTACCTCGGCAGCGTCGTGCCCTACGGCGACAACAAGCACGCCTGCCTGAACTCGGCGGTCTTCACCGACGGCTCCTTCGTCTACATCCCCAAGGGCGTGCGCTGCCCGATGGAGCTCTCGACCTACTTCCGGATCAACGCCGAGAACACCGGCCAGTTCGAGCGCACCCTGATCGTCGCCGACGAGGGCTCCTACGTGAGCTACCTGGAAGGCTGCACGGCGCCGATGCGCGACGAGAACCAGCTCCACGCGGCCGTGGTCGAGCTGGTCGCCCTCGACGACGCCGAGATCAAGTACTCCACGGTGCAGAACTGGTA
>JANQGU010000444.1 GCA_028282935.1 Kiloniellales bacterium
CTTCGATACCCCCAACTCGGTCAACCCGCCGAGCGCCCGGGAGCTGACCCGCATGGCGGCGCTGATCCTCGATCGGCACAGCCAGCGGAGCGGCTTGCCGTTCCACCTGGTGGCGGAGGTGGAATCCACCGACAACCTGCCCAACAACACCAACGCCATCGGGACCCTGCGCGCCCTGAAGCGCTCCGACGACGTCATTCGCGAACTGCGTCTGCTCGAGGAGCGGCGAGGCCGGTTTTCGAGCTCCCCCGGCAGCTTCCCGACGATGCTCCTGACCGCGGCCGACAGCGACGGCGGCGCCATGCAGGTCCTGGCCGTCAATCGGGCCGAGGACGAAGACGCCCCCGTCGGCTCCGTCAGAGTCAACCGGACGGAACTGCCGGACGAGGAAGTCTTGCCGAACCTGCTCGACGGCTTGGGCGGACGAGAGGTCTTCCCGCCCTTCCAGGCCGAGCCCGACGCGCTGTTCCAGTTCCGCCCCCTGGCCGACGGCGAGGGCGTGACCGAGGGCGCGATCTCCGTCGAGCGCCTGCGTTTCGCCGTCAGCTGGCCCTCCGGCGCGGACGTCGCCGGCGGCATCATCTCCCGCGCCCAGGGGGCCAACGCCAGCCTGCTGCAGTCGAAGTTCTCGGGCCGCTTCGACAACACGGACGCCTACCGCATGCAGTACGCGACGCTGTTCGGGCGGCTGTTGCCGCGGGCCATCGGCGACTTGGCGCCCGATCGATGATCGCGGCGTAGCGACCACAAGGCGGGGCCGGCACGCCTCCGCGTGCCGGCCTCCGTGGTCGCCCGTGCACCTACGCCAGCGTCTCGAAGAGGCGGATCATCAGGGCGGTGCGTTCTTTCAGGGAGGAGAAGTAGATGTGCTCCTCGTGGCTGTGGGCGCCGTGGCCGTCGGCGCCCAGGCCGTCCAGGGTCGGCACGCCCAGGGCGGCGGTGAAGTTGCCGTCGCTGCCGCCGCCGGTGAGTTCGCAGTCCTGCAGCTCAAAGCCGATCTCCGCGGCCAGGTCCCTGGCGTGCTCGAAAAGCCGGGCGATGCTCTCGGTCTTGACGAAGGCCGGCCGGTTCATGCCGCCGAGGATCTCCAGCTCGACGTCGGGGTCATGGGCCCGGTAGGCCAGGATGTCCCGGCAGAGGGCCTCGCCCAGGGTGTCGTCGGGCACCCGCAGGTCGATCTCGGCGGAGCAGGCGGCCGGCACCACGTTGGTCATGGTGCCGCCGGAGACCAGGCCGACGTTGGCGGTGACCCCGGTGCCGTAGTCGGTCAGCTCCTCGACCCGCAGGATCTGGCGGGCCATCTCCTTGATCGCGCTGCGGCCGTCCTCGTGGCGGGCGCCGGAGTGGGCCGGCCGGCCGCGGGTGCGCATCTCGAAGCGGGCAACGCCCTTGCGCGCGGTGACGACCTTGCCGCCGTCGCGGGCCGGCTCGGTGACCAGGACGTAGCTGTTCTTCAGCGCCTCGGCCTCGATCATCGCGCGCGAGGTCGGGCTGCCGACCTCCTCCTCGGGGATGTAGAGGAAGGTGATGGGCAGCGGCGTCTCGCGGCCGTGGCGCACCAGATGGCGATAGGCGTAGTGCGCGATGTAGGCGCCGGCCTTCATGTCGTAGATGCCGGGGCCGAAGATCCTGTCGCCGTCGCGCCGCACCTCCAGGTCGGTCTCGATGGTGCCGACCGGGTGGACGGTGTCGAGGTGGCTGAGGACCAGGATGCCCGGTCCGTCGCCGCCCCAGGGCGTGCGCGCCTTGAGGATGTCGCCGAAGCCGTCCTGCCCCGGGGTCCGTTCGATCCGGGCGCCGACCTGGTCGAGGCCGTCCTCGACGTGGTCGACCATGCGGTTGACCGCCTTGGCGTCGTAGCTGGGCGATTCGATGCCGACCCAGGCGAGCACGCCCTCCAGGATCTCTTCGGGATCGATCTCGGGCAGGTTGCTGGAGGTGGCCGTCACGCGAAGGCTCTTCCTTTTCGTTCCTGTCGGGCCTTTCGATCCTCTCGGGGTCAGGCCGGCAGGGTGATGCTGGCCAGGTCCTTGGGGGCCCGGGTGATGACCTCCGGGGTCTCGCCGACGATCACGGTGTCGTCGACCCGGAAGCCGCCCAGGCCGTAGACGTAGATCCCGGGCTCGGCCGAATAGACCTCGCCGGCCTCCAGGGGCCGTTCGTTGAAGGCCATGTCCTCGGGGTACTCGTGGCCGATCAGGCCGATGCCGTGGCCGGTGCGGTGCCGGATGTGGCTGCCGTAGCCGGCCTCCTCGATGACGTTCCGCGCCGCGTCCTCTATGGACCGCACCTTATTGCCGGTCTTCATCCGGGCGATCGCGGCCTCGTTGGCGCCCAGGGCCGCCTCGTAGAGCCTGGCCTGCTCGTCGCTGGGCTGGCCGCAGAAATAGGTGCGCTCGTTCTCGATCACCAGGCCGTTGAGGCGCGGGATCACGATGTTGACCAGGCCGTGGCCCTCCTCGACGCGCAGGCCGGTCAGGGCGCCGTTGCCGTGGGGCGAGGCCGAGGCCGGGCCGGTCAGGGTGTAGCCGCGGACCTCGAGGTGCTCGCCGGGAAAGCGCCGGGCGGC
>JANQGU010000457.1 GCA_028282935.1 Kiloniellales bacterium
CAGATCTACGAGGTCGGCAAGCGCCACCCCTTCCCGGAGCTGCGGGCCTGGTTCAAGGCGCTCTACGAGATCCTCTTCGGCCAGGAGCAGGGCCCGCGCATGGGCTCCTTCGTCGCCCTTTACGGCCGCGACAACTTCCTCGACCTGCTGCGCCGCGCCCTAGCGGGCGAGGACCTGAGCCCGGCCTGAGGCGGCGATGGCGGGCGAGGACGAGGTCGTCTTCCGCGCGGCGCGTCCCGGCGACGCGCAGGCCGTCGCGGAGCTCATGGTCGAGGCGGGCGGCGGGCTCTTCGAGTTCCTGCTGGAAGGCGTCCTGCCCGACACGACGCCGGCCGAGGTCATGGGCCTGGCGGTCGCCGGCGAGGAGGATCCCTGCTCCTATCGCAACGTCCGCGTGGCCGAGGCGGCGGGGCGGGTGGTCGCGATGATCAACGCCTATCCGGTCGACCTGCTGAAGACGGAGCCGCGCGACCTGGTGCCAAAGGACCGGCTCGCTCATATCGCGGCGCTGGACGCGGTCACGGATTGGGGCAGCTTCTTCGTCAGCAGCATGGCCGTCGCCGCCAGCCATCGTCGGCGCGGCATCGCCCGGCGGCTCCTGGCTTGGGCCGCCGAGGAGGCGGAGCGGCTGGGCTTCGACCGGCTCAGCCTGCAGGTCTGGGCGGACAACGAGGCGGCGCGCCGGCTTTACGAGCGCGAAGGCTTCGCCGTTGCCGCCAGGGCGCGGATCGACCCGCACCCAAGGCTGTCGCGCGCCGGCGAGAGCCTGCTGATGCTGCGCCGGCTTCCCGGCGTCCCGGCTTCGGTCGAGGCAGGCCTGGACGGCAGGCCTCGGCGCGCGTGAAGCGCCTTCCCTGGCCCTCCGTCCCGCGGATTTCGGGGCGAGGCGCCTCTCCTCGTGGCCGGAGGCCGGGCGCCTCCGCGCGGCGGGTTGCGAGGACAATAATCTTATAGATTGAAAAAAGTTAACGAGCCGCCGCCCCGGGGCTGTGGCTAGAATGCTTGCTCATCGAGGCGCCGCCGCAGCCTTGCCGGCGCCGGGTCTTCGGGGGGAGACGAAGCATGAGCATTCACCGACACGCGATCCTTGCCTTGACCTTGGTCTGTGCCGCCGGCGCGGCCGGGGCCGCCGACCTCGAGGTCGACCAGAACGACCCGGGCTGCAACGCCGCGGGGCCGGTCTACTGCACGATCTCGGACGCGGTGGCCGCGGCCGGCGACGGCGACCGGGTGCTGGTCGCTCCCGGGGCCTACGGCGAGAACGTGGTGATCGACAGCGACATCGCGCTGCTGTCGACGGCCGGCCGGGCGCTGACCGTGATCAGCGGCATCTCCAGCGTCGGCAGCCTGGGCAGCGTCGTGGTCACGGGCGGCACCGGCGGCGTGCAGATCGGCGACGCCGGCCAAGGCTTCACCATCAACGGCATCGACAACGGCAACCCGGCGATCGAGAACGCCGCCCTCTACTTCCAGGGCGGCCACAGCGGCGCGCGCATCCTGGGCAACCGGATCGTCGCCGCCGGGGACCACGGCCTGCTGACCGAATTCGCGCCGACGATCTCCGACTTCCTGATCGCGGGCAACGTCTTCGCCGGCAAGACCTTCCTGGGCGACGTGCCGGCGGGCTGCGGCTTTTCCCAGCAGTTCTCCCTGCCCAACGTGCCGCGCCAGCTCGTGGTCATGGGTGGCGGCGCGGGCGGCGGCAACACCTCCGACGTGACCTTCCAGGACAACCTGGTGGTCGGCACGGCGGGCGGCCCGAACCCGGCCTGCGGGGCCTTCAACCCGCCCTTCGAGCAGGGCAACACCCTGGTCACGGTCGACGCCGCCGACGCCCGGATCCAGGACAACCGCTTCGAGGGCACGACCGCGCGCTTCGGCACCAGCCTGCGCGCCCGCGGGCCCGACAGCCGGATCCGGCGCAACGACTTCGGCAGCGGGGGCCAGACCCCGACCGCCTGCTACGTCTTCGTCCAGGAGACCGGGGAAAGGCTCAAGCGGATCGCCGGCCGCAACGACTTCGACCGCCCGACCGCCCTGCTGCCGGGCGGCAACGCCACGACCGGCAGCATCTGCGTCGGGACCGGCGATGGCGACGATGATGACGACGACGATGGGGACGACGACGACTGACCGGGAGGCGCCGCGACCCGCGGTCCGCGGCGGCGTCAGTCGCCGTGGGCGTAGGACCAGTAGAGCTCGCGGGCCTTGGTGTAGACCGGGCCCGGCTGCAGGTCGCGGTTGTCGAGCCGGGTGATCGGCATGACCTTGCCGTAGTTGCCGGTGGTGAAGACCTCGTCGGCGTCGCTCAGCTCCTGGTAGGAGATGACCCGCTCGTAGACCTTGATGCCGGCGGCCTCGAGCAGGCTGGCGACCCGCTGCCGGGTGATCCCGTTCAGGAAGGTGCCGTTGACCACCGGCGTGTGGGCGGCGCCGTCCTTCGCCATCCAGATGTTGGCGGTCGCCAGCTCGGCGACATTGCCCAGGCCGTCCAGCACCACCGCGTTGTCGAAGCCCTTGTCCGCCGCTTCCTTCAGCGCCCGGGCGGAGTTCGGATAGAGGCAGGAGGCCTTGGCATCGGTCGGCGCCATCGAGTGCAGCGGGCGGCGGAAGCTGGACAGGCAGGCCGAGAAGCCGTTGGGCGCCGGAATCGGGGATTCGAAGATCGAGCAGATGAAGCGCGTGCTCTCCGGATCGGGCGACACGAAGCCGGTTTCCGCGTAGTACATCGGCCGGATATAGAGCTCGGCATCCCCGGCGAACTTCTCGATGCCCTCGCGCGCGATCTCCAGGATCTCGCCCGCGGAGAGGGGCGTGGCCAGGCCCATGCGCGGCGCCGACTCGTTCAGGCGGGCGCAGTGCAGGTCGAGGTCCGGAGCGACGCCCTCGAAGGCGCGGGCACCGTCGAAGACGACCGAGGCCATCCAGGCGGCATGGGTCATCGGTCCCATGATCGGCGGGTTGCCCTCGTGCCAGATGCCGTCGATGTAGTGCAGCGCTTTCATGTCCCGGAATCCCGAAGAACTGGAAGAGAAACGGCCCGCCAGAACCGCCGGAGAGCGGTTAGCATAGCCGCTTTGGGAAGGCTGGCAAGGCGCAGCCGACGCCCTGCCGACGGACCCCGGGTTTCCGGGCGCCGGTCCGGTCCGGGCGGCGGGCTACTGGATCACCCAGACGATGCGCGACATCCAGGTGATGTCGGTCTGCGGCACCACCACGGAGGCGGCTGTTCCATCGAAGGTTGTCAGCTCGACCTCTTCGGGGCTGCGGCGGTCCAGGTTGCCGAAGAGGATGCTGCCGTCGCCGAGCCGGACGATGACCCGATGCCCGGCGTCGACCCGCGACGCCGGCGACACGACCAGGACATGACCGTCGGCGTAGGTCGGCTGTAGCGCGGAACCCCTAATCTCGATTGCAAAGGCGTCGGGGTCCGCCATCTCCGGCAGCGGCATGCGGCCCCAGCCATTGCCAATTGGCCGACCCTCCGGATCGAAGAACCCGGGCTCGGAGACGACCTGGTATCCGATCCGGCGCAGCCCCATGCTGGCGAAGCCCACGTCCTCGCCGTTCAGGAGGCCGACGAACTCTCCGACGCTGGCACCCGTGGCGCTCAGAATCTTGGAGAGCGACTCCGTGCTCGGCCAGCGCAGCTTGCCGTCCTTGGCGACCCGCTTGCTCCGGTTGAAGGTGGTCGGATCCAATCCGGCCCGTCTGGCTAAACCTGAGGCGGATAAGCCGTACTTTGCCGCCAGTCGATCGATCGCCCGCCAAACATCTGCATGTTGTAACATGAACGTGATCTTATATAGGGATTAACCCGGATCGCAGCAGGAAGATGATCCCAGGAATTCAGCGCGATTGCTGCTATGTTTAACGTACTAGGAAAATGGTATAAATTCCGCCTGCCTACAGATTTAAACGTGCTTTTTCGCGCCGTCGAGCCTTTAAATATTCTTGAATCGCGTGCGCGAATCGAGCTTGGCTCGTGAAGTCCTCTGAATTCGGTTTTACTGTTTCCACGTGTCTTCGCTGTCTCTCTACGCTTGGCTTCGGCCGATCATCTTCGCGCTCGCGCCGGAATTGGCCCATCGGCTGACGCTTCTGGCGTTGCGTTCCGGCGCGGCCTTTCCCGGCGCCTTGCCGGCCTCGGCGCAGGCCAGGCTGCGAACCCGGGTCTGGGGCCTGGACTTCGCCAATCCCCTGGGCCTGGCCGCGGGCTTCGACAAGGACGCGGAGGTCGCCGACGCGCTGCTGCGGTCCGGCTTCGGCTTCGTCGAGATCGGCAGCGTCACGCCACGCCCGCAGCCGGGCAATCCCAGGCCCCGGGTCTTCCGCCTGGCCGAGGACCGGGCGCTGATCAACCGGCTGGGCTTCAACTCGGCGGGCCTGGCGCGCGTCGAGGCCAACCTGCGCCGCCGGCGCGCCGCGGCGCCCGAGGGCGGTGTCATCGGCGTCAACCTCGGCCGCAACAAGGAGTCCACCGATGCCGGGGCCGACTATCTCGCCGGCCTGCGGGCGCTGTCGCCCCTGGCCGACTACCTGGTGATCAACGTCTCCTCGCCCAACACGCCCGGCCTCAGGGCCCTGCAGGGCCGCGACCAGCTTGCGGCCCTGCTCGCGCCCCTCCGCGCCGCGCTGTCGGAGAGGGGGGCGGGGCGCGGGCCGCCGCTGCTGCTGAAGATCGCCCCCGACCTGACTGCCGAGGACCGGGCCGATATCGCCGAGGTCGCCCTGGCGCAGGGCCTCGACGGGCTGATCGTCTCGAACACCACCATCGAGCGGCCGGCCGGCCTGAAGAGCCGCTTCCGCGGCGAGGCCGGCGGGCTGTCCGGCGCGCCCCTCTTCGCGCCCTCGACCGCCCTGCTGGCCGAGATGTATCGCCTGACCGGCGGGCGCCTGCCGATCGTCGGGGTCGGCGGGGTCGCCAGCGGCGCCGAGGCCTACGCCAAGATCCGCGCCGGCGCCTCCCTGGTGCAGCTCTACACTGGCCTGGTCTACCGGGGGCCGGGCCTGCCGAAGCGGATCCTGACCGAGCTGGCGGCCCTGCTCAGGCACGACGGCTTCGCGACCGTGGCCGAGGCGGTCGGCGCCGACCACCCCGACCTGGCGCCGCCGGGTGCCGGCGGGGACCCGGCGGCCGAAAGGTCTGGTTAACCCTATATTCAAGGATCGTCGGCAGGCTTCCGGCAGGTCCTTGGCCGCAGGTCCTTGGCCCACAGGTTCTTGGTAGGGGAGCCGCTTCTTGGCCTTCGTTCGTTCCGTCTTCAATCTCATCGGCATCTCCGCGCCGGCCGTGGTCGTGGTCGTCCTGCTGCCGGAATGGCTGGGCACGCGCCTGGAGTTCGCCCTGATCGCCGGCACCCTGGTCTTCCTCTGCGGCGCCGTGCTGCTGGAGATCAACGGACGGCGCGAAGGCGACCGGCGGCTGCGCGAGGAGATCCACGCCCTGCGCGCGGGTCAGGTGGCGGTGCGCGACGAGCTGGCCGGCGCGCGGCGCGAGATGAAGGCCCTGGAGGAGGCGCTGCAGGCGGCGGCGAGCCTGCGCGGCGGCCAGGGCAGCAGCCAGGCCCTGACCGAGGTCATGGACGAGGTCACGGTCCTCAAGTCCCTGGTGTCGCGGCTGTCCGAGGGCCAGGCCCAGGTGGCCGAGCAGGTGGCCTTCCGCCCGGCCCTGGCGGTCGCCGGCGGGACCGCGGTCGGCGGCGCCGAGCCGCCCCTGATGCTGCAGCCGCTGGAGGCCGAGAACCTCGACGACCAGTCGGTCCTGGACGAGGTCAAGAAATGCCTGCGCCAGGACAGCCTCGACCTGATGCTGCAGGCGGTCGTCAGCCTGCCCCAGCGCAAGCGGCGCTTCTACGAATGCTTCACCCGGATCCGCACCGACGACGGCACGGTGGTCCGGCCCGAGCGCTACATCGAGCTGGCCGAGGAGGCCGGGCTGGTCGCGGCGATCGACAACATGCTGCTGTTCCGCTGCGTCCAGCTGGTCCGCAAGATCCAGCGCGAGAACATGGACGTCGGGTTCTTCTGCAACATCTCGCTCAACACCCTGGAGGACCTCGACTTCTTCGGCGACTTCGTCGAGTTCCTGGAGGGCAACGCGGAGCTGGCCAAGAGCCTGATCTTCGAGTTCGCCTACGCAGACCTCAAGCGCCAGCGCGGGCCCACCCGGCGCCAGCTCGAGCGGCTGCTCGAGCTCGGCTGCCGGCTCTCGGTCGACCAGGTCGACGGCCTGGCGATCGACCCGGGCCTGCTGGTCGAGCGCGAGATCCGCTTCATCAAGCTGGAGGCCGCGGTCCTGCTCGAGGAGGGCGGGCCCGAGATCTTCCGCAGCCTGAAGCGGGAGCTGGACCGGCGCGCGATCGATGTCATCGTCGAGAAGATCGAAGCCGAGGCCGACCTGATCGAGCTGCTCGAGCTCGGCATCGACTTCGGCCAGGGCTACCTCTTCGGCGAGCCGCGCCTGGCCAAGCCGACGGCCTGAGCCCCCACACCTTTCCGCTTCTTTCCGCTTCGTTCTTGGGGCCGCTTTCCCCCGGCGGCCGGCTGTGGCACAAGGGCGCCCGCAACCCCAGCCGCTAGCCCGAGAGCCGGAAACTCGAGACATGACCGAAGCCCAGAGCGCCGCCCAGACCGCCACCGCGCCGGCCCCGATCCACGACGGCATGGCCGCCCTGGCCGACCGCTACGACGCCTTCATCCTCGACCTCTGGGGCGTGCTGCACAACGGCGTCGCGGCCTATCCCGAGGCCGTCGACTGCCTGAAGGCGCTGAAGGCGCGGGGCAAGAAGCTGCTGGTGCTGTCCAACGCGCCGCGCCGGGCGGCCGGCATCCTGGAGCGCAACGTCGAGCTGGGCCTAGTGCCCGAGCTCTACGACGCCCTGCACTCCTCGGGCGAGGAGACCTGGCTGCACCTCAAGGAGCGGCCCGACGCCTGGTACCGGGACCTCGGCCGGCGCGGCTTCCACCTCGGCCCGGCGCGCGACCTCGGGATCCGCGAGGGCCTGGAGATCGACTTCGTCGAGGACCTGGCCGCGGCCGACTTCATCCTGCTCACCGGGGCCGACCGTTCCGATGACCGGGTCGAGGACTTCGAGGCGCTGCTCCAGGCGGCGCGGGCGCGCGACCTGCCGATGGTCTGCGCCAATCCGGACCTGGTGGTGATACGCGGCAGCACCATGGAGATCTGCGCCGGCGCCATCGCCGCCCGCTACGAAGAGCTCGGCGCCGAGGTGCGCTACCACGGCAAGCCGCACGCCGACGTCTACCGCCGCGCCTTCGCGCTGCTCGGCGTCGAGGACCGCTCCCGGATCGCCGGGGTCGGGGACTCCTTCCGCACCGACATCGCCGGCGCCCGCGCCGCCGGCATCGACGGCATCTTCATCGCCGGCGGCATCCACATCGAGGAGCTGATGCCCGACGCCGAGGGCCGCCCCGACCCGGACCGCCTGGCGGTCATCGCCGCCGAGAGCGGCCACCATCCGGCCGCCGTCCTGCCGCTCTTTCGCTGGTAGCCTCCTGCGCGCCGTGAGCTTTCCGTGGCGGCCGGTCCGCCGCGGCATCCAAAATCCTTGCCTTTCGCGTAGAAGGTCCGTCCCCTTGCGCGGGGGCATGACGATTCGCGCGTTGAACTCAGGACCATGGCAAAGAGGCATTCGAGAACCTTCGTCTGGGAGTTCGAGGCGCCGCCCGAGGAGGTCTGGCCCTTCCTGGCCGATACGGCGCGCTTCAACGAGGCCGCCGGCCTGCCCAACCACGTCATCGAGGACAGGCCGCAGCCCGACGGTTCTGTCGACTTCCGCGGCCGGGCCCGCATGGGCCCCTTCGAGCTGGCCTGGCGGGAGCAGCCGACCAACTGGATCGCCGAGCAGTGGTTCGAGCATTGCCGGATCTTCGAGCGCGGCCCCCTGGCCCGGCTCTGCGCCGTGCTGCGCCTCAGCCCGACGCCGGAAGGCTGCCGCGCCGAGTACAGCGTCGAGGCCTCGGCCAAGGGGCTGCTGGGCGAGGCGCTGCTGCGCCGTGGCTTCTTCCGCTCCACCGGCCGGAGCTTCGGCCGCCAGGCAGCCCATCTGGCCGCCTTCCTGAAGGGCCGACAGGCCATGCCCTTCGACTACGCGGCGGCGCCGGTCACCGAGGCCGTGCGCGCCAGGGTCGACGCCATCGTCGCCCGCCTGGAGGAGAGCGAGCACGGCCGGGACCATGGCCGGCGTCTGGCCGACTACGTCCTGTGCGCGCAGGAGGTCGACCTGGTCCAGCTCCGGCCCCTGCGCCTGGCGCGGCTCTGGGGCCTCAGCGACCGGGTCGTGGTCGAGCTCTGCCTGGAGGCGACCCGCGCCGGCCTGCTGGAGCTGCGCTGGGACCTGCTCTGCCCGCGCTGCCGGGTCGCCAAGCTGGTGGTCGGCTCCCTCGACCAGCTCCCCGAGGGCGCGCACTGCTCGACCTGCAACATCGACTACGGCCGCGACTTCTCCCGCAACGTCGAGCTCAGCTTCCACCCGGCGCCGGGCATCCGCCCGTTGAACACCGGCGAGTACTGCCTCTTCGGGCCGATGTCGACGCCGCACATCCGGGTCCACGTGACCCTGGAGCCGGGCGAGAGCCGGCGTCTCGCCGCGCGGCTGCCGTCCGGCGCCTACCGCCTGCGCACCCAGGAGCCCGGGCCGGAGCTGGACCTGGAGCGGCCGGAGGACGGCTTTCCCGAGATGATCCTGGAGCCGGAGGCGGTCACCGCCGGCGCCGTGGCCCCGCCGGGCGAGCTGGTCCTCAGCAACCGCACGCCCTGGCGCCGGACCCTGGTGATCGAGGAGCGGGAGTGGGTGCGTGACGCCCTGACTGCCGACCGGGCGAGCAGCCTGCAGGCCTTCCGCGATCTCTTCTCGGACCAGGTGCTGCGGCCCGGCGACGAGGTCGCGGTCAAGCGGATCGCCCTGATGTTCACCGACCTGCGCGGCTCGACCGCGCTCTACCGCGGGATCGGCGACGCCCGGGCCTACCGGCTGGTCCGCGAGCACTTCGCGCTGCTGGCGGCCAAGGTCCGCGACCACGACGGCGCCATCGTCAAGACCATCGGCGACGCGGTCATGGCCGCCTTCATCCGCCCGGCCGACGCCCTGGCCGCCGCGCTGGAGATCCAACGAGAGGTCGAGGCCTTCAACGCCGGCCGCCCGGAAACCCCGATCCGGGTCAAGCTGGGCCTGCACGAGGGGCCCTGCATCGCGGTCACGCTCAACGACCGCCTCGACTACTTCGGCTCGACCGTGAACCTGGCGGCCCGGCTGCAGGGCGAGAGCCAGGGCGGCGACATCGTGCTGTCGCGTCCCATGGCCGAGGACCCGGCGGTCGCGGCCCTGATCGGCGACCTGGCGCCCCGAGAGGAGCAGGCCAGGCTCAAGGGCTTCGACGCCCCGGTCGGCTTCCTCCGCCTCAGCACCTGAGCTCGCACGCATCGGAGTTTCACCCCCACCCCAGCCCTCCCCCATCAAGGGGGAGGGGGTAAAGTGTCGGCCGCCGCCATCCTACTCCCTCCCCCTTGATGGGGGAGGGCCGGGGTGGGGGTGATACGCCGACATCGCCAGTTAGGCGCCAACTCTGATCCCGGCCCAGGACACGAAAGCCCGCCGCGCCGGCCTGTCGTGGACTTGGCGCACTCTTCGGCGTATAATGCTGCACTGCAACAGAGAAACCGGACGACCGGGCATGGCCGATTTCGAGAAGAAGACGCTGGACGACTGGCGCGCGCTCGCCGCCAAGGAGCTCAGGGACCGCAGCCCAGAGGACCTGGCCTGGGAGACGCCCGAGGGGATCGCGGTCAAGCCGCTCTATACCGCCGAGGACCTGGAGGGGCTGGAGACCCTGGGTGGCATGCCGGGCTTTCCGCCCTACCTGGGCGGGCCGCGGGCGACCATGTACGCCAACCGGCCCTGGACCATCCGCCAGTACGCCGGCTTCTCGACCGCCGAGGAGTCCAACGCCTTCTACCGCCAGGCCCTGGCCGGCGGCCAGCGCGGCCTTTCGGTGGCCTTCGACCTGGCCACCCACCGCGGCTACGATTCCGACCATCCCCGGGTCGAGGGCGACGTCGGCAAGGCCGGGGTGGCGATCGATTCCGTCGAGGACATGAAGATCCTCTTCGACGGCATCCCGCTCGACCAGATGAGCGTCTCCATGACCATGAACGGCGCCGTGCTGCCGGTCCTGGCCGGCTTCATCGTCGCCGGCGAGGAGCAGGGCGTCGCGACCGAGAAGCTGTCGGGCACGATCCAGAACGACATCCTCAAGGAGTTCATGGTCCGCAACACATACATCTACCCGCCCGCGCCCTCGATGCGCATCGTCGCCGACATCATCGAGTACACGGCGCAGGAGATGCCGAAGTTCAACTCGATCTCGATCTCCGGCTATCACATGCAGGAGGCGGGGGCGACGGCGGTGCAGGAGCTGGCCTTCACCATCGCCGACGGCCTGGAGTACGTCCGCGCCGC
>JANQGU010000107.1 GCA_028282935.1 Kiloniellales bacterium
GCCGGCGAGGTCGTCGCCGCCGACGATGCCCGGGTGTGGTTCCCCATCAAGGGCGGCGTCGTCCGCCGCACCGTCGATCATGTGAAGGCCGTCGACGGGATCAGCCTGACGCTCAGGCGCGGCCACACCCTCGGGGTCGTCGGCGAGAGCGGCTCGGGAAAGAGCACGCTCGGCCGTGCCCTGATCCGCCTTCAGTCCAGCCAGGGCTCGATCCGTTTCGGCGGCCAGGAGCTCCAGGGCCTGGACTGGAAGACGCTGCGGCCCCTTCGCCGGCAGATGCAGATCGTCTTTCAGGACCCCTTCGGCAGCCTCAGCCCACGCATGTCCGTCGGTCAGATCGTCGGCGAGGGCCTCGAGATCCACGGCATCGGCGCGTCGTCCGCGGAGCGCCGCCAGATGATCAGCCGCGTCCTCGAGGAGGTCGGCCTCGATCCCGCCAGCCAGGACCGCTACCCGCACGAGTTCTCCGGCGGCCAGCGCCAGCGCATCTCCATCGCCCGGGCGCTGGCCAGCAACCCCGAGTTCCTGGTCTGCGACGAGCCGACCTCGGCCCTCGACGTCTCGGTGCAGGCGCAGATCCTCAACCTGATGAAGGAGCTGCAGCGCGAGCTCGGCCTGACCTATCTCTTCATCAGCCACGACCTGGCGGTGGTCTATCACATCTCCGACTACGTCGGGGTCATGTACCTGGGCCGCCTGGTCGAGTGGTCCGATGCGCGCAGCGTCTTCCACGCACCGAAGCATCCCTACACCCGGATGCTGCTGGACGCGATCCCGGACCTGGAGATGACCGGGCGGCAGCGGATCCCGGTGGCGGGCGAGGTGCCGAGCCCGATCCACCCGCCCTCCGGCTGCCACTTCCATCCGCGCTGCCCCTTCGCCAATGAGCGCTGCCGGGCCGAATCTCCGGTGCTCGGTCACCACGGCGACCGCGAGGTTGCCTGCCACGCGGTGGAGGAGAACCGCCTTCCGGAGACCGGCGCGGCGCCGGCTTGAGTTGGATTTCGCCCCTCACCCTCCCACAGCGCTGACGCGCTGCGGGCCCCTCCCTCTCCCGAGGGGAGAGGGATGTGGAGGCTTGGCGCGGCGCAGGCCGCGCCTTAGCCGGAGCTGGGTGAGGGGGAAGCGGCCGCAGAAAGATGGAGGACGCCATGGCCGAGGGACGGCTGGCAGCCGAGGGCCGCGTGATCATGATCTCGGGGGCGAACCGGGGGATCGGCCGCGCGGTCGCCGAGAAGCTCTACACCGAGGGCTTCGCGCTCTCTCTCGGCGCGCGGGATGTCGACAGCCTGGGACCGCTGGTGCTGGACTGGGATCCGGCGCGGGTGCTTTGTCACGGCTTCGAGGCCAGGGACCGGGGCAGCGCCGCGGCCTGGGTCGCCGCCACCGCCGACCGCCTGGGCCGGATCGACGGCGTCGTCGCCAACGCCGGGGTGATGCACCCCTTCGGCGTCGAGGAGGAGAACGAGTCCCTCCTGGACGAGATGTGGGAGGTCAACGTCAAGGGCCCCCTGCGGCTGATCCGCGCCGCCTTTCCCCACCTCAAACAGGCGGGCAGCGGGCGTGTCGTCAACATCGTCTCGCTCTCGGGCAAGCGGGTGAAGGGCCGCGTCGCCGGCGGCTACGCCATGACCAAGCACGCCGCCGCGGCCCTGACCAACGCCGTGCGCTACAGCGGCTGGGAGGACGGGATCCGCGGCACCTCGATCTGCCCCGGCTATGTCGCCACCGACATGACCGCGGAGGTCACCTCCTTCGACCGGGACAAGATGATTCCCGTGGCCAGCGTCGCCGAGCTCGTCTCCCTGGCACTTTCCCTGCCCAACGAGGCCTCGGTCGCCGAGATCCCGGTCAACTGCGTCCTGGAGCCGCTGATCTAGCCGCTTCGTCCTGTCGGCGGCCCACCGAAGGGTGAGGCCGCGGCCGGCGCCCCATGCTATGAAGCCCGTCGAAGGCGCAGAGGCCGGGCCCGGACGGGGCGGGCAGCCTGAAGAGATTTGGGGAAAGGACGGCAGACCCATGGACGCACGTTTCGCCTTCGCGCAGGACCTGGCCCGCGAGGCCGGCACCTTGGCGCAGCGCCACTTCACCCATCGCGAGGCGCTTGAGGTCGAGAGCAAGGGTCTGCAGGACTGGGTGAGCGCGGCCGACCGGGAGGTGGAAGCCATGATCCGCACCCGCATCGCGGCGGCCTTTCCGCGGGACGGCTTCCTGGGCGAGGAAAGCGGCGCCGCGGCGGCGGCCGAGGGCGAGGCCGGAGCGGTCTGGGTGGTCGACCCGATCGACGGCACCGCCTGCTTTCTGGCGGGCATCCCGGCCTGGTGCGTGTCGATCGCCCTGGTGTCGCGCGGCGAGATCGAGCTGGGCGTCGTCTACGACCCCAACGCCGAGGAGATCTTCGCCGCGCGCCGGGAGCAGGGCGCCCGGCTGAACGGCGTGCCGCTCGGGCCGCTGACCGCGCGCCGCCTCGCCGACGGCCTCTTCGGGCTGGGCCACTCGACACGGGTGCCGGCGGAGGCCGTGGTCGGCTTCCTGGCGGACCTCCTGCGGGCCGGCGGCATGTTCGTCCGCAACGGCTCCGGGGCCCTGATGCTCGCCTACGTCGCCGCCGGGCGGCTGGTCGGCTACTTCGAGCCCCACATGAACGCCTGGGACACCCTGGCCGGCTTCGCCCTGATCCGCGAGGCGGGCGGCTGGACCAACGACTACCTGAGCGGCGACGCGCTGGAGTCCGGCAACCCCGTCGCCGCCTGCGCCCCGGCGCTCGCCGAGGAGCTCGGCGCCCTCCTGAAGGGCCGGATCTAGGCGCCTTTCCGCCCTCATCAACATTACGGCTTTGTTGCGCTTTTGTGACGCTTGATGCCAAGCTGGTCAGATGGCCGGGCGGGGCCGGGGAAGGCGCGCCCGGATCGACAAGGCGGCGCGAAGCCGCCAGACAACAACAAGGGGGAGGATGTGCCATGAGATCCAAAGCACGGCTTGCGACCTGTCTGGGACTCATCGCAGCGGGCAGCTTTGCCGCTTTTTCAGCAAGTTCGGCCGAACGCTTGACACTCTACTGCAGCCCGCAGATCGAGTGGTGCCAGTTGATGGTCGAGGCCTTTTCCAAGGAAACCGGCATCGACGTGGCCATGACCCGCAAGAGCTCGGGCGAGACCTTCGCCCAGATCAAGGCGGAGGCGCGCAACCCCAAGGGCGACGTCTGGTGGGGCGGCACCGGCGATCCGCATCTGCAGGCCGCGGAAGAAGGCCTGACCGAGCCTTACACCTCGCCGGTTCACGACCAGCTCCACGACTGGGCCAAGAACCAGGCCAAGGCCTCGGGCGGCCGCACGGTCGGCATCTACGCCGGCGCGCTGGGCATCGGCTACAACGAGGACCTGCTGAAGTCGAAGGGCCTGCCGGCGCCCAAGTGCTGGGAGGACCTGACCAAGGCCGACTACAAGGGCGAGATCCAGATCGCCAACCCGAACTCCTCGGGCACGGCCTACACGACCCTGGCGACCATCGTCCAGATCTTCGGCGAGGAGGCCGGCTTCGAGTACCTCAAGGGCCTGCACAAGAACATCAACCAGTACACCAAGTCGGGCTCGGCGCCGATCAAGGCGGCGGCGCGCGGCGAGACCACCATCGGCATCACCTTCATGCACGACATGGTGACCCAGGCGGTGCAGGGCTTCCCGATCAAGATCGTCGCACCCTGCGAGGGCACGGGCTACGAGATCGGCTCCATGAGCATCATCAAGGGCGGGCGCAATCCGGAGAGCGCGAAGGCGTTCTACGACTTCGCCTTGCGCGCCGACATCCAGGTGCGGGCGGCCGAGGCCAAGGCCTATCAGGTGCCGTCGAACGGCGGCGCGACGCCGCCGCCGCAGGCGCCCAAGCTCGATGAGCTCAAGCTGATCGACTACGACTTCAAGAAGTACGGCTCCTCGGCCGAGCGCAAGCGCCTGCTGAAGAAGTGGGACGAGGAGGTCAATTCCCTGCCGAGGTGACCGAGAGGAGGCCCGGACGCGGGAGCGGCGCTTGAACAGGACGGTCCTGGTCTGGCTGGCGGCCGGCTGGATCGGCTTCGCGGTCCTGCCCTGGTACGCGATCGAGGGGGGCTTCTGGGCCTTCGAGTGGGTCCTGGAGGGCTACCCCCTCGATCCGGACTCGGCGCCGGCCCTGGCGCAGGTCTTTCTCGGCAAGCCCTGGCTGGCGCCCCTGGCGCTCTGCCTCCTGGCACCGCTCGGGCTGGCCGGCCGGGCCAAGGCGGACCCGCGTTTCGCGACGATCCTCCTGGCCGCGGGCGGCGGCGGCCTGGCCTACTTCTTCCTGCAGGCCTTCGCCATCGGCCTCGGCGGCTGGGAGATGGGCCTGCTGGAGGCCGCCTTCGGGCCGCTCGGCACCCGCCAGTTCGGCCTGGGCTACGGCGCGCTGCTGGTCTGCGGCGCGCTGCTCTTCCTCTTCACCCAGGGCCTGGCGGCGCGGGGCCTGGTCAAGGGCGACGTCTTCGTGGTCGGCGCCATCGGCCTGATCGTCGCCCTGGTCGCGGCCTTCATCTTCTTCCCCGTGCTCAACATCATGGCCAGCGCGCTGCAGGACGAGGCAAGGGCCTATTCCGCCTCGGTCTTCCTCGGCAAGCTGCTGGACGGCAAGATCTGGAGCCTGCGCTGCCTGGGCGAGGCCGTGCAGTGCGGCGTCGCCTGGAACTCGCTGCTGCTGGCGGTGCTCACCGGCCTGAGCACGACCCTCCTGGGACTGGCCTTCGCCCTGATCGCCGCGCGCACCGGCTTTCGCCTGAAGCGGGCCCTGCGGGTCCTGACGGTGCTGCCGATCATCACCCCGCCCTTCGTCATCGGCCTGGCCCTGATCCTGCTTTTCGGCCGCTCCGGCGCGATCACCCAGTTCATGGACTGGGCCTTCGACATCCCCGCCTCGCGCTGGATCTACGGCCTGCCGGGGGTCTGGTTCGCCCAGACCCTGGCCTTCACGCCGATCGCCTTCCTGGTCCTGATCGGGGTGGTCGAGGGCGTCAGCCCCTCGATGGAGGAGGCGGCCCTGACCCTGCGCGCCGACAACTGGCGGGCCTTCTCCACGGTCTCGCTGCCCCTGATGCGCCCGGGCCTGGCCAACGCCTTCCTGCTGGGCTTCATCGAGAGCCTGGCCGACTTCGGCAACCCCCTGGTGCTGGGCGGCAGCTACGGCGTGCTCTCGACGGAGATCTTCTTCGCCATCGTCGGGGCGCAGTACGACCAGGGCCGGGCGGCCGTCCTGGCCATCGTCCTGCTCGCCTTCACCTTGAGCGCCTTCTACGCCCAGCGCCGCTGGCTCGGCCGCAAGTCCTACACGACCATCACCGGCAAGGGCGACTCCGGCCGCCACGCGCCGCTGCCCCGGGGCGTGGCATGGGCCGCCTTCGCCACGGCCTTGCCCTGGGCTCTGCTGACCCTGGTCATCTACTGCATGATCCTCTTCGGCGGCTTCGTCGAGACCTGGGGCTACGA
>JANQGU010000014.1 GCA_028282935.1 Kiloniellales bacterium
CATGTCCGCCTTCCGCGTCGCCCTCAGCGGCGACTTCTTCGACGCCGCGGGTCGGCCCGCCTATCCGATGTTCGACCTCTCGCCCCTGCGCGCGCGGGACGACATCGAGCTGGTCGTGCTGGAGGCCTGCGACGAAATCGCACCCCAGCAGCTCGCCGAGATCGACGCCCTGATCCTGTTGGCGCCCAAGGTCACGGCCCGAAGCCTCTCGGGCGGATCGCGCCTGGCCGCGGTCGCGCGCTTCGGGGTCGGCTACGACACCGTCGACGTCGAGGCCTGCACGGCCGAGGACGTGGCCCTGGTGATCACCCCCGACGGCGTGCGCCGGCCGATGGCGGTCTCGATCCTGACCCTGATGCTGGCCCTGACCGGCAAGCTGATGGTGAAGGACCGGCTGACACGCCGTGGCGCCGAGGGCTGGGCCGAGCGCGCCGAGCACATGGGCCTCGGCCTGGTCGGGCTGAACCTCGGCTCGATCGGCATCGGCAACATCGGCGCCGAGCTCTTCCGCCTGGCCAAACCCCTGGACATGCGCTTCCTGGCCCATGATCCCTACGCCGATGCGGCGCTGGCCGCGGAGCTCGGCATCGAGCTGGTCGGACTGGAAGAGCTGTTCCGCCGCGCCGACGTGCTGACCGTCAACTGCCCGCTCTCCGAGGCCACGCGCCACCTGGTCAACGCCGAGCGCCTGGCCTTGATGAAGCCCAGCGCCTACCTGATCAACACGGCGCGCGGGCCGATCGTCGACCAGGCCGCCCTGACCGCCGCCCTCGCCGAGGGCCGCATCGCCGGCGCCGGCCTCGACGTCCTGGAGCGGGAGCCGCCCGACCCTGCCGACCCGATCCTAGGGCTGGAGAACGTGATCCTTACGCCCCACGCCCTCTGCTGGACCGACCAGTGCTTCGCCGGCAACGGCGCCGCCGACCTCCACGCCGTTCTGGAAGTCAAGGCGGGCCGGGTGCCGAAGGGCATCGTCAACCGCGCGGTCCTCGACAGCCCGCGCTGGCGGGAGAAGCTGCGGCGCTTCGCACGATGACGTCCCCTCCTCGACAGGGAGACCCGCAGCGGAGCGCGGATGGCGGGGATCGGATAAATTTGTCAGATGACTTTACAAATCAGTTGACGCTGAATTCACCTTGTCCCTAACCTTCTGTTCCGCTTCGACGGCGATGCAGAGGGGGCGAAGGAGAGCAGTCATGTTGCGGAGCGGTCACCCAGGCTGCGGCCGCGAGGTCTCGAGGCGGAGCCTTCCGAATCGAGCCACCGGCGGCGCTGCAGAACCGCCCCCGGAGCCCCGCTGACAGAGGACGCCATGGAGACACCGAGCAATCGATTCAAGCAGGCGCTGAAGCAGGAGAGGCTGCAGATCGGCCTGTGGTGCAGTCTGGCAAACCATGTCTCCACGGAGGTGGTCGCCGGCGCCGGCTTCGACTGGCTGCTGATCGATTGCGAGCACGCGCCCAACGAGCTGACCGGCGTGCACCATCAGCTTCAGGCCGTCGCCGCCGGCACGGCGACGCCGATCGTGCGGCCGCCCTGGAACGACATGGTGATCATCAAGCGCCTGCTCGACCTCGGCGCGCAGACGCTCTTGATTCCCTTCGTGCAGAGCGCGGAGGAAGCGGCGGCCGCGGTCGCCGCCACCCGCTATCCGCCCGACGGCCTGCGGGGCGTGGCGTCGACGACCCGCGCCAACCGCTTCGGCCGCGCGACCGACTATTTCGCCCGCGCGAACGAGGAGATCTGTGTCCTGATTCAGCTCGAGAGCCGCCAGGCGCTGGCGAGGCTCGACGAGATCGCCGCGGTCGAGGGCGTCGATGGGGTCTTTGTCGGCCCGGCGGACCTCTCGGCCGACCTCGGTCACCTCGGCGACACGGCTCACCCGGAGGCGCAGGCCGCCTTCGCCGACGCGGTCGCGCGGATTCGCGCCGCCGGAAAGGCGCCGGGCATCCTGGCCCCGGTCGAGGCGGATGCCCGCCGCTGGATCGAGGCCGGCTGCCTTTTCGTCGCGGTCGGCGCCGACGTCGGCCTCCTGGCCCGGCACGCGGATGCCCTCGCCCAGCGCTTCAAGGAGTAGACCGTGACCTCGCAGGCGAGCCTGGTCGCAGAGGCCCCCGGGTCGGACGACCGCATCGAAGTCCCCGCCGCGCGCCTTCGCGCGCAGCTCCAGGCGATCTTCACCGCCTGGGGCATGCCGGCCGCGCTGGCCGAGACGACGGCAAGGCTCATGGTCGCCGCCGACCTGCGCGGCATCGACTCCCACGGCATCGGCATGCTGCCGCTCTACGACGAGCTGCAGCGCGCGGGCAAGCTGACGATGGCGCCGGAGATCGCCACGCTCCGGGAGAGCCCGGTCACCGCCCTCCTCGACGCCGGCGGCGGGCTGGGCCACGACGCCGGCGAAAGGGCGATGCGGCTCGCCATCGACAAGTGCCGGGCCAGCGGGCTCGCCGCCGTCGCGGTGCGCAACTCGAACCACTTCGGTGCCGCCGGCCTCTATGCCCTGATGGCCGCGGAGGCCGGCTTCATCGGCCTCGCCACCAGCAACGTCTGGAAGGCCGCGGTGGTCCCGACGCGCGGCCGCGAGCCGATGTTCGGCACCAACCCCATCGCCTTCGCCGCCCCGGCCCGGCGCAACCCGCCCTTCTGCCTCGACATGGCGACCAGCACGGTGGCCATCGGCAAGCTGCGCCTGGCCTGGCTCGACGGCCGCGAGCTGCCGGAGGGTTGGGCGATCGATGACGAAGGCCGCCCGCTGCGCGATCCCGCCGAGGCCATGGCGCAGCGCCTGCTGACGCCGCTCGGCGGCACGGCGGAGATGAGCAGCCACAAGGGCTACGGTCTGGCGGCGATGGTCGAGATCCTCTCCGCCCTGCTGTCCGGCGCCCGGGTGGCCGCCCTCGGCGACGCGCGCGACCCGGATCCGCCGCGATACAACGTCGGCCATTTCTTCGCCGCGATCGACCCCGCCGCCTTCCGCGACCCGGAGGCCTTCCGGGACGAGATGGACGAGTTCATCAACGCGCTGCGCGCCAGCCGGCCGGTCGAGCCGGAGAGCCCGGTGCTGGTGCCGGGCGATCCGGAGACCGCGGCCGAGGCGGAACGGGATGCCGGCGGCATCCCGGTCTCGCGCAAGCTCGCGGCGATGATCCGCGAAATCGCCGCCGCTTGCGGCGTCGCCGACCTGATGGAATCGGCCGGGCATCCCGGCGGGCCCCGGGACGGCAAGGAAGCTCCTTAGACGGAAGACTCTGAGGACCAGAGAAGCAAAGAGCGCCACCGGCGCCATTTCGGGAGGAAGAAAAATGAAGATCTCTGTTCACAGGAAGACGATCGGCGTCGCCCTGACCGCGGGGCTGGTTCTGGCCGCGGGCGGGGCCGCCGCCGAGCAGCTGCGCCTGATGACCGGGCCACAGGGCGGCTCCTGGTATCCGCTGGGCGGCGCCATCCAGAACATCGTCGAGTCCAACATGGCCGGCACCGAGGTCCAGGTCCTGCCGGGCGCGGGCATCGCCAACGTCAAGGCGGTTCAGCTCGGCCGCGCGCATATGGGCTTCGCCAACTCGGTCTCGACCGTCGACGGGATCAAGGGCAATCCGCCCTTCGACGCGCCGCAGGACAACGTCTGCAACGTCGCCACGCTCTACCCGCAGTACTTCCAGGTCGTGACCCTGGCCGACTCGGCCCTGAAGAGCCCGGCCGACTTCCGCGGCAAGGCCGCGGCGGTGCAGCCCAAGGGCAACACCGGCGAGGCGATCACGGCCCACCTGCTTCAGGCCTACGGCATGGGCTACAAGGACCTCTCGCGGGTCAACCACGGCTCCTACACCGATTCCGTGGCCCTGATGAAGGACGGCAACGCCGAGATCTTCACCCTCGGCACCACCGTGCCGGCCGGCGCCATCATGGACCTGGCGAGCGCCCGCGACATCAAGATCGTCCCGATCGACGACGACGGCCTAGCGCGCATGCAGGAGCTCAATCCCGGCTACAAGCGCATCCACATCAAGGCCGGCAGCTACCCCAAGCAGGAGGCCGACGTGCCGACCATCGGCTATGCGACGCACATCATCGCCCAGTGCTCGCTGGACGCGGACCTGGTCTTCAACGTGCTCAAGAACATCAACGCCAACGTCGAGGACCTGGCCGCCATCGCCCGCGCCATGAAGGGCATCACGCCAGAGATGATGGGGGCCGACATCGGCGTGCCCCTGCACGCCGGCGCCGAGCGCTTCTTCAAGCAGTAAGACCGGAGCCAGGGCGGGCGCCGCGCGCCGGACCGCGGCCCCGCCCTCTCCGCCCCCCGAGCAAGGGCAGAACCGAGATGTTCGCGGGTAAATCCCTGGCCGCCTGGGCGATCACCGCCGTCGGCCTGGCCATGTCCGGGTTCCACCTCTACGTCGCCTTCTTCGGGCCGCCCGACGCCTACGTGCTGCGCAGCACCCACCTCGGCTTCGCCCTGACCCTCGCCTTCCTGATCCTGCCCTGGCGGGCCTCGGGCGAGATCGACCGGCCGCGCTGGTTCGACCTGCTGCTGCTGCTCGGCGCGCTGGCGGCGACCGGCTACCCGATCGTCTTCAACGACTACATCGTCAACCGGATGTACTACGTCGATCCGCTGCGCCCGGCGGACTTCCTGCTCGGCGTGGCCATGATCCTGCTGCTGCTGGAGGCGGCGCGCCGCGCCGTCGGCCTCGCGCTGCCGCTGACCGCCGTCGTCTTCCTGGCCTACGCCTTCTTCGTCGGCGACTTCGGCCTGGAGATCCTGCTCGACCAGCTATACCTGACCACCGAGGGCGTCTTCGGCATCCCGACCAGCGTCTCGGCAACCTACGTGATGCTGTTCATCCTCTTCGGCACCTTGGTCGAGCGGAGCGGCACCGGCCGCCTCTTCATGGACTTCGCCATGAGCCTGACCGGCCACACGGCCGGCGGCCCGGCCAAGGTCGCCTGCATCACCAGCGGCCTCTTCGGCTCGGTCTCGGGCAGCGCCGTGGCCAACGTCATGACCACCGGCACCTTCACCATCCCCTTGATGAAGCGCATCGGCTACCGCCCAGGCTTCGCCGGCGCGGTCGAGGCCGTGGCCTCGACCGGCGGCCAGATCATGCCCCCGATCATGGGCGCGGCGGCCTTCGTGATGGCCGAGTTCCTGGGCGTCAGCTACCTCTCGGTCGCCGCCTTCGCCCTGCTGCCGGCCCTGCTCTACTACGTCGCGCTCTTCGCCGCGGTGCACTTCGAGGCCAAGCGCACCGGCATGCAGGGCCTGCCGCGCAGCGAGCTGCCCCGGCTCCGGCAGGTGCTGCTCGAGCGCGGCCACCTTTTCCTGCCGCTGCTGATCATCATCGGCGTGCTGCTGAGCGGCTACAGCGCGCCCTTCGCCGCGCTCTGCGGGATCGTCTCTGTGGTGCCCACCGCCCTGCTGCGCCGGACGACCCGGAAGGAGATTCGTCTCGGCACCCTCCTGGAGGCCCTGGTCGCCGGCGCGCGCAACACCGTCTCGGTCGCCCTGGCCTGCGCCTGCGCCGGCATCGTCATCGGCGTGATCACCCTGACCGGGCTGGGCATCGACTTCACCGGCCTGGTGCTGGCCGCCTCGCAGAACAGCCTGATCCTGGCCCTGGTGCTGACCATGGTCGCGGGCATCATCCTCGGCATGGGCATGCCGACCACCCCGGCCTACATCGTCCAGGTCGCGCTGCTGGTCCCGGCCATCGTCAAGCTGGGCATCGCGGTCGAGGCCGCGCACATGTTCGTCTTCTACTACGCCATCCTCTCGGCGATCACGCCGCCGGTGGCCATGGCCGTCTATGCCGCCAACGGCATCTCGCGGGCCGGGCTCTGGGACTCCGGCCTGACCGCGCTCAAGCTCGGGGCCACCGGCTACATTGTCCCCTTCATGTTCGTCTTCGGCCCGGCGCTGCTGCTGATCGGTCCCTGGACGACGGTGGCGCTCACCGTGCTCACGGCGGTCACCGGCGTGGTCTGCCTGGCCGCCGGGCTGACCGGCTACCTGCTGGGGGCGGCCGCGCTCTGGCAGCGGGTGCTGCTGGTCTCCGCCGCCCTGGTCCTGATCAAGCCCGGGCTGACCAGCGACGCGGTCGGCCTGCTCTGCCTCGGCCTGGTGCTGGCGAGCCAGCTCTGGCTGCGGCCCCGACGGGCGGCCGCGGTCCAGACGGCCAACCCCGGCCCCCTCGACGCCTCGACGCCCGAAGATCTGCCCAAGCGCTAGATCAAGATCGGGTCAGATCGAATCGATCTGATCCGTGAATCTTGATCTACTCCAACAAGTTAGAGCATGATTCACGTGTCACGCCACATAGGCGTGACACGATCATGCTCTAGGGTTCCGCCTGCTCGTTCAGGATGCGGGTGCGGGAGTTGCCGAGGTGCCGGCGCATCGCCTCGCGCGCGGCCTCGGCGTCGCCGCGCTCGATCGCCTCGAAGACGGCGACGTGCTCGCGCTGGACCCGGGCCAGGCGCTCGCTGTCCTTGAGCAGCGACAAGGTCCGCGCCAGCTTGATGGCGTTCTCGATATGCCGGCTGGGGCCGAGCATCAGCGTCTCGAACCAGGGGTTGCCGCTGGCCGCGGCGATGCTGGCGTGGAAGCGCAGGTCGGCCTCGGTGCCGACGGCGCCGCTCTCCACGGCCGCCGCCAGCTCCTCGAGCGCCTGGCGGATGGCATCGAGATCCGCCTGCGTCCGCCGTTCGGCGGCCAGCGCCGCCGCCTCGCTTTCCAGGGCGATGCGCACCTCGTAGCAGCGCAGGAGCTCGGCGACGCTGCCCATGGGCGCCAGGCGCATGAAATCGCGGGGCGGCCGGCGCCGGACGTAGGTGCCCGAGCCCTGGCGCGAGACCACCAGCCCATCGCTGCGGAGCTGGATCAGGGCCTCGCGCACCACCGGACGCGAGACGCCGAACATCCGCGACAGCTCGGCCTCGGAGGGCAGGCGATCCTTCTCCTTGAGGCGCCCCGAGACGATCTGATCCAGGATCTGCTCGTAGAGCTGGTCTGCGAGCTTGGTCTGCCGGACCGGCGCGGTCACTTCGAGGGTCGGGGCCCCGGGCCGGTCGGTCGTAGACACCTTGCACCTCTCCCCTGACGCCGCCCGCGTTCACTCGAACGCGAAGAAGCTGCTCTAGTCATATGAAATAGATCGAAATCCCCGTCCAATGGAGTCCAGCCGAACGGGGTCCGATCCAGCCTCCTAGGTCCCACGAAGAGTGCAGAGGCGGGCGACCCTCTGTCAACATGCTGTCTGACAGACTTACAACTAGGTCTTCGCGCGGGGTCCTGCGGCCGCGGCGCTCCCGGCGCCCTCTCCGCTCGTTCCTCTGTCGTCCAGGACGAGCCGGCGCGCGCCTCAAGGCCTGATCGACAAGGTTAGGTATCGGCGCCGCCACCGGACTCGCGCAAAGGAAGAAAAGATACTTATTATTTAGATTGTTAACGCGATAACAAGAAAAACTGCTCATTTATCAGCACATATACTTTCACTCCAAATACAGGCAATTGAATGACAACAGACAAGGCGCTCAAGGGAGATATGGCGATCATGGCGAACCACTGCCTCACGATCGCGCTGCTCGGCCGGTATCTGGGCCAGAGCCGGAACACGAAGAAAGAAATGATGAAGGTCGTCGACGAGGCCTTCAGCCTGTTCGAGGACATCATGCTCGAACGCCTTGCCGGCGAGACCGTCGCCCCCGAGGCCCACGCGGCGCAACGCGCCGAATTCAAGGAGGCCCTGACCTATCTGGTCGGCGTCGCCTTCCGCTCCGCCGGCCGGCTGGCCCCGATCAGGAACTGCGACAAGTTCAGAGGCTACTGAGCCGCCCCGGCCCGCCAAGCTGCACGTCTCTGGAAGTGTGGTGAGCCCGCAAGGATTCGAACCTTGGACCTACTGATTAAAAGTCAGTTGCTCTACCAACTGAGCTACGGGCCCCATGGGGAGGTCGGCGGATTCGCGCCGAGTTGGCCGGGAACATAGGCAGCCTGGGCCAGAGGGTCAACCGGGGCGACGCCCGGCTCCGCGCTGCCCGCCGGCGCCGCTCAGGCCTCGCCTAGGCGGGCGCCCTCGGATCTTCTAGGATCGCCCTGTCGCAGCGCGCGGCCGCAGAACGGGGACCAGGCGATGCCGGAGGATGGCGGGCAGCTCACCACCATGCCGAAAGCCGCGGGCCGGAGCCGGGCCTGGCGGCCTTCGGTGACCCTGGTACTGGCGGCCAGCATGGCCCTCCTGGTGCTGCTGTCGGTGGTCCTGGTCATCACCATCCAGGCCTCGGCCAGTCAGCGGAACACCTTCCAGCTGCTGCGCGAGGTCACCGGCCTGGTGGTCGAGTACATGGACCGCAGCCTGCGCACCCACCTCGACCCGGCCGAGGCGCAGGCCGCCTTCGTCGCCCGGCAGATCGAGAGCGGCGCCTTCGACCTGGAGGACCGGGACCGATTGCACGACCTCCTGACCGGCGCGGTGGCGGGCACACCCCAGATCGCCGCCCTCCTGACCTGGGACAGGGAGCTGCGGCGCTTCGGCGTCTGGCGCGAACCCGACGGCTCCACCGGGATCCTGGAAGGCGACCAGAGCGACGACCCGCTGATCCGCGCCGCGGCCGAGGACATGGAAGCGCGCGAAGGCCCGGTCTGGGGCGAGCTGGTGTTCCGCGAAGGCGCCTCCAGGATCAACCTGCGCCAGCCGCTCCGCCGCGATGGCGAGACCGTCGGCTTCCTGGTCGCCGCGATCGCTGTGCAGGACCTCTCGGCGCTGGCCGCCAGCCTTAGCAGCGTGCTCGACGGCACCGCCTTCGTCCTGCAGGGGCGCGACGGCGTCCTGGCCCACCCCAACCTGACCTCCAGTCATCCGGAACAGTCCACGGAGACCCCCCTGGTCCGGCTCGACCGGGTCGGCGACCTGGTGCTGGCCGAAATCTGGAACGCCGAGCCGGTCGAGGGCCTCAACACCGAGGGGCTCGACGCCAGCATCCTGCGGATCGAGCTGGCCGAGCAGGAGTACGCCTACGTCTACCGCGAGATCACCGGCTACGGCCCGGAGCCCTGGTACATCGGCGCCTGGTTCCAGCTGGCCGCGGACAACGTCGTCGACCGCCTGGTGCGCTCGATCGAGTGGAGCCTCCTGCTCCTGGTCCTGGCCGTGGCCTCGGCCTTCCTCCTGGGCCGGCTGATCGCGCGGCCGATCCGGCGGGTCGCCGAGGGCACCGCCCGGATCGGGCATCTCGACCTCGCGCACGTCGACACCCTCGGCCCCAGCCGGCTGCTGGAGCTGGACAACCAAGCCCAGGCCTTCAACGCCATGCTGGCCAGCCTGCGGTCCTTCGAGACCTACGTGCCCCGCCGGCTGGTCACCCGCCTGATCCAGGCCGGCGGCGAGGACACGGTCATCTCCGAGGAGCGCGAGCTGACCATCCTCTTCACCGACATCGCGGACTTCACCCGCCTGTCCGAGCAGGTCCCGGCGGCCGAGGTCGCCGACTTCCTCAATCAGCACTTCGCCCTGCTGGGGTCTTGCGTCGAGGCCGAGGACGGCACGGTGGACAAGTTCATCGGCGACGCCCTCATGGCCTTCTGGGGCGCGCCGGACCCGCAGCCGGACACCGCGGTGCGCGCCTGCCGCGCGGCCCTGGCCATGGCCGCCGCGGTCAAGGCCGACAACGCCAAGCGCCGCGCGGAGGGCAAGCCGCCGGTCAAGGTCCGGATCGGCATCCACACCGGGCCGGTGGTCGTGGGCAATATCGGCTGGCCCGGCCGGATCAACTACACCATCGTCGGCGACACCGTGAACAGCAGCCAGCGGCTGGAGGCCCTGGGCAAGGACATGGGCCAGGGCGAGGACGTCACCATCCTGGTCAGCGGCGCCACCGCCCAGCGCCTGGACGACAGCTTCGCGCTGGACTTCGCCGGCCGCTTCGAGGTCCGGGGCAAGAGCATCACCCTGGAGGTCTACCGGCTGCGCAGCTAGAGCGGCCCGCGGGGGCGTCAGATGCCCTGTTGCCTTCGGCGGAGCGCCCGGCAATCATGCCCTATGACTTGCCGATTCCTGCGTACCTCCTTAGCGGTATCGATCGGCGCTCTGCTGATCGCGGCCTGCCAGCCGGCAGCGAACCCGCCCTTCGACACCACGCGCCTGGCCGGGGGCGAGCGGGACTACGACTATCCCTTCGTGAACGCCTTCGCGGCCACGGTGGTGGGCACGCCGATCGGCTACAAGGCCGAGCTTCCCGAGCGCGTCATCAGCACCCGGCGCAACCTGACGGTCTTCGAGGGCCGTCGGCCGCCCGAGGTCTTCTGGTACGACACGGCCCTGCGCTTCTCGCTGGCGAAGCAGGACCGGCCCGCGCCCCTCGCCTTCGTCGTCGCCGGGACCGGCGGCAACGACACCTCGCCCAACGTCAGGCTGCTGGAGCGCATCCTCTCGGCCGCGGGCCTGCACGTCATCAGCCTGCCCTCGCCGACGCACCCCAACTTCATCCGCAACGCCTCGACCACCGGCGTGCCGGGCCGGATCCGCGACGACGCCCCGGACCTCTATCGGGTGATGAAGCTGGCCTACGCGGCGGTCGCGGCAGAGATCGAGGTCACCGGAGTCCATCTGGTCGGCTACAGCCTCGGGGCCTGGCAGGCCGCCTTTGTCGCGAAGCTCGACGATAGCGAAGGGAGCTTCGGCTTCGGCAAGGTCCTGCTGATCAACCCGCCGGTCAGCCTGTTCAAGTCGATCGAGATCCTCGACCGCCTGGCCGAGGAGAATGTCCCCGGCGGCATGGCCAACTTCAGCGCGTTCTTCGACCGGATCTTCGAGGACTTCGCCGAGGTCTACAGGGAGTTCGACCGGGTCGACTTCTCCCAGGACTTCCTCTACCGCGTCTTCCTACGCAAGGAGCCCGGGGAGACGGATTTGGCGGCGCTGATCGGCGCGGCCTTCCGCCTTTCGGCAAACGACATGATCCTGACCGCCGACGTGATGACGCGCTTCGGCTTCGTCGTGCCCCGGGACCAGCCGCTCCATGCGACCTCGTCGCTGACCGACTACTTCCTGGTCGGCAGCCGGATCGGCTTCTCCAACTATCTGGATTCCTTCTACGCGCCCTTCTTCCGCGCGCGCGAGCCGGGCCTGACCAAGGACGCGCTGATCGCGGAAGCCAGCCTCGAGGCGATCGAGCCCTACCTCAGGCGCAGCGGCAAGATCGGCCTGATCCACAACGAAGACGACATCATCCTGGCCCGCGGCGAGATCGACTACCTGCGCGCGGTCTTCGGCGAGCGGGCGACGATCTACCCGACCGGCGGCCACATGGGCAACCTTGAGCATCACACGGTGGTCGCCCGAATCCTTCGGTTCTTCCGGGACTGAGGCGGGCCCATGGCAAAGCCGCAGAGCTCTCCTCACCGGCTCTTCGCCGCGCTGCTGCTTCTGGCCCCGCTTCTGGCCTGCGCCGAGGGCGCGCGGACGGCGGCCGACCGGGAGCCGCCGGTGTTCCAGGCGGCGGAGGTCATCGACACCTCGAGACGCTATCCGATCCAGGTGCCGGACCCGCTGGAGGGCTTCAACCGGGCGGTCTACAACTTCAACGCCGAGTTCGACCGCTATCTCTTCCTGCCCGTCGCCGAGGCCTACGAGACCGTGACCCCGGATCTGGCGCGGCAGGGCGTGTCCAACTTCTTCGCCAACCTCGGCGAGATCTACAGCTTCGCCAACGGCGCCCTCCAGCTGAAGCCGATCCGCGCCGGACGGGCGGTGTTGCGCTTCTCGCTGAACACCGTCCTGGGGTTGGGCGGGCTGATCGACGTCGCGACCGAGATGGGGATCGAGCGGATCCCGGAAGACCTCGGCCAGACCCTGGGCCGCTATGGCGTGCCCGAGGGCCCCTACCTCGTCCTGCCGCTCTTCGGACCGTCGAACCTGCGCGACACCGTCGGACTGATCGGCGACACCGTCGCCTACGGCCTGGTCAATCCCTTCGGCCTGGCCTCGATCGAGCGCCGCTACTCGGCGATCACCGGCCTGCGCGCGGTCGACAAACGGAGCCAGGTCAGCTTCCGCTACTGGGAGTCCGGCTCGCCCTTCGAATACGACCTGATCAGGCTGCTCTACACCAAGAAACGCCAGCTCGACATCGCCAAGTAGCAAGAGCATGATCGTGTCGCACCAATGTGGTGTGACGCGTGAATCATGCTCTAACTTGTTGGAGTAGATCAAGATTCACGGATCAGATTGATTCAATCTGATCCGATCTTGATCTAGGCGCCTCGGCCGGGCGCAGCGCTACTCGCTTTCCCGCGAGTCGGCGCAGCGGGCGCGCACGTGCTCGGCGACGCGCGGGCTGACGAAGCTGGTGATGTCGCCGCCCAGCACCGCGATCTCCTTGACCAGCCGCGAGGCGATGAACTGCTGCCGTTCCGAGGCGGTCAGGAAGACGGTCTCCACATCGGGGTCCAGGCGGGCGTTCATCGAGGCCATCTGGAACTCGTACTCGAAGTCCGAGACCGC
>JANQGU010000315.1 GCA_028282935.1 Kiloniellales bacterium
ACGGCGGTCGACAGCTTCGACGCTCCGACCGCGCTCAAGGTCACCCGCACCCTGGCCAGCAACCGGCCGGTCGCGGCCGCGCCGCCGCCGCCCCTGGCCAGGGTGCGGGTGACCTTGAGCGCGGTCGGAGCGTCGAAGCTGTCGGCCGCCGTCAGACGCCCGGGGGCCGCGATCAGGATCCGGCCGCCCGCGACGACCTGGAAGTCCAGGCGCTCACCGGCGCGGCTCTCGCCGCCCAGCCCGGCGAAGGCCTGCCCCCGCCCCAGGTCGAGCCGGTCGCGCAGGGACTCCTGCAGCGCCGCCGGCAGCAGCTCCGTCAGAGGTCCCTTGGACAAGCGGGCCGAAGCGCCGTCTTCCAGGAGGCCGGCCTTGGCCCGGCCGTCTTCGTCGAAGCCCGCCAGGACCGCCCGCTGCCGCCCTTCGAAGTCCTCGACCGTCAGCCGGTCGCCGGCCGCCACCTCGACGATGGCGGCCGCGCCCCCGGCGATCCAGAGGGTCTGCTCCCCGCGCGCCAGCTCGTCCAGGCCGGGCCGGCGCACGCCTCGGGCGCCCGAGGTCTGGGCGGCAGCGGGGCCGGTCGGGGGCTGTGGCATGGCACGGCCTCGTGGAAACCTGGGGGGAGGCGCGGGATCCGCCACGCCTCCCCTGGAGAGTCTAGACCTCGATCAAGACTCGGCAAGCCACTTGTCGACGGTCTCCTTGTTGTTCTCGACCCATTCCTCGGCGACGTCCTGCGGGTCCAGCTTCTCCTCGCCGACCGCGAAGCTGGCGTCCTGGACGCCGACCACGCAGCCGAAGCGCTCCAGCACCTCGGGCTTGCCCAGTCCTTCCCGGTTGATGGCCTCCAGGGCCTCCCCGGCGCGGGCGCCGAAGATCTTCCAGATGCCGCGCACCTCGATGACCGGATGGTCCGTCATGGGGTCCGCCTTTCCCTGTTCGTCTGGGGTCGCGCGATCGCGACCTTATGTAATCGTTTTCATAACATTCATGCGACATAATGCCGAGAATCTAGGGCTTTTTTCCGGATCGGAATAATGATAGGGAGGAAGTCTATAAAACGGTTACAAGGGATGCGACGGGCGTGACCGAGATCAGCGCCAAGCCGACGGACTCACGGCGCCCGCTGCACAGCGGCATCCGCGACGTCGCGCGGGAGGCCGGCGTGTCGATCGCGACCGTGTCCCGCGCCTTCAACAAGCCCGAGTTCGTCAACGCCGAGACCCGCGAGAAGGTCTTCGACGCCGCCCAGCGCTTGAGGTACATCCCCGACGGCGCCGCCCGCTCGCTGTCGTCGCAGAAGAGCTTCCGGGTCGGAGCCGTCATCCCGACGATGAACGACTCGATCTTCGCCCGCTTCATCGAGTCCCTGCAGCGTCGGCTCGGCGACATCGGCTACGCCCTGCTGGTCGGGATCGACCGCTTCGACTCCGAGCTCGAGCTGAAGGAGGTCCGCAGCCTCATCGAGAGCGGCGTCGACGCCCTGGTGCTCTGCGGCGCGCAGCGCGCGGAGGAGACCTACGAGCTGCTGCGCAGCCGGCGCCTGCCCTACCTGATCACCCACGTCCAGACCTCCGGCGCCGAGCAGATCTCGGTCGGCTACGACAACCTGACGGGCGCCGCCCGCGCGACCGACTACCTGCTCGACCTCGGCCATCGGGTGATCGGGGTCATCGACTATCCGCCGACGCGCAACGACCGCGCGGCCCTGCGGCGCGCGGGGGTCGAGCAGGCGCTTGCCGGGCGCGGCCTGGAGCTGCCGCCGGAGCGCTGCGTCGACCGGACCTTCAGCATCGAGGACGGCCGCGTCGGCCTGCGCATGCTGCTGGCCCAGGACCCGGCCCCGACGGCGGTGTTCTGCGGCAACGACATCCTGGCCGTCGGCGCGCTCTTCGAGGCCCAGGCCCAGGGCATCGTGGTGCCCGAGCGGCTGTCGATCATCGGCTACGACGACATGGAGCTGGCCGGCCAGGTCACGCCGCCCTTGACCACGGTCCACGTGCCGACCGGCGAGATGGGCGCCCGCGCCGCCGAGGTCCTGTCGCTGATGCTGGCCGGCAAGCCGGCACCGAGCGCGACGCGGGTCGACACCAACCTGATCATCAGAGGCACGACCGGCCCCGCGCCCGGGCACCCGGCCGGCGGCCGCTGACGGGAACGCGAAACTCCGGACCAACAGAGGACCCGACATGGCAGAGCTTCCGGAAACGGTACGTGTGGTGATCATCGGCGGCGGCGCCGTCGGCTGCTCCAGCCTCTACCACCTCGCGAAGCAGGGCTGGACCGACTGCCTGCTGCTGGAGAGCAACGAGCTGACCTCGGGCTCGTCCTGGCATGCCGCCGGCAACTGCCCGAACTTCGCCGGCTCCTGGTCGGTCATGAAGATGCAGGCCTATTCGAACGCGCTCTACGGGCGACTGGGCGAAGAGGCCGACTACCCGATGAACTACCACGTCACCGGGTCGATCCGCCTGGCCCACAGCCGCGCGCGCATGGAGGAGTTCCGCCACGTGCGCGCCATGGCCGGCTACCAGGGCATCGAATTCGAGATGCTCGGCCTGAACGAGATCAAGGTGCGCTATCCCTTCATCGAGCTGCACGACATCGAGGGCGGCCTCTGGGACGAGGGCGACGGCGACATCGACCCGGCCCAGCTGACCCAGGCCTTCGCCAAGGCCGCCCGGGCTCTGGGCGCCAAGATCGTCCGCTTCTGTCCGGTGACCGGGCTGCGCCGGCTGCCGGGCGGCGAATGGGAAGTCGAGACGCCGAAGGGCAAGGTGCGCTGCGAGATCGTGGTCAACGCCGCCGGCTACCGCGCCGCGGAGATCGGCGCCATGGTCGGCCGCCAGGTGCCGACGGTGGCCATGTCGCACCAGTACCTGGTGACCGAGACGGTCGCCGAGCTGAAGGACCGCGACGGCAAGCTGCCGCTGCTCCGCGATCCGGACATCAGCTACTACCTGCGCCAGGAGGGCGAGGGCCTGCTGCTCGGCCCCTACGAGTGGCAGGCGACGCCCCATTGGGTCCGGCGCGACGATCCCATGCCCGCGGACTTCTCCTTCCAGCTCTATCCCGACGACCTGGAGCGGCTGGAGCGCTACATCGAGGACGCCTGCGCGAGGGTGCCGATCCTCGGCACGGTCGGCGTCCAGCGGGTGATCAACGGGCCGATCCCCTACACCCCCGACGGCAACCCGCTGATCGGACCGGCGCCCGGCCTCGAGAACTTCTACGAGGCCTGCGTCTTCTCCTTCGGCATCGTCCAGGCCGGCGGCGCCGGCAAGGTCCTGGCCGAGTGGATCACCGAGGGCGAGACCGAGTGGGACATGTGGTCGGTCGATCCGCGGCGCTTCACCGACTACGCCACGCCGGAGTACGTCCGCGCCAAGGCGGTCGAGTTCTACCAGAACGAATACGCCATCGGCTTCCCGCACGAGGAGCGGCCGGCCGGGCGCCCGGCCAAGACCTCGCCGGTCTACGAACGCCTGCGGGCCAAGGGCGCGGTCTTCGGCGCCCGCGGCGGCTGGGAGCGTGCCGTCTGGTTCCCGCGCCCCGGCAAGGACGAGGCCGAGAACGTGCTGTCCTACCACCATGGCAACTGGTTCGAGGCGGTCGCCGAGGAATGCCGGGCCGTGCAGAACGCCGTCGGCATTCTCGACCTGCCCGGCTTCGCCCGCTTCGAGGTCACCGGCGACGGCGCCAGGGACTGGCTGGAAGGCCTGATCGCCGGCGCCCTGCCCAAGCCGGGGCGGATCTCGCTGGCCTACTTCTGCACGCCGCGCGGCCGCACCCTGACCGAGATGAGCGTGACCTGCTTCGGCCCGGACCACTTCTGGCTGATCACCGCCGCGGCCGCCGAGTGGCACGACCGCGACTGGCTGCTGAAGCACCTGCCCGAGGACAGCCCGATCCGCATCGACAACGTCACCGGGCGCTGGGGCACCCTGGTCCTGGCCGGACCCAAGGCGCGGGAGGTGCTGGCGCAGGTCACCGACTGCGACCTTTCCAACGAGGCCTTCCCCTGGCTCAGCCACCGGCCGATCACGATCGCCATGGCCCAGGGCACGGCAATCCGGGTCAACTACGTCGGCGAGCTGGGCTGGGAGCTGCACCTGCCGGTGGAGTCCCTGCTGGCCACCTACGACCTGCTTTGGCAGGCCGGCGAGGCCCGCGGCATCCGCGACTTCGGCATGTACGCCATGGACTCCCTGCGCCTGGAGAAGTGCTACCGGGCCTGGAAGATGGATCTCTCGACCGACTACACGCCGCTGACCGGCTCGCTCGACCGCTTCGTGCGCCTGAACAAGCCGGACTTCATCGGCCGCGAGGCGCTGATCCGGGAGCGCGAGGCCGGCAGCCCCGAGCGCTGCGTGCCCCTGCTGGTCGACGCCGGCAGCGCCGATGCGCCCTACCTCTCCACGGTCTGGCAGGGCGACGAGAAGGTCGGCCTGGTGACCTCGGGCGGCTACGGCCACCGCATCGGCCGCTCGATCGCGCTCGCCCACATCCGCAGCGACCTGGCCGAGGAAGGCAAGCAGGTCGAGGTCGAGATCCTCGGCGAGCGCTACAAGGCCGTGGTCGCGCGCGAGCCGCTCTACGACCCGAGCAACGAACGCCTCAGGGCCTGAGAAGGAGTCCCGACATGACCGTATCGCTTCCCGAGCGGGCCCGGGTCGTCATCATCGGCGGCGGTGTGATCGGCTGCTCTCTCGCCTATCACCTGACCAAGCTCGGCTGGACCGACGTGCTGCTGCTGGAGCGCAAGCAGCTGACCTGCGGCACGACCTGGCACGCCGCCGGGCTGATCGGCCAGCTGCGCGCCACCCGCAACATGACCCAGCTCGCCAAGTACTCGGCCGAGCTCTACGCCACCCTCGAGGCGGAGACCGAGGTCGCCACCGGCTTCAAGCAGAACGGCTCGATCAGCCTGGCCCTGAGCGGAGACCGCCTGGAGGAGCTGAAGCGCGGCGCCTCCATGGCGCGGACCTTCGGCCTCGAGGTCCAGGTCCTGACGCCGCGGGACTGCAAGGAGGCCTATCCGCTGATCAACCCCGAGGGCGTGACCGGCGGCGTCTTCCTGCCCAAGGACGGCCAGGCCGATCCGGCCAACATCACCCAGGCCCTGGCCAAGGGCGCGCGCAGCCGCGGCGCCAGGATCCTGGAAGGGGTCAAGGTCACGGCCATCCACCGGAAGGACGGCCGGGTCACCGGCGTCGGCACCGACCGGGGCGACGTCGCCAGCGACTTCGTCGTCAACTGCGCCGGGATGTGGGGCCGCGAGGTCGGCCGGCTGGCCGGGGTCAAGGTCCCGCTGCAGGCCTGCGAGCATTTCTACATCGTCACCGAGAGCATTCCGGACCTGCCCCGCGACCTGCCGGTCCTGCGGGTGCCGGACGAATGCGCCTACGTCAAGGAGGACGCCGGCAAGATCCTGCTCGGCGCCTTCGAGCCCCTGGCCAAGCCCTGGGCCCTGGAGGGCATCCCCGAGGACTTCTGCTTCGACCAGCTGCCCGAGGACGTCGCCCACTTCGAGCCGATCCTGGAGGCCGCGATCCAGCGCCTGCCGATCCTGGAGACGGCGGGCATCCACACCTTCTTCAACGGCCCGGAGAGCTTCACCCCCGACGACCGCTACCTGCTGGGCGAGGCGCCGGAGCTGAAGAACTTCTACCTGGCCTGCGGCTTCAACTCGGTCGGCATCCAGTCGGCCGGCGGCGCCGGCAAGGCGCTGGCGGAGTGGATGGAGGCGGGCGAGCCGCCCTTCGACCTCTGGGACGTCGACATCCGGCGCATGCAGCCCTTCCAGAGCACCAAGAGCTACCTCTTCGAGCGCTCCAAGGAGACCCTCGGCCTGCTCTATGCCGACCACTACCCCTACCGGCAGTTCGAGACCGCGCGCGGCGTCCGGCACTCGCCGCTGCACGAGCGCCTGGCCGCGGCCGGCGCCTGCTTCGGCGAGGTCGCCGGCTGGGAGCGCGCCAACTGGTTCCTGCCCCCGGCGGCCCGCGCCGCCGGCGAGCGGGCCGAGTACCGCTACGCCTGGACGCGGCAGAACTGGTTCGAGCACTCGGCGGCCGAGCACAAGGCGGTGCGGGAGGGCGTCGGCCTCTTCGACATGACCTCCTTCGCCAAGATCCGGGTCGAGGGCCGCGACGCCGAGGCCGTCCTGCAGCGGATCTGCGCCAACGACGTCGCGGTCGAGCCCGGGCGCATCGTCTATACCCAGTGGCTGAACGGCCACGGCGGCATCGAGGCCGACCTGACGGTGACCCGGCTGTCCGAGACCGCCTTCCTGATCGTCACCTCGGCGGCCAGCGGGCCGCGCGACCTGACCTGGCTGAAGCGCCACATCCCCGAGGACGCCAACTGCGTCGCGCTCGACGTCACCAGCGGCGAGGCGGTCCTGGCGGTCATGGGGCCGGAGTCGCGCGCCCTGCTGCAGCCCCTGACCGAGACCGATCTCTCCAACGCGGCCTTCCCCTTCGGCCGGGCCAGGGAGATCGACCTGGGCATGGCGGTCCTGCGGGCGCACCGCATCACCTACGTCGGCGAGCTCGGCTGGGAGCTCTACGTGCCGACGGAGATGGCCCGCCAGGTCTTCGACCGCATCGTCGACGCCGGCGCCGGGCACGGCCTCCGGCTCTGCGGCATGCACGCGCTCGACTCCTGCCGCATCGAGAAGGCCTTCCGGCACTTCGGACACGACGTCACCGACGAGGACCACGTCCTGGAGGCCGGCCTCGGCTTCGCGGTGAAGCCGGACAAGACGCCCTCCAGGTTCGGCGACTTCCTCGGCCGCGAGGCGGTCCTGCGCAAGAAGCAGCAGGGCCTGTCCCAGCGCCTGCTGCAGTTCCGCCTGGCCGACCCCGAGCCCCTGCTCTACCACCACGAGCCGATCCTCAGGAACGGCGAGATCGCCGGCTACCTGACCTCGGGCAACTACGGCCACCACCTGGGCGCGGCCATCGGCCTGGGCTACGTCGCCTGCGGCACGGAGGAAAGCGGCGCCGACGTCCTGGCCTCGGCCTACGAGATCGAGATCGCCGGCGACCGCGTCGCCGCCGAAGCCAGCCTGAAGCCGCTCTACGATCCCAAGTCGGAGCGGATCAGGGCCTGAGCTCGTTCCACGCCTTCCACGCCTCATCCGGTCGAAGGGACCCGCCTTGCGCCTCCCTTCGACCGGATAAGACCCTCGCGAGAATGCGGATTTTCTCCGGCCATACCTAAAAGGGGCGATTTCTTCGGCGGCCGCCTTGCCTATTTGTGTCTTCGTGATGTCAGGAAGACACGTACTTGTTACAGGAGGTTGCGGATTCATCGGCCAGCACCTGGTTCGGTTGCTGTCCGACCGCGGCGAGAAGGTCAGGGTGCTCGACCTGGACCCCGTGGACCTGGGGGCGGAGGTCGAGGTCCTGCGGGGCTCGATCCTGGATCCGGACCGGGTCGCGGAAGCCATGAAGGGCGTCGACCGGGTCTACCACCTGGCGGCCAACCCCAACCTCTGGTCGGCCCGCCGCTCCGCCTTTCGCGAGACCAACACCGAGGGCACGCAGGTCGTCCTGGACGCCGCGCTCCGGGCCGAGGTCGAGCGCTTCGTCTACACCTCCACGGAATCCATCCTGCGCGGTCTGGCGTCGCACGAGGGCGATGGCCCGAGCGACGAGCGCGTCCGCGCCACGCTCGCCGACATGCCCGGCCCCTATTGCCGGTCCAAGTTCCTGGCCGAGCGGCTGGCCGGGAACGCGGCCAAGGCCGGCCTGCCCGTCGTCATCGTCAATCCGACCCTGCCGGTCGGCCCGGGCGACCGGCTCCTGACGCCGCCGAGCCGCATGCTGCTCGGCTACCTGCGGGGCCGCTTCCCGGCCTATCTGGACAGCGCCTTCAACATGATCGACGTCCGGGACGTTGCCCTGGGGCACATCCTGGCCGCCGAGCACGGCCGCGTCGGCGAGCGCTACATCCTGGGCGGGGAGAACCTGCACCTGAGCGAGGTCCTTTCGCTGCTCGCCGATCTCACCGGCCGTCCCATGCCGCGATGGCGGATACCCTACTGGCTGGCCTATGCCGCGGCCCTGGCCGAGGAGGCGCTCTCGAGGGGCGTGACCGGGCGGCCGCCGATCGCGCCGCTGACCGGCGTCCGCCTCGCCCGGGCACCGATGACCTTCGACAACACCAAGGCGATGCGGGAGCTGGGCCTGAAGCCGCGTCCGGTTCGGGCCTCACTGCGCGACGCCATCGCCTGGTTCGAGGCCATGGGGCACCTGCCGGTAGCGACCAGAACGCCGGCCCCGCGCCGGCGCCCCGCCTGGACCCAGATCCGCGCCGGTGAGTAGGGCGCGATTCCGAAGGATCCCCTGAGAGAGCCGTATCCTCGGCATGAAGTTGCGGCTTGCGGAATGGCCCCACCCCTGGCCAGGATCCCCCGGTCGGAAATGAGGATCGGAGAGACACGCGATGAAACCGGGCGTCGCCTTCATCGGCCTCGGCATCATGGGCCACCGGATGCTGACCAACATGACCGCCCACGGCGGCTTCACCCTGGTCGGCGGCTGGGACCCCGGCGCCGGAGCACGGGAGAGGACCACGGCGGCCTTCCCGGACCTGCCCCTGGCCGAGGACCCGGCCGCGATCGTCGCGGCGCCCGAAACCGAGGTGGTCTACATCGCCTGCCCGCCGGCCGCGCACAAAGAGCACGCCCAGGCCGCCCTGGCGGCCGGAAAGGCTATCTGGTGCGAGAAGCCGCTGGGCGTCGATGTCGCGGAGAGCCGCGCCCTGGTCGACGCGGTCGAGGCGGCCGGCGCCCGGAACGCGATCAACTTCCCCTTCGCGGACGGCCAGGCGGCCAACCTGATCGACCGCGAGGTCAAGGCCGGGAAGCTGGGCGAGATCGCCGGGGTCGACATCCGGCTCCACTTCGCGCGCTGGCCGCGCGACTGGCAGGCCGAGGCGACCTGGCTGGCCGAGCGCGCCGAGGGCGGCTACGTCCGCGAAGTCTTCTCGCACTTCGTCTACCTGCTCCGGCGGCTCTTCGGACCCGTGGCCTTGCGTGACGCCGCCGTCCGCTTCCCCGCCGACCCCAGGCTCTGCGAGACCCACTTCACCGCCCTGCTCGACTGCGGCGGGGTGCCGGTCTCGGCCGCCGGCGGCTCGGGCGGCGTCGGGCCCGACCAGGTCGAGATCACGGTCCGGGGCCGCGAGCGCAGCTACCGGCTGTGGGACTGGAACCGGCTCAAGTCGAGCGACGGCGGCGACTGGCGGGACGAGCTGACCGAGCTCGCGGAGCCCCGCCAGGACGGCTACCGGCGCATGCTCGACAACTTCCGCGCCTTCCTGGCCGGCGCGCCCAACACCATGCCGAGCTTCCGCGACGCCCTGGCCGTGCAGGAGATCGTCGAGGCGATTCTCGCCAGCGGCGGAAGATCCGGCGACAGTGGGGCCGCGTAGAGAACTCGTGCTACGATCGCGCGGCTTTCGGTCGGGCGTCATCGCCCTGGAGGGAGACGGCCGCCTTGGACCCGATGCACCGGGCGCTGGTCAAGATGGACACTTGGGGAGAACCAACGATGAATGCGCCGACACGGGTCGAGGCGGAAAAGACGGACGCGCTTTCGAGCGCCGGCCGGCCCGAGCGGGCCGAGGCGGAGGCCGCGGTCCGCACCCTGCTGCGCTGGGCGGGCGACGACCCCGAGCGCGAGGGCCTGCTCGACACTCCGGCCCGCGTGGTCCGCGCCTACGAGGAGTTCTTCCGCGGCTACGATCAGGACCCCGAGGCGATCCTGCGCCGCACCTTCGAGGAGACCGACGGCTACGACGAGATGGTCGTCCTCAAGGACATCCCCTTCGAGAGCCACTGCGAGCACCACCTGGTGCCGATCATCGGCAAGGCGCACGTCGGCTACCTGCCGGAGACGCGCGTGGTCGGCATCTCCAAGCTGGCGCGCGTGGTCGAGGCCTACGCCAAGCGGCTGCAGATCCAGGAGAAGATGACCGCCCAGATCGCCAAGGCCATCGAGGAGGTGCTGCAGCCGCGCGGCGTCGCCGTGGTGATCGAGGCCAGCCACCAGTGCATGACTACGCGGGGCGTCCACAAGGCCGGGGTCACCATGGTCACCAGCCGCATGCTGGGCGCCTTTCGCGACGACGCCATGACCCGGCGCGAGTTCCTCGCCGTGATCGGCAACCCGGCCAGCTCCGGCGGCTGAGCGTGGGAGGGACGCAACGTCCAATGCCAAGACGTCGCGGCCTGGCGCCGCTTACGATCGGACTTGTTTTCGCCGTCGGCCTTCTCGTCGGCGGCTGCGCCGCCAACACGGAGCCGCAGGACCTGCGCGAGCTGGAACGCGCAGACAGTCCCAACGACGCCCTCGCCTGCCCACCCGGGGCCTGCAAGGCTGAGGCCGACTTCGAGACGCCGGTCTTCGCGGCGGCGCCAGAGGCGGTGATGCAGGCGCTGCGCCGGGCGGTCGAAGAGCAGCCCAGGGTCGAGCTGGCGGCCGAGGTGCCGGACCCGGCCCAGGCGATCTACGTCCAGCGCTCGGCGCTCTTCCGCTTCCCGGACACCATCTGGGCCCAGCCCGTCGCCCTGCCGCAGGGCGCCTCGGTGATCCTCTACAGCCGGTCGAACTACGGCTACAGCGACTTCGGCGTGAACCGGGAGCGGGTCGCGCTCTGGCTCGGCCTGCTGCGCGAGGCGCTGGCGGCCGAGATCGTCGAATGAGGTCCTTCGGGGACCGCTTCAACGCCATGGTGATCGGGGCTTCGGGCGGCCTGGGCCGCGCCTTCGCCGAGGCCCTGCTCGAGGACCCGGCGCTGGGCGGCCTGCTGGCCTGTGCCCGCCGAGATCCGGGCCTGTCACATCCGCGCGCCGCTTGGCAGCGCCTCGACCTGGAAGACGAAGCCAGCATCGCCGCGGCGGCCGAGGCGGCGGAGTCGACCCTGGGACCGCTGCACCTGGTGATCGTCGCCAGCGGCCTGCTCCACGACGGCGCCGGCCTGCAGCCGGAGAAGACCTGGCGGACGCTGGAGGCCGAGGCCCTGGCGCGGGCCTACCGGGTCAACGCCATCGGGCCGGCGCTGGTCGCCAAGCACGTCCTGCCGCGCCTCGACCGCGGCCGCAAGTCGGCCTTCGCGGTCTTGACCGCGAGGGTCGGCAGCATCAGCGACAACCAGCTGGGCGGCTGGTACGCCTATCGCGCCTCCAAGGCCGCCGCCAACATGCTGGTGCGGAGCCTCTCCATCGAGCTGGCCCGGCGCAATCCGGACGCGCTCTGCGTCGCCCTGCACCCCGGCACCGTCGACACCGCGCTGTCCGCGCCCTTCCAGGGCGGCGTCCCGGAGGGCAAGCTCTTCTCGCCGGCGCAGGCGGCGCGGCAGCTTCTGGGCGTGCTGGACGGCCTGGGCCCGGACGGCAGCGGCCAGCTCTACGCCTGGGACGGCCAGCGGATCCCCTTCTGACCGCACGAAGGGCCGTCAGTCCAGGCCGAGCTGCGCGAAGACGGCCGGGATCTGACGCTTCAAGCCGAAGAAGCCCTTGGTCGCGTGCGGCCAGAAGGCCTCGTCCCAGCGGCGGCGCAGGCGCAGCAGCGCGATCCCTTCGATCCGCAGCGCGACCTCGATCGCCTCCAGCTTCTCCTGCACCGGGCCGACCGGGGCATAGGGCGTAACCACCCGGCCGACGCCGAGGCCCCGGGCCCAGACCGCGACTTCCTCCGCCGCCAGGCCCTCGGCGAGCGGAACCGGGGCCAAGCCGAGGTCCCGCCCGCTTCGAGCGAGGGCGTCCTGCAGCGCGCCGCGCGCAAAGCTCACGGCAAGCGCGCCCGCGCCCAAGGGCGAACGCGCGGCCGTGCAGACCGCACCGGCGATGCCGAGCACGCGGCAGCCCTGCAGGCTCAGATCCTCGATCGACAGGTCCTCTTCGGTGATCAGCAGCGCGAAGGGTTCGGCGGGCGGGCGCGACAACGCGGGCGGCAGGGGCGCCGGCGCGGGGTGGAGCGGCTCCGACAAAGCCGGAGCGCGTTCGGAGAGCTCGGCGCCCGGACGAAAGCGCCCCCGCGTGTAGGTCGCGATGTTGCCCGGCCGCGCCAGGTAGGTCTTGCCCCGTGTGTGCAGGCCCGCCACCCAGCGCCAGGACAGCGTGTTGGACGCGGGATCTCCGTCCATCAGGTGGCGCAGGAAGAAGTCGGCGCCGAGCGCCCAGGGCAGCCTCAGCGTGAAGATCCAGATGCTGGCGAACCACATCCGGGCATGGTTGTGGAGGTAGCCGGTCGTCACCAGCTCGGCCGCCCAAGCGTCGAAGCAGGCGATGCCGGTCCGTCCCTCGACCGCCGCCGACCAGCGCCGGCGAAGCGCCGCGTCCTCGTCCAGGGCGGCGAGGCCGGCCAGCACCTCCCCGCGATAAGCCGCCCAGACCGCCGGCCGCATCTCCAGCCAGCCTTTCCAGTAGGTCCGCCAGCAGACTTCCTGGATGAACTTCTCCGCCGCGCGGAAGCTGTGCCGGCCGCGCACCGCGCGGACGACCTCGGCCTCCGTGATCAGGCGGTGCCGGATCCAGGGCGACAGGGTCGAGACGTTGTCATGCGCCTCGGGCCCCTGGTCGTAGTTGCGCGTCTCGGCGTAACGGCGGCCGGCGCTCGGAAGGAAGGCCTCGAGCCGCCGCAGCCCCTCGGCCCGGCTCGGCAACCAGGCGAGGCGCGGGGTTTCGGCGAGGGCGATCATCCCTCAGATCCGCCGCGCCAGGGCAACCGCTGCCGCCGAGCCACCGCCGACCAGGGCCGCCCAAAGGCGGCCCAGCGGGCCCGCGTCGCCGCCGTGGTGATGCCGGGCCTCGTCGCGATGCTCGAGCTCGTCGTCGCGGCAGCGTATCAGCAGGGCCAACAGCGCCTGATGCTCTCCACTGGTTTCGAGCGCGTCGATCTGGGCGCTGTAGTGGCGGTCGACGAAGGTCTCGACCGCGTCCACCGTCAGGTAGACCGCACCTGGCCCGAGGAGCGCCGGCAGGGCGCCGGTCAGCCAGCCGGCCAGCCGCCACAGCGGCAGCAGGCGGCTGCGCGCCCGCGGCGGCAGGACCTCGTTCAAGGCCCGCAGGTGGTCCCTTTCGGTCGCCAGATGCCGGGACGCGAAGGCCCTCACCTCGGCATCGCGGGTCGCGGCGGCCATCCCCTTGTAGATCCAGACCGCGCCGGTCTCGCCGGCATGGTCGGAGCGCAGCTCGGCCCGCAGCCAGGACGGCAGGCCGTCACGGTCCGCCTCCTCGGGCCCGGCAAGACGCCGCTGCAACCGGGGGCGCAGCCGCAGAAAGCCTTCGTAGGCGCGGTCGGCGAGCCAGCCCGTGGCCCTGAAGCCGAAGGCCCAGCCCAGGGGCCGGAAGGCCGGCAGGGCCCGCCAGACGGCCGCGAAGGCCGGGCCGCCGGACAGCCGCCGCCCGTCCGGCAAGAGGACGTGGAAGCGCGCCAGGGCGGCGCAGCGGGAAAGACCCGGCGCGACCTCGCCCTCCGGCGCCCGGCTGATGTCCAGCCAGCGGATGCGCGCCGCCCCGCGGCGGCGGCGATAGAAGGCGATCTCGCGCCGGCAGAGCGGGCAGGCGCCATCGTAGAAGACCGTCAAGGCCGCAGCCGCCGGCTCAGGCACCATGGTCGGGCAGCCCCTCGATGAAGCGCAGGGTCGACTCGACCACCGGGGCGTGGCCATCGAAGGGCGATGCCAGGGCGAGCAGGATCCAGATGTGGCCGATCTGCTCCAAGGGGAGGTAGCGGGCCTCGGCGCCCAGTTCCTTCAGCCGGGCCGCCAGCTCGTCCGAGTTGCGGGGCTGGACCGTGGTGTCGTCCAGGCCGTGGATCAGCAGGCTGGGCGGCGCGTCGGCTCTGGCGAAGTTGATCGCCCGCGCCCGCTCGGCCGGGACCTCGCCCTCGAAGATCGGCCGGATGCCGCGGTACTTCAGCGGCTCGAAGACGTAGGGCCCGGCCAGGCCGACCCAGCCGTCGACCGCGCCGGCCGGCAGGCCCTCAGCCGCCAGGTAGCGCGGGTCGAGCGCGAGCAGGGCGGCGATCTGCGCCCCGGCCGAGTGGCCCATAAGGACCAGCCGCCGCGACTCTGCGCCGTCCAGGTTGCCGCGCACCCAGGCCACCGCCCGGGCGGCGTCCTCGACGAAGCCGGGGAAGCGGACCTCGGGATAGAGCCGGTAGTCGGGGATCACCGTGGTGTAGCCGCGCGCGGCGAAGGCCTCGCCGACGAAGCGGTAGCCCTGCCGCGCCCCCCGCTTCCAGCTGCCGCCGTAGAAGAAGATCAGGGTGCCCTTGGAGACCGTCCCCGCCGGCGGCCGGTAGACGTCGAGCCGGTGCCGCGCCTCCGGGCCGTAGGCGATCCCGGCCTCGGCCCGATGATTGTCCTCGGGCACCAGCGCATTCACCAACCCCAG
>JANQGU010000406.1 GCA_028282935.1 Kiloniellales bacterium
AAGAAGTTGCGGTAGCTGGCCCGGACGTGCCCTTCGGGCGTCACGCAGGAGCCGCCGCGCAGGACGAACTGGTTGCACATGAACTTGCCGTTGTATTCGCCGACCGTGCCTTCCGGCGGCCGGTAGCCCGGATAGGGCGCGTAGGGACTCTGGGTCCACTCCCAGAGATCGCCGTAGATCTGCTGCAGGCCGTCTCCGTCCCCGGCCGGCAGCGGCCGCAGCAGGTCCGAGCCGCCGAGGTTGCCCTCGACCGGCAGCCCGGCGGCGGCGACCTCCCACTCGGCCTCGCTCGGCAGGCGCTTGCCGGCCCAGCGGGCGAAGGCCTCGGCCTCGTAGAAGCTGACGTGGCAGACCGGCGCCTCGGCCTCGACCGGACGCAGGCCGGCCAGGGTCATGGACTGCCAGGCGCCGTCGCGCCGCTCCCAGTAGCCCGGCGCTTCCCAGCCCTCCTTCTGCACCGTGGCCCAGCCGTCCGACAGCCAGAGGGTCGGCGTCCGGTAGCCGCCGGCCTCGATGAAGGCCTGCCACTCGGCGTTGGTGACCAGGCGCGAGGCCAGGCGAAAGGGCCGCAGCAGGACCTGGTGGCGCGGGCCTTCGTTGTCGAAGATGAAGGCCTCGCCGTCGTTGCCGATCTCGCGCAGGCCGCCGTCGAAGCCGATCCAGGCCGGCGCCTCAGCACGGCCGACCGCCGCCGGTCGGTAGGGCCGGTAGGCCGGCTTCAGGGGATTGCAGGAGAAGGCGTGCAGCAGGTCGGTCAGCAGGAGCTCCTGATGCTGCTGCTCGTGGTTGATGCCGAGCTCGATCAGGGGCGCGATCGACCGCCAGTCCTTCGCGCTCGCCTTCGCGGCCAGCTTCTCGACGGCGGCGGTGACGTGGTCGCGGTAGAGCGCGACCTCGGCCACCGAGGGCCGGGTCAGCATGCCGCGCCGCGGCCGGGCGTGACGGGGCCCGGCGCCCTCGTAGTAGGAGTTGAAGAGGAAGAAGTAGTCGGGATCGAAGGCCCGGTAGCCGGGCGCGAACTTGGTCAGGATGAACTCTTCGAAGAACCAGGTGGTATGCGCCAGGTGCCACTTGGCGGGGCTGGCGTCCGGCATCGACTGGACCACCTGGTCTTCCGGCGTCAGCCCGGCGGTCAGCGCCTCGCTGCCTCTGCGCAGGTCGGTGAAGCGCGCCATCAGGGGCGCGCGCTCGGCGCCGGCGGGGAGCGGACCTGCGGCAGAAGGGGAGGTGGAGGATTTCGTCATGTGTGCTTTCCCAGGCGATCCGTGGTTGCTTGGGTCCCTTGGCGCGGTGATCTTCCTCCGGCCGCGGGTCGATGGCCGGGGATGCTAGGCCAAGCCGGGTGGCTTGAATAGCCGTGCTCCTTTCCCGCAAAGTGAGCGTTTTGAAGGCTTTGTTGACTTCGGAAAACGCTGTCGACGCGGCACGCGGCGGCGAAACGGAGCGGCTTCAGGTCCAGGTGATCGAGGCCGAAGCCAGGTGCAGCCGAAGGGAGGCCAGTTGCCAAGGGCATCCCGGCGCGTCGATGCCGGCCGCGGTTTCGGCGCCTCCTGACAAAGGCTGTCAGGAAACCCGAGGCGCCCAGCCGTGCCCCAAGTCAACGGCTGTGGCGGAAGATCAACGCCGCCCGGTCCTGCCTTAGGACATCATCTGCCGCGCGGCGGCCTGGCGGGCCAGGGCGTCGGCCCGCTCGTTCTCCGGATGGCCGTCGTGGCCGCGGACCCAGTGCCATTCGACCTGGTGCGCGGCCAGGGCCTGGTCCAGCCTCTGCCAGAGGTCCTGGTTCTTGACCGGCTTCTTGGCCGAGGTCTTCCAGCCGTTCTTCTTCCAGCCGTGGATCCAGCGCGTGATGCCGTCCTTCACGTAGGTGCTGTCGGTGGTGATCTCGACCCGGGAGGGGCGTTTCAGCGCCTCCAGGGCGGCGATGGCGGCCATCAGCTCCATGCGGTTGTTGGTGGTCGCGCGCTCGCCGCCGGCCAGCTCCTTCTGCTCGCCGCGGAAGCGCAGGATGGCGCCCCAGCCGCCCGGCCCCGGATTTCCGCTGCAGGCGCCATCGGTGAAGATCTCGACGACATCGTTCGACACGATAGGGGTCTCCTCTAGTGAGGCGTTGCAGAGGTTGGGGAGGCTGCTCCGTCGACCATCTCTCTCGATGTCATGCCCGGACTTGATCCCAGGGTCTTTGCCGGAGGCAAAGCCCGCGGCATCCATGGCAGAGGCCGGGCACACAGCGGCATCATGGATCCCCGGATCAAGTCCGGGGATGACAGAGGAGAAGCGGAGATAGCTGGAGACATCCCGTCAGTCCAGCCCGTAGGCGCCGGGGCCGCGGACCTCCTGGTGGAAGCGCAGCTTGCGCCAGTACTCCAGCGGATCCTTCGGCGCCACCAGGGCGCCCTCGGGATGGTTCAGCCAGTCGTAGAGCCGGGTCAACAGGAAGCGCAGGGCGCTGCCGCGGGCGAGCAGGGGCAGGGCCTCCAGCTCGGCCTCCGAGAAAGGCCGGACCCGGCGGTAGGCCTGCAGCATGAAGCGCGCCTTGGTGACGTTGAAGGCGGTGTCGGGCTCGAAGCACCAGGCGTTGAGGCAGACCGCCAGGTCGTAGGCGAAGAAGTCGTTGCAGGCGAAGTAGAAGTCGATCAGGCCGGTGAGCGTCTCGCCGAGGAAGAAGACGTTGTCGGGAAAGAGGTCGGCGTGGATCACCCCCTCGGGCAGCCCGGCCGGCCAGTCGGCCTCCAGGGCCGAAAGCTCGCGCTCAAGGTCTTCGGCCAGGCCGGCCTGGACCTCGTGGGCCCGCGCCCGGCATCGGTCGAGCAGCGGGCGCCAGCCGGGCAGGGACAGGTTGTTGGCCCGCCGCCCCGGGAAGTCGGCGCCGGCCAAGTGCAGCCGGGCCAGGGCGGCGCCCAGCTCGCGGCAGTGATAGGGCTGGACCCGCTTCGGCCAGAGGCCCTCGAGGAAGGAGATCAGCGCCGCCGGCCGGCCGCAGAGCTCGCGCAGGGCCTTGCCGTCGCCGGCCGGCACCGGGGTCGGGCAGTTGATGCCCCTGGCCGCCAGATGCTCCATCAGGCCGAGGAAGTAGGGCAGGTCCTCGGGCGCGACCCGCTTCTCGTAGAGGGTCAGGATGAAGCTGCCGCCGGTGGTCTGGAGCAGGTAGTTGGAGTTCTCGACGCCTTCGGCGATCCCCTTGAAGGCGGTCACCTCGCCCAGGTCGTAGGCCGCCAGGAAAGCCTTGAGGTCCTCGTCGGAGACTTCGGTGTAGACGGCCATTCAGGTCCGGGTAATCGAATCGCGGGCGTCAGGCCGCTCCGCGCTGGCTGGAAGCCCCGGTCAGGACCCGGGGCAGCTTGAACTGCACGTGCTCGCGGGTGACCGTGATCTCCTGGATCGACACCTCGAAGCGGGCGCGGCATTCGCCGACCACCTCCTCGACCAGGATCTCGGGCGCCGAGGCCCCGGCCGTGATGCCCAGGCGCTTGATGCCCTCGAGCTGCGACCAGTCGATGTCCTCGGCCCGCTGGACCAGGGCGGCGTAGGAGCAGCCGGCCTTGGTGGCGACCTCGACCAGGCGCGCCGAATTCGAGGAGTTGGGGGCGCCGACCACCAGCAGGGCGTCGCAGTCCTCGGCGATCGCCTTGACCGCCTGCTGCCGGTTGGTCGTGGCGTAGCAGATGTCCTCTTTCTTCGGCTCGCAGATCTTCGGGAAGCGCCGGCGCAGCACCTCGATCACCTCGGCGGTGTCGTCGACCGACAGGGTGGTCTGGGTGATGTAGGCCAGGTTCTCGGGGTCGGGCACCTCCACCACCTCGGCGTCCTGCGGGCTCTCGACCAGGGTGATCGAGCCGGTCGGCAGCTGGCCCATGGTGCCGATGACCTCCGGATGGCCGGCATGGCCGATCAGGACGATGTGGTGGCCGACCTTATGGTGCCGCTCGGCCTCGCGGTGCACCTTGCTGACCAGGGGGCAGGTGGCGTCGACGTAGAAGAGGTTGCGCCGCTCGGCCTCGGCCGGGATGCACTTGGGCACGCCGTGGGCCGAGAAGATCACCGGCACGTCGTCCGGCACCTCGTCCAGTTCCTCGACGAAGATCGCGCCCTTGGCCTCCAGGGCCTCCACGACGTAGCGGTTGTGGACGATCTCGTGGCGCACGTAGACCGGCGCGCCGAACTTCAGGATCGCCTGCTCGACGATCTCGATGGCGCGCTCGACCCCGGCGCAGAAGCCACGCGGGTTGGCGAGAAGGATGGTAAGCGGCTGTTTGTCCATGATCTTCCTCGGTTTGCCCGCAGCCTTGGGGCTCTTGTGTTCGACCCGGGCCTTGCCTAGAGTGCCTGCGCCCGTGCCGCAGAATCCGCCCGGACACTAATATAGTCACGCCTCAGAAGGAAGGGGAGGATGACAGAACCGATTCCGGCGCAGAAGGCGCCCTATCAGGCCCAGCTCGAGGTCGGCAAGAAATATGCCTGGTGCGTCTGCGGGCGCAGCGCCAAGCAGCCCTTCTGCGACGGGAGCCACAAGGGGACCGGGATCGTGCCCCTGGTCTTCACCGCCGAGGAGACCAAGGAGGTCTGGCTCTGCGGCTGCAAGGCGACCAAGGGCCAGCCTTTCTGCGACGGCACCCACTCCGATCTTTAACCTGCGAATCGGCAAGCCACCCGCGATGACCTCAGACAGACGATTCCGGACTCCCGGCCGGTGCCTTCTCCTCGCCGTGCTCGCCGTCGCCGGCCTGCTCTCCGCCTGCGCCAGCGAGGAAGCGGCGCCGCCGCCCTGTCCGGTCGTGGTCCTGGCCAAGGACGCCGGCCGGCTGACCCGTTTCGAGGGCAGCGGACGGGACCTGACCGACGTTCTCTTCGAGACGACGATCCGGAACGCCGACCTGAGCTGCGAGTACGACGACAACAAGGTCGAGACCTATCTGCGGCTGCTCTTCGCGACCACGCGCGGGCCGGCGGACACCACGCGCGAGGCCCGGTTCAACTACATCGTCGCCATCACCGACCGTGACCAGAACATCCTGGCGCGCGAGGAGTTCGACCTGACGGCGGAGTTTCCCGGCAACCGCACCGAGATCCTGCTGATCGACGAGATCGACCAGATCATTCCGCTGGCCGAAGGCAAGAACGGTGCCGACTACGTCGTCTACGTGGCCTTCAACCTGTCGCGCGACGAAGTCGACTACAACCGCCGGACGGCCCGCTGAGCCACCGTCCTCCGCCGCGCCGCCGGGGCTGCGCCGGCGGCGCCGTGACCCCTGGGAATTTCCCTTATAGGTAGATGATTGCCCTGCGGGGACACTGTCGGCCCGGCGGCCTCGGGGGCGCCTCGGGCGAGCCTGCCCGGGCCATCCGGAAAACCGCAGAATTCCGTCCTATTGCCGCTGAAGGCCCGGCAAACATTACACAATGTTAATCGAATCCGCCTGAGTCGTGTGGGATTCCGCACGCTCCACCCCCTCGAAAGCGGCTAACAGAGGAGCCACAACAAGGCCTGGGTAGAGCAACTCAGGTTAGAAAATCTACCCCCTCCCGATCTCCTAGGAAGGTATCCGGCAAACGACTGCCAACGCCCGGACTCCGCCTTGTTCCGGGTACCGAGCCGCCGGTCGACCCGGCCGGCGGCAGCCACAGAGACTCAGGAGTGACAGATGTACCGATTCAGACACGCCTTGATCGCCGCCGCCCTGGCCCTGCCCACGGCGACGGCCGCCTCCGCCCAGGAAGGCGGCTTCGTGACCGATCACGCGAAGGCCTTCCTGCTGCAGGAAGCCATCGAGCTCAAGCTCGAGCCGACCTTCGAGTTCAAGGAGGCCGAGCACGTCATCAACGGCGTCGCCCTGCGCAACCGGAACGCCGGGACCATCCACCTCAGGGGCGTTCCGCAGCAGCGCCGGGTGCTCAGGGCCCTGCTCTACTGGAACTTCTCTGACGAGAGGGACGAGGGCCCGCGCGCCTTGCCGATCCTGTTCAACGGCAACAACGTCCGGGGCGAGAAGGTCGCCGACAACGTCGATCCCTGCTGGGGCCTGGTCGGCAACCACAGCTACCGGGCGGACGTTACGCGCTTCATTCCGCGCGTCGATCCGAACCAGGACTACCTGGTGGTGCCCATCTTCAACGAGGCGACCTCGACCACGGGCCAGAATCCCTGGCGCAACCCCGAGGTCCAGGACCGCCGGCTGGAAGGTGCCTGGCTGGTCGTGATCTACAGCAGCGCGGAGAACCCGCGGGGCGTGGCGATCTACGACGATCTCAGCGGCACGACCTCGATCGGCCAGGACATGGCCTTCTTCTTCGCGCATCCGGGCATCGGGCCGGATTCCGCAGGGCTGTTCAGCCTGGCCGGGGCCGATGGCCAGCGTGGCGGCGGCAACAACACCACCAGCCTCGCGAACGAGCGGACCTTCTTCAACGGCGACCAGATCGCCGGTCCCTTCGACCCCGACAACGCGCCCTTCCCGCTGCCGCTCAGCGCCAGCGACTGGGACGGCAGCGACGGCTGGCCGCTGAACCAGCTCTCCGACACCCACACCCACGAGGTCGAGTTGCGGAACGGCGCCTCCGAGGTGAAGTACCTCGTCGGCAATGACTGCGTGACCCCGGTCGCCTTCGTGATCGAGGGCGCCCTCTAGCCCAGGCCGCACTTCGGCAAGGCCGGAGCCCTGCGTCTCGGCCTTGACCCGAAAGGCCCCGCCCGCCGCCACCCGCGGGCGGGGCCGTTTCTTTGCCTCCTTCCGGCCCGATTTGGGCCCGATTCTAGGGCCGCATTGAACCGGGCCCTGCCGGGCCCCATCATCAGGTCAGGGCTGCAGGGGGTGTGGAAGGTGCCTGTTCCGGAGCAGTTGCGGCGGCTGGATCTCCCCGGCCGCGCCAGGGGCCTCGCCAAGGGCCTTGGCGAAAAGCTGCGCCTGGAGCGCCTGCCGGCCTTCTACCGCTCCCTTGAGCTTGAGACGACCTTCCGGCGCCTGCCGGCGTTCTACCGATCGCTGGAGCTTGAGACGACCTTCCGGCGCCTGCCCGCCTTCTACCGATCGCTGGAGCTTGGGGCGACCTTCCGGCGCCTGGGCGGCCGGCTCGCGGCGGCCGGCCGCGGCCTCTCTCGGCGGCGCGCCGGCGGCGAGGACGCGGGCTTCCAAGCGGACGGCGCCGCCGACGGCGGCAGCGCGCCCCGGCCGCCCCGCCGCTTCTGGCGCCCGGGTGCCAAGGACCTGGCCCTGGCCGGCCTCGGCGGCACCCTCGCGCTCCTGCTGCTGCTCGGCTACCACGCCTTCAACCTGCCCCTGCCGGAGAGCTTCGCCGGCGATCCGCGCGGCCTCTCCCTGCTGCTCAAGACCGCCGAGGGCGAGACCTTCGCCAGCCGCGGCCGCTTCGAGGGCGACAGCCTGACCATCGACGATCTGCCGGCCGACCTGATCAACGCCGTGGTGGCGATCGAGGACCGCCGCTACTTCGACCACGGCGGCGTCGACCTCCGCGGCCTGCTGCGCGCCGCCTGGGCCAACATCCTGGCCGGCGAGATCCGCCAGGGCGGCAGCACCATCACCCAGCAGCTGGCCAAGCTGATCTTCCTGTCGCCGGAGCGCACCTTCGAGCGCAAGATCCAGGAGCTGATGCTCGCGCTCTGGCTGGAGCGCCGCCTCGACAAGAACGAGATCCTCGCCCTCTACCTCAACAAGGTCTACTTCGGCGCCGGTGCCTACGGGGTCGATGCCGCCGCCCGGCGCTACTTCGGCAAGGCCGCCAAGGCGCTGAGCCTGGGCGAGGCGGCGATGCTGGCCGGCCTGGTCAAGGCGCCCTCGCAACTGGCGCCGACCCGCGACCTGGAGAGCGCCCAGCGCCGCGCCGGCCTGGTCCTGGAGGCCATGCTGGCGGCCGGCTTCATCGACGGCATCCGCTACCGCGAGGCCCGCGACGCACCGGCGGAGCTGGCGGTCCTGCCCGAGGCGCCGGCGGGCGCCGGCTACTTCGCCAACTGGGTCGAGCGCGAGGCCCGCGACCTGCTCGGCGGCCTCTCGGGCGACGTCGTGGTGCGCACCACCCTGGATCCGGCGCTGCAGCGCCTGGCCGAGTCGGTGGTCGCCCAGCGGCTCGAGGCCGAGGGCGAGACCCGCAACGTCGGCCAGGCGGCCCTGGTCGCCATGAGCCCGGACGGCGCGGTGCTGGCCATGGTCGGCGGCCGCGACTACGCCGCCAGCCAGTTCAACCGCGCGACCCAGGCCCTGCGCCAGCCCGGCTCGGCCTTCAAGCTCTTCGTCTACCTGGCGGCGCTGGAGAGCGGCATGTCGCCGCGGGCGCGCATAGAGGACGCCCCGATCACGGTCGAGGGCTGGTCGCCGCGCAACTACGACGGCCGCTTCCACGGGCCCGTCACCCTGGAGGAGGCCTTCGCCCGCTCGCTGAACACCGCGGCGGTCCGGATCTCGGAGACGGTCGGCCGGCCGGAGGTCGTCAAGACCGCCCGCCGGCTGGGCCTGTCGAGCCGCCTGGAGGCCACGCCCAGCCTCGCCCTCGGCACCTCGGAAGTCAGCCTGCTGGAGCTGACCGGATCCTACGCGACCCTGCCGAACCGCGGCTTCTCGGTCCGGCCGCAGGGCATCCTGGAGATGCGGGAGTCCTCCGGTCGCTCGCTCTACCGCCGGCAGCAGAACAGCGGCACGCCGGTGATCGCGCAGCGCGACGCCATGGCGATCGACGGCATGCTGCGCGCCACCGTGGAGTGGGGCACCGGCAAGGCGGCACAGTTCGACTGGCCGGCGGCGGGCAAGACCGGCACCAGCCAGGAGTCCCGCGATGCCTGGTTCATCGGCTACACCGCCAACCTGGTGGTCGGGGTCTGGACCGGCAACGACGACGCCGCGCCGATGCAGGACGTGACCGGCGGCGCCCTGCCGGCCCAGATCTGGCGCGATTTCACCTCGCGCGCCTACGCCGAGGGCCTTCTGCCCCCGCCGGCGACCCGCAAGCGCATCGCCGCCCCCGCCGCCGAGCCCCACTCCTGGTCCGAGCCGGCACCGCGCAGCACCCAGCGCCGCAGGAACGAGGTCCAGAAGTTCTTCAAGCGCCTGGAAAACTCGATCAACTCGCTGTTCGACTGAGGTCTGTCCCCTTTGGCGGCGCCCCTGCGGCGCGCGCCGGGAATCCTGGAGCCGGCGAAAGAGCCGCCTTGCCTTCGGCTCTCCAGGTAGCTCCGATAGGCGTCACGAAGGCCGGGGCTTCACACGGTCAGGGGAGGAGACTTCGATGATCGTCGTCGATCGGCCGATCGCCTTGGTGGATGCAGAGATCCGCATCGAGCTTCGCGGCCTTCGCCCTCGGCAGGCGGTGACCCTCACGGCGATCCAGACCTTCCCCAACGCCTCGCGCTGGCAGGCGCAGGCGACCTTCACGAGTGACGAAAGCGGCCGGGTCGAGGTCGCGCGCCAGGCGCCGGTGAAGGGAAGCTACGACGGCGTCTCCGCGATGGGGCTGTTCTGGTCTGCCGAGCGCCTGCCCGGCGAGCGGCTTGCCCCGCCCGCCGGCTCGATAATGACGCCCCGCCTGGTTCACCTCGAAGCCACCTGCCCCGATGGGACGCGCGCCGAAAAAACACTCGAACGCCAGGTGGCCGGGCCCGGCGTCACACGGCAGGAGATCCGAAGCGACGGCGTCGTGGGCACCTTGTTCCTGCCGCCCGGCGCCGGCCCGCACCCCGCCGTGATCGCGCTCAGCGGCGGCGGCGGCGGGATCAACGAGTACTGGGGCGCCATCCTCGCCTCGCAGGGCTACGCCGCCTTGGCTCTGGGCTACTTCAACGCGGAGGGACTGCCGCGCGGCCTCGTCGAGGTCCCCCTGGAGTACTTCGAGAACGCGATCCGCTGGCTGCGAAGCCAAGCTTGGTTGCGGGATCACTTCCTGGCGGTGTGGGGGCCGTCCCGCGGCGGCGAGCTCGCGCTCCTGCTGGGCGCGACCTTCCCGGAGATCAATACCGTCATCGCCTGGGTGCCCAGCGGCGTCCTCTTCTGGGCGCTCGGTCCTTCCGAGCCGGGAGAGGCGGGGCCGAGGGCGGCCTGGACCTATCGTGGGCGAGCGCTGCCCTATCTGCAGGAAGACAACCCCGGTGCAAGCGTGGCACCCCGGCAGGAGGCGCCCGGTCGCCCGGTCGCCTGGACTCCCGCCTACCTGGCACATCTCGAAGATGCGCGCTCGGTCCAGCGCGCGACGATCCCGGTGGAGAAGATCCGGGGGCCGGTTCTTCTGGTCTCGGGAAGCGACGATCGGATGTGGCCGTCGTCGGCACTGGCCGACATCGCACTGCGCCGCCTGGAGTCGCATCGTCATCCCTTTCCCTTCCGGCACCTGAGGTACGAGGGGGCGGGACATACGATCCTGGTGCCCTATGGCCCGACGACGCAGCGTGTGGTCGAGCTCCCCGTGCAGGGCTTTGATGGCTACCTGCTCGATCAGGGCGGCAGCGCGAAGGCAGATGCCAGCGCCGGCGCGGATGCCTGGCGCAAGGTCCTCGATTTTCTCGCGGACGCCGCCGAGGGGCGAAACTAGATCAAACTGCGTTTAATTGGACTCAATTAAACGCAGTTTGATCTATTTCATAGGGTTAGAGCAGCTTATCCGCGTTCGAATGAACGCGGATAAGCTGCTCTAGGTGGTCGCCGCCGCCGTGATCTCCCTTCCCCGATCGAAGGTCAGCGCTCGCCCGACACCTTGGAGGGCGGCACCCCCATCACCTTGCCGAAGGCCGAGGAGAAGGCGCTGGCGCTGCGATAGCCGTGCCGTGCCGCGACCTGCGAGATGGGCTCGCCGCGCGACAAGGCCTC
>JANQGU010000089.1 GCA_028282935.1 Kiloniellales bacterium
CCGCTGCGGGTCCGCAAGGAGATCGAGGCCTTCGTCGCCGACCGCCTGCTGGAGGCGGTCTGGCGCGAGGCCCTCTGGCTGATCCACGACGGCGTTGCCACGACCGGGGAGGTCGACGACGCCATCCGCTTCGGCTTCGGCCTGCGCTGGGCCCAGATGGGGCTCTTCGAGACCTACCGCATCGCCGGCGGCGAGGCCGGGATGCGGCACTTCCTGGCCCAGTTCGGCCCCTGCCTCCAGTGGCCCTGGAGCAAGCTGACCGAGGTGCCCGAACTGAGCGAGGACCTGGTCGAGACCATCGCCGCCCAGTCGGACGAGCAGTCGGGCGACTATTCGGTTCGAGAGCTGGAGCGCCTGCGCGACGACAACCTGGTGGCGATCCTGCGCGCCTTGAAGGACCAGGACGGCGGCGCCGGCTGGGGCGCCGGGCGCCTGCTGCGCGACTACGAGACCGCGCTGCGGGGCCGCGGGGATACGAAAGAGGGAGGCGCCTGATGGACTTCGCGCTGAGCCCGGAGCAGGAGATGGTCGTCGAGACCGTGCGCCGCTTCGTCGAGACCGAGCTCTATCCCCACGAGGCCGAGGTCGAGCGCAGCGGCCAGGTGCCGCGCGAGCTGGGCGCGGAGATCGCGCGCAAGGTCAAGGCGCTCGGCTTCTACGCGCCCAACCTGCCGGTCGAGGTCGGCGGCGGCGGCCTGGACCACCTGACCTTCACCCTGCTGGAGCGGGAGCTGGGCCGGGCCTCCATGGCGCTCTCGGTCTTCTGGGGCCGGCCCTCGGGCATCCTCATGGCCTGCGACGCCGCGCAGCGGGAGCGCTACCTGCTGCCGGCGGCCAAGGGCAAGAAGGTCGACGCCCTGGCCATGACCGAGCCCGACGCCGGCTCCGACCTGCGCGGCATGACGTGCCACGCCCGGCCCGAGGGCGGCGACTGGGTCCTGAACGGCAGCAAGCACTTCATCAGCCACGCCGACATCGCCGATTTCGTCATCGTCTTCGCCGCCAGCGGCGAGGAGGAGACGCCGCGCGGGCCAAAGAAGAAGATCACCTGCTTCCTGGTCGACCGCGGCACGCCCGGCTTCGAGATCCGCCCGGGCTACGACTCGGTCTCGCACCGGGGCTACCACAACTGCGTCCTGGCCTTCGACGACTGCCGCCTGCCCTCCGGCCAGGTCCTCGGCGAGGTCCACCGCGGCTTCGAGCTGGCGAACGAATGGCTCTACGGCACCCGCCTGACGGTGGCGGCGATGTGCGTCGGCCGGGCCCGGCGCGCCTTCGACCACGCCTTGAGCTACGCCGCCGAGCGCAGGCAGTTCGGCCAGACCATCGGCCGCTTCCAGGGCGTGTCCTTCAAGCTGGCCGACATGATCACCGAGATCGACGCCGCCGACTGGCTGACCCTGGCCGCGGCCTGGCGCCTCGACCGGGGCCTGCCGGCCAACCGCGAGATCGCCTCGGCCAAGCTCTACGCTTCCGAGATGCTGGCCCGGGTCACCGACGAGGCGATCCAGATCCACGGCGGCCTCGGCCTGATGGCCGACCTGCCGCTGGAGCGGCTCTGGCGCGACGCCCGGGTCGAGCGGATCTGGGACGGCACCTCGGAGATCCAGCGGCACATCATCAGCCGCGACCTGCTGCGGCCGCTAGGGAGCTGAGGTTCTTGGCCGGCCGCCTGGAGCGCCTGCTGCGCCCGCGGAGCATCGCGGTGATCGGCGGCCGCGAGGCCGAGGGCGTCGTGACCCAGTGCGACCGCCTGGGCTTCGCCGGCGAGATCTGGCCGGTCAACCCGCGGCGCGCGGAGATCGGCGGGCGCCCCTGCTTCGCCTCGGTCGACGCCCTGCCGGGGGCGCCGGACGCCGCCTTCGTCGGGGTCGAGCGGCGCAAGACGATCGAGGTGGCGGCGGCCCTGGCCGCGCGTGGCGCTGGCGGCGCGGTCGGCTACGCCTCGGGCTTTCGGGAGACGGCCCAGGATTTGGAGAACCCGGAGTCGCGGGAGGGCGCGGTGCTGCAGGCAGCATTGCTGGAGGCAGCCGGCGCCATGCCGCTGCTCGGCCCGAACTGCTACGGCCTGATCAACTACCTGGAAGGCGTGGCGCTCTGGCCGGACGAGCAGGGCGGGGTCCGGCTCGACCCGGAGGCCGGCGGCGTCGCCATCGTCACCCAGTCCTCGAACATCGCGATCACCCTGACCATGCAGCGCCGCGGCCTGCCGCTGGCCTACGTGGTGACCGCCGGCAACCAGGCCCAGACCGGGGTCTCGGAGATCGCCTCGGCGCTGCTGGAGGATCCCCGGGTCACGGCGCTGGGCCTCCACATCGAGGGCTTCGACGACGTCGCCGCGCTGCAGGAGGTGGCGGCGAAGGCGCGGCGGCGCGGCACGCCGGTGGTCGCCATGAAGCTCGGCCGCTCGGCGCCGGCGCGGTTGGCGACGGCGACCCACACCGCCTCGCTCACCGGCTCCGACGCCGGCGCCGAGGCCCTGTTGCGCCGCCTCGGGATCGCCCGGGTGGACAGCCTCCCCGGCTTCCTGGAGACGCTGAAGCTGCTCCACGTCCACGGCCCGCTGCCGGGCTTCGACGTCGCCTCGATGAGCTGTTCCGGCGGCGAGGCGGCGCTGATCGCCGACGCGGCGCTCGGGTCGCGGCTGCGCTTCCGGCCCTTGTCGGCGCGAGCGAAGGACGGGCTCGGGGCGGTCCTGGGGCCGCGGGTGACGCTCGCCAATCCGCTCGACTACCACACCTACGTCTGGGGCGACGAGGCGGCCATGACCGCCGCCTTCGCCGCGCTGCTCGGCGACGGCTTCGACCTCTCGCTGCTGCTGCTCGACCTGCCGCGCGGCGACCGCTGCGGCCTCGACGGCTGGCGGCCGACCCTGCGGGCCTTCGAGGCGGCCCTGGCAGCGGCTGGCGGCCGCGGCGCGCTGGTCGCCACCCTGCCGGAGACCCTGCCCGAAGCCCTGGCACGGGCTCTGGTGGAGAAGGGCGTCGCGCCGCTCCTCGGTATCTCCGAGGCCTTGGCGGCGGCCGAGGCCGCGGCGGCCATCGGCGCGGCCTGGTCGGGACCGGAAGCCCCCGGGCTGCTGGCGGCGCCGGGCTGCGCGGGCCCGGCAACCTCCCTGGACGAGGCGGCCGCCAAGGCCTGCCTCAGGAAGGGCGGGATCGCGGTGCCGGACGGCCGCGCGGCGGCGGAAGTTGACGAGGCGGTCGCCGCCGCCGAGGCGCTCGGCTTTCCGGTCGCGGTCAAGGCCCTGGGCCTGGACCACAAGACCGAGGCCGGCGCGCTGCAGCTCGATCTTGGCTCCGCGGAGGCGGTGCGGCGGGCGGCCGAGGCGCTGCTGCCCCTGGGGCGGGGCCTGCTGGTCGAGCGCATGGTCGACGGCGGGGTGGTCGAGATGATCCTCGGCCTGCAGCGGGAGCCGGGGCTCGGCTTCCTGCTGACCCTCGGCGCCGGCGGCGTGCTCGCCGAGGTGCTGCGCGACACCCGGACCCTGCTGTTGCCGGCCGGGGAGGCGGAGATCCGCGCCGCCATCGCCGGGCTCGGCATCGCGCCGCTGCTCGCCGGCTACCGGGGCGGGTCGCGGGCCGACCTGGAGGCGCTGGTCGCCATGGCGGCGGCGCTCGGCCGCTTCGCCGAGGACCGGGCCGCCGACCTGGAGGCGCTGGACCTCAACCCCGTCATCGTCTGCGCCGAGGGCCGGGGCGCCATCGCCGCCGACGCCCTCGTCCGGATCAGGGAGGAGACCCATGACTGACGTGATCAAGACCCGCCGCGACGGCGCCATCCTGGAGGTCACGCTGGACCGGCCCAAGGCCAATGCCATCGACCTGGCGACCAGCCGGATCCTGGGCGAGACCTTCAAGGCCTTCCGCGACGACCCCGAGCTCAGGGTCGCGATCCTCCGCAGCGCCGGGGAGCGCTTCTTCTCCGCCGGCTGGGACCTCAAGGCGGCGGCTGGAGGCGACGCGGTCGACGGCGACTACGGGGTCGGCGGCTTCGGCGGCCTGCAGGAGCTGCGCGACCTCAACAAGCCGGTGATCGCCGCGGTCGCCGGCATGGCGGTCGGCGGCGGCTTCGAGCTGGCGCTCTCGGCCGACCTGATCTTCGCGAGCGAGGAGGCCTCCTTCGCGCTGCCCGAGATCCGGGCCGGCACCCTGGCCGACGCCGCGACCTGCAAGCTGCCCAAGCGCATGCCCTACCACGTCGCCATGGACCTGCTGCTGACCGGGCGCTGGATGAGCGCGGAAGAGGCGCAGCGCTGGGGCCTGGTCAAGGAGATCGTGCCGGGCGCCGAGCTGATGGACTGCACCTGGGACTGCGCCCGCCTGCTGGCCAGCGGCCCGCCCCTGGTCTACGCCGCGATCAAGGAGGTCGCGCGCGCCGCCGAGGCCGCGACCTTCCAGGACGCCATGAACCGCATCACCAAGCGCCAGTTCCCGACCGTCGACCGGCTCTACGACAGCGAGGACCACGAGGAAGGCGCCCGCGCCTTCGCCGAGAAGCGCGACCCGGTCTGGAAGGGGCGGTAGAGCGCTCTTCCAAGCGACGGCACCGGCCCGCTCCCCCTCCCGACCGCCCATGGGATTGTACAATCGGGGCGGTCGGGAGGGGGAGCGGGCCGGTGCCGCTTCCACCCGAGTGCAAGACGACCTAGCCCGCCTTCTGCAGGGCGAAGCTGCAGCTGTCCAGCACGCAAACGATCAGGAAGCTCAGCATGGCGACGCCGAAGGCGCCCGGACGCGGCAGCTTCAGGGCGACGTGCGCGATGTAGCCTTCGTAGACCAGGATGACGATCTGCAGGACGAAGAAGACCGAGGAGTAGAGCGTGGTCTGGACGAGGCCGGCGGCGAAGAGCAGCGTGTTGATCGGGACCAGGACGGCGATCTGGATCACCTGCGCCCAGTTGTAGGCGACTATGTGCAGGCGGTAGCGGTCGCCGAGGTCCAGGGCCTGGGTCAGGTGGTACATCGCCAGCGGAAAGGCGACCCAGAAGATCACGTAGGCGATCGCCTCCACGGCGAGGACGCGAAGCGGATCGGCCTGCAGGCCGAAGGTCGCGTAGCGCAGGCCCAGCACGATCAGGATCCCGGGCAGGACGACGACGGCGGCGAAGAAGGACTTCCAGAAGCCCTCGTCGCTGGCGTCCAGGTAGCTCAGGCCGCCCGGATCGGCGCGGGCCAGGCGCCAGGCGCCGTAGATGCCCGAGACCGTCTCGGAAAGGCTGGGAGTCAGGATGGAAAGTACCCCTCGAGGACGGCGCGGTAGACCTCGGACAGTTTCCGCAGTTCCTCCAGGCCGACCTGCTCGTCGACCTTGTGGGCGGTGGCGTTCCTGAGGCCCAGCTCGGCGACCGGGCAGGCGTCCTTGATGAAGCGGGCGTCGGAGGTGCCGCCGGTGGTGCCGAGCTCGGTCTCCAGGTCCAGCACCTCCGCGATCGCCCGCTCGCAGAGCGCGCTCAGCGGTCCCGGCGGGGTCAGGAAGGACTCGCCCGAGACCCGGATGTCGAGGTCGTAGCGGGCGCCCTCGGCGTCGAAGCGCTGGCGCAGCCAAGCCTCGATGTCGGCGCTGGCGTGCTTGTCGTTGAAGCGGCAGTCGAAGACCGCGCGCGCCTGGGCCGGGATGACGTTGGTCGCCGGGTTGCCGACGTCGACCGAGACGATCTGCAGGCTGGTCGGCGGAAAGAATTCGCTGCCGTCGTCCAGGGGCTCGGCGGTCACGGCGTTCAGCATGCGGATCAGGCGGTGGACCGGGTTGTCGGCCAGGTGCGCGTAGGCGGAATGGCCCTGGGTGCCGTGCACCGTCAGGCGGCCGTTCATGGCGCCGCGGCGGCCGATCTTGACCATGTCGCCCAGGCGCCGGTCGCTGGTCGGCTCGCCGACCAGGCAGTGGTCCAGGCTCTCGCCGCGATCGGCCAGCCAGGCCAGGACCTTGCGGGTGCCGTTGATCGCGATGCCTTCCTCGTCGCCGGTGATCAGCAAGGAGAGCGAGCCGCCGAAGTCCGGCCCGCGTGCCTCGAGGAAGCCGGAAAGGGCGGCTAGGTAGGCGGCGATGGCGCCCTTCATGTCGACCGCGCCGCGGCCGTAGAGCACGCCGTCCACGATCTCGGCGCCGAAGGGATCGACGCGCCAGGCGGCGGGATCGCCGACCGGGACCACGTCGGTGTGCCCGGCGTAGCAGAAGTTGGGGCCGGTCGTCCCCAGGCGGGCGTAGAGGTTGTCGACGTCCTCGGTGCCGTCCTCGGAGAAGGTCAGCCGGTGGCAGGCGAAGCCCAGCGGCTCCAGCCAGGACTGCAGCAGCGCCAGCGCGCCGCCCTCGAGCGGGGTCACGCTGGGACAGCGGATCAGCGCTTGCGTGGCTTCGACGACGTCGATCTCTGCCATGCCGAAGGCGCTCAGGTCCGCAGCAGGTCGTTGATCGAGGTCTTGGCGCGGGTGCGCTCGTCGACCCGCTTGATGATGACCGCGCAGTAGAGGCTGGGGCCGGGCGTGCCGTCGGGCAGGGGCTTGCCGGGCAGGCTGCCGGGGACGACCACGGAGTAGGCCGGGACCCGGCCGTAGTGGACCTCGCCGGTCCCGCGGTCGACGATCTTGGTCGAGGCGCCGATGAAGACGCCCATGGAGAGCACTGAGCCCTCCTCGACCACGACGCCCTCGACGACCTCGGAGCGGGCGCCGACGAAGCAGTTGTCCTCGATGATGACCGGACCGGCCTGCAGGGGCTCCAGCACGCCGCCGAGGCCGGCGCCGCCGGAGATGTGGCAGTTCTTCCCGACCTGGGCGCAGGAGCCGACGGTCGCCCAGGTGTCGACCATGGTGCCCTCGCCGACGTGGGCGCCGAGGTTGACGAAGCAGGGCATGAGGATCACGCCCGGCGCAATGTAGGCCGAGCGGCGCACGGTGCAGTTGGGCACGGCGCGGAAGCCGGCGGCGCGGAAGCGGTTCTCGCCCCAGCCGGCGAACTTGGA
>JANQGU010000025.1 GCA_028282935.1 Kiloniellales bacterium
GATCGACAAGAGCCAGAAGATGGTGACCGGCGCGGTGCAGCTGAAGCTCTACAAGGGCAACGTCATCGTGCAGGGCCGCCGCTCGCCGCTCAGCCTCTACTCGGAGGAGCACGTCACCTTCGAGGAGGACGCGGTCTACGACCAGCGCGACGCCCAGGGCTTCATCCGCCTCAACGCCCTGCGCTTGCGCCTGCTGAACCGGCAGAAGGGGTAAGGCCGAACGGCGGGCGGCGTCTGCGGAAACGCCCCGACCGCGGGCCGTGGTTCGCCGGCGCGCCCCTTTTTTGACAATCGGCAGCCCTTAAGTGTACTTGTCGAGCGTGTCACAGCCGGCACGATCACGAAGCGGCTTTGAACCGGAGATGAATCCAAGACTCGTTTTGGCGAGAGAGCCGAAGGCCATTCGCCGCGCAATCTTGCAGGCGCTGATCGCGATCTGCCTCTGCCTGTCGACCAGCTTCGGCGAGGCTTTCGCCCAGACGCTCGGAGAGGACTGGCCGAGCAACCCCGAGGACGTCAGCCTCGTCGTCCTGACGCCGCGGATCAAGCTCTACCAGGTCGACGACCGCGGGGCGATGGCGCTTCGCGAGGACTGGAGCGCCACCGCGCGCGAGCGGGTTTCGGACGCCCTCAAGGCCTTCCTCGCCAATTCGAGCGCGACCATCGCCTGGGAGTCCGAGTCTACGGTCTCGCCCGAGCAACGGCGGCTGACCGAGGACCTGAAGGCCGTCCATGCCGCGGTCGGCGCCGCCATGACAGGGCATTTCGGGGGCGGCGGCGTGTTGCAGACCAAACGGCAAGATCCCCGGTGGACCCTCGGTGAAGGTACCGGGCCGCTTGGCCGAGCCCACGGGGTCGACTATGCCCTCTTCATCCAGATCAGCGACAGCCACGCCACCGGTGAGCGGATCGCGGGGGCCGTCGCCCAGCAGCTCGTCGTCGGGTTCGGGATGGACAAAGCGTTCCTGAGGCGGATCGGCTTTGCCTCCCTGGTTCATCTGGCGACGGGGCGCGTGGTGTGGTTCGGCCATCAGATCTCGACCGTCGGCAGCCTGCGCCGGGAGAAGGACACCCGGGACATCCTGGACGACCTCCTTGCCGGCTTCCCGGCGCAATAGCCGGCGCCTTCACCCGCCGCCATCTCGGGAGTGAGATCTGATCATGGCCTTTCGCTTCTCCATCTTTCTCGGCCTTTGCATCTCCTTGTCCGGCTGCGCGACGCTGATCTCCGAGGTGAAACCGGAACGCCAGGACGTCATCGGCATCTACGAGGTCGACGCCCAGATCTCCTGGAACAGAAAGAACGAGTACGGCAACGCCCATGACGGCCCCGCGATGACCTGGACCAGCAACGGGATGCCGATCGACTACCTGCTGTTCTTTCGCCCGGTCGAGAGCGGACAGAACCTGGTCTCCAAGGTCTTCCCCGGTCTGCCCTTCCATCCCTTCGACTATCTCGCGAGCATCAAGACCTATCCGAGCTACGAGTCCTCGATGGACGCCGCAGAGATCCGGCAGCTCTTCGTCTCCACGCTCGAGACCTCCAGGCTGCAGGACGTCGAGGTCTCACCGGCCAGGGACTTCGATTTCGGCGGCGTGCCCGGGAAGCAGAGCGACGTCAGCTTTCGCCGGGACGGCGGGGCGGAGATGAAGGGCCGGATCGCCTGGACCAAACACGACGACCGCCTCTATGCCATCGTCTTCGCCGCCCTGGCGGTGCACTACCACGACCGGCTCAGCGGCCCGGTCGACCGCCTGCTGGCCAGCCTGAAGTTCAATCCGAAGGCATCCTGAACCCCGCTAGACCGGCAGGGGGCTGACGCCGAAGAGTTGCGCGTGGAAGTGCAGCAGGGCGGCGTAGAGGACCAGGGCCGCCAGGGGGCGCCACCAGCCGATGCCGCGCCAGTCCATCTGCGTGCGCCCCGAGGCCAGGGCGGCGAAGGGAATGACGCTGGTGGTCAGGCGGATCGGCCCCCAGTTGGCGCCCAGGCTGGCCTCGCGCTTCTGGTCGATGTGCCACATGCCGCCCAGGGCCAGGACCAGGATCCCGCCGAAGAGGATGATGCTGGCGCCGTCGCCCCGGACCGCCAGATGGCCGAGCGCCCAGAGCGTCACGCCCCAGAGGAAGGGATGCCGGGTGATCCGGGCGATCCCGGGGGTCTGGTTCTCGGGCCCGCCGTCGACGACGCGCTCGCCGCCGACCATGGTCGAGTTGGGCGTGGTCACGCCGGCCAGCACCAGGAAGACTGCGAAGGGCATGAGGACCAGCGGCAGCCAGCGCAGCACCAGCGGCGGCTCCCAGAGCGGAACCACCGGCGCGGCGCCATAGGCGAAGATCATCCACAGGAGCGCGGCACCGGCGATCAGCGAATAGAGGATGCGGAAGCCGGGCTCGCCGAGCCGGCCGGCCAGCGGCTGGCGCAGCACCCGGCTGGACAGGAGGAAGTGCCCGGCAACGAAGACCAGGGTCGCGGCGAGCAGATCGTCGAGGCCTTGAATCATGGTTTGGGAATCATGGTGTAGGAATCACGGCGTTCATGCTGCGGGATTATCCTCGCCGACAGGTCCGGCGTCCAGAGGCTCCGGCGCCGAGCGGACGCGGTACGGAACCGTAGCGTCCTGGCGGCCGGCCGTGATAAGTAGCGCCCATGACCCAGACACCAGCGACCCAGACACCAGCGACCCAGACACCAGCGCCCCAGACACGAGCGACCGAGAAACCGGCAAGCGACAACGAGAAGCCCGACGCCATCGCGCAGCAGATCTTCGACCTGCTGGCCGCGCGCGGGCCCGGCAAGTCGATCTGCCCGACCGAGGCCGCCCGCGCCATGCAGGCCGCCTTCGGCAAGGCCAGCGCCCCGGCCGACGCCTGGCGGCGCTACCTCGCCCCGGTGCGCCAGCAGGCGCTGCACCTGGCGCGCCGCGGCGAGATCCTGATCCTGCGCAAGGGCAAGCCGGTTGACCCGCACAAGCCGGTCAAGGGCGTGATCCGGCTCGCGTTGCCCCGCGAGGAGGGCGCCCGGGCGGAGGAAGACGGGACGGCGCGATGAAGGAACTGCTGACCCCGCGGCTGCGGCTGCGCGGATTCCGGGACGACGACCTGCCGGCCCTGACCGCGATGAACCGGGACCCCGAGGTGATGCGCTACGTCCGCGCCGTCGGCAGCGAAGAGGAGGAGACCCGCAAGGCCGCGGCCCTGATCGCCGAGAACCGGGACAAGACGCTCGGCATCTGGGCCGTCGAAGGCCGCGAGGACGGCGCCTTTCACGGCGCCGGGATGCTTGTGCCCCTGCCGGAGTCCGACGACATCGAGGTCGGCTACCGCCTCGTCAAGAGCGCCTGGGGCCGCGGCATCGCCACCGAGGCCGCGCGCTGTCTCTGCGACTACGGCTTCGGGGAGGTCGGCCTGGAGGAGATCGTCGCGGTCACCGACCCCGGCAACGAGGCCTCGAAGCGGGTCCTCGCGAAGATCGGGATGAGCTTCCAGGGCCTGCGCCGAGCCTACGGGGTCGAGGGCCTGCACTTCTTTCGCCTGACCTGCGGCGACTGGCAGCGCTTTCGCTGAACTGCTCCGGGGGCATTCTTGCGGTGGCGTGGACTCGACACTGGCGCCCCCCTCACCCTCCCAGCGCCTGACGGCGCCGGGCCCCTCCCTCTCCCCACGGGAGAGGGATGCGCAGGCTTGGCGAGGCTGAAAGCCGAGCCCTAGAGCAGCCCGCGTTCACGTGAACGCGGATAAGCTGCTCTATCTATGTGAAATAGATCAAATTATCCCCGTTCAATCGATTCCGATTGAACGGGGTTTGATCTAGCCGAAGCCGGGTGAGGGGCCCGTGCTGCCCGCCTCACATCTCCGGCGCGGGCAGGCCGGCCTGGCGGCAGGCGGCGGTCACGCTGTTGCGCAGCAAGCAGGCGATGGTCATGGGGCCGACCCCGCCGGGCACCGGGGTGATCGCGCCGGCCACCGCGGCGGCCGCCTCGAAGGCGACGTCGCCGACCAGGCGGGTGCCGCCCTCGGGCTTGTCGATCCGGTTGATGCCGACGTCGATGACGGTCGCGCCGGGCTTGACCCAGTCGCCCTCGACCATCTCGGGACGGCCGACCGCGGCGATCAGGATGTCGGCGCCGCGGCAGACCGCCGGCAGGTCCCGGGTCCGCGAATGGGCGACGGTCACGGTGCAGTTGTCCTGCAGCAGCAGCTGCGCCATGGGCTTGCCGACGATGTTGGAGCGCCCGACCACCACGGCGTGGAGGCCGGTCAGGTCGCCCAGGGCATCGCGCAGCAGCATCTGGCAGCCCAGCGGCGTGCAGGGCACCAGGGGCGCCCGGGCGCCGCTGCCGCCGGTCGCCAGCCGCCCGGCGTTGATGACGTGGAAGCCGTCGACGTCCTTGGCCGGGTCGATGGCGTCGAGCACCGCCTCGGGATCGATCTGGGGCGGCAGGGGCAGCTGCACCAGGATGCCGTGGACCTTGGGGTCGGCATTGAGCCGCGCGATCAGGTCCAGCAGCTCGGCCTGCCCGGTGCTGGCCGGCAGCACCTCCTTGAAGGAGGCCATGCCGGCCTCCGCGGTCTGCCGGGCCTTGTTGCGCACGTAGACCGCGCTGGCCGGGCCCTCGCCCACCAGGACGACCGCCAGGCCGGGAACCAGGCCGTGGTCGGCCGTCAGCTGTCCGACCGCGGTCCCGATCCTGTCCCGCAGGCCTTCGGCAAAGGCCTTGCCGTCGATGATCCTTGCTTGCGCCACGTCTTGGTCTCCCCTGCGCTGTTGTCGATCGGCGGCGCAATCAAACGCCGTTCCGGGCTGCCATCCCCTTGGTCGCCACCCCCTGGGCCGCCAGCCAGGCCTCGAGCTGGCCCAAGACTAGGTCCGGATCGCCGCGGACGAGAATCGATTTGCGCCGCTCCTTGGACCCGGAAGCGACCTCCAGGGCAGCTTTCGGGACCTTCCAGGCCTTGGCCAGCAGGGCGAGCAGGCGGGCGTTGGCCTTGCCGCCCTCGGGCGGCGCGGTAACCCAGGCCTTGATCAGGACCGCGCCGTCGGCCAGCTCGACCGGGCCGCCGAGGGCCTCGCGCCGGGCGCCGGGCTGCAGGTGGACGGCGACCCGGACGCCCTCGGCCAGGGGCCGGAAGGGCGAGGCCGCGCTCGACGCCAAGGCCCGGCGCCCCAGGGGCGCCCCTAGAGGCCGGCACCCGCCGTGAGCAGCGAGAAGTGGAACCGGGCAACGACCATCTCCAGGAACCAGAGGCCGAGGATCAGGATGATGGGCGAGATGTCGATGCCGCCCACGTTGGGCAGAAAGCGCCGGATCGGCCGCAGCGCGGGCTCTGTCAGGCGGTTGGTGAAGTCCTGGACCAGGAAGACGAAGCGGTTGTGGCTGTTCACCACCTGGAAGGCGATCAGCCAGGAGAGGATCACGCCGATAATGATGACCCAGATGTAGGCCCGGATCAGCCACAGCAGGATGATCAGCAGGGGATCGAGGATAATCATAGCGCTTCCTGAAGGTTCGGGCTCGGCAGGCTGCCAGTGGAATACGTGGCCGGCGGCTCCGGATCAAGGCTCTTGAACGGCCTGCGGCCCGCGCTTGACAGCGGCCCCGGGCCTTCTCATTATCCGCCCGCATCGCCGCAGCCCGGAAAGCGGGCCCGGCGATTCCAGACCTGCGTGGGGCCGTAGCTCAGTTGGGAGAGCGTCGCGTTCGCAATGCGAAGGTCAGGGGTTCGACTCCCCTCGGCTCCACCAATCCCCTTCAGGCAATCCCCTTCAGGCCGAAGTCCCGAGACCCCCGATCCGCCTCGATCTGAGAGCCGCTTCGGGGCGCGCCAGCGACGACAGCCAGAGGCTCGCCGTCCGCGAGGCGGTTTGGTAAATTGCGCAAAATCAATAAGTTACGCAGCGACTTTCCTAGAAAAACGGAAGCCGCATACCCAAAGCGCACACGTCCTTGTCACGCCGCGCTCACGGCCTTCCCGCTAGGGTAGTAACCGTCAACCCGTGCAAAGGAAGAGCCTTTAAGAGCGCTATCCTGCTGAAGGCCCCGCCACCCCCCGATCGAGGCGGGGCCTTCTCTTTCTCTCGCGCGAGCCGAAGAACCCGGGTTGTCACCGGCGCCGTGCCGGGTTTCCATTCAGATCCCAGGACCACTGCAGGGCCGGACCCATGCCGCGTAGGAAGGACTCCAAGTCCAGGTTGCCGCTGGCGGCGGCGCTCTTGGGTTCGCTGGCCCTCGGCGCTTGCGCCTCCGACCCGAGCGTACCTCGGAGCGCCTATCGCGGCGACCTCAGCGACGTGGAGATCAACCGGATCGGCGACCTCAAGCTGAGCGACGTGGAGTTCCAGGACATCGCGATGCGCAATGCCGTCGGGCATGCCGAGGGGCACCAGGTGCCGGTCGAGGCGGTCGAGAGGATCACGATCGTCGGCAACGAGGCCGTCGGCCCCTCGCTGTCCAAGGGGAAGCTCGGACGCCTGAACCAACGGACCTCCTACCGGCTCTGGATGAAGGTCGTGGGCTGCGACAAGGACATCATGTACACCGCGAGCCCGGCCGGCCGCCTGACCTCCGTCACCGACGAAGGCAAGTGCCTGTCGTCCCCCGCGGCGCGGCGCGGCACCGGGGACCCCGGCAGCAAAACCGCGCCCGGCGGCGACGGATTGAGCTTCTAGCGGCTCTCCCAAGCGGACGACCGCGGCCCGGCAAGAGCCGAGGGGCCTGGGATATCCACGATATATCTGTCGGCGAGAGAGTGAAGGGAAGCCGGTCGCCCCCGCCTTGCCCGATTGGGCCCGGTTGGGCCCGGTTGGGAGCGACCGCCACCGAAGAAGAGAGCTAGGCTTCGCCCTGCGGCTCGGCCCCGACCAGCTGGCTGATCGTCTCGAGGAAGTAGTCGGTGTGGAAGGGCTTGGCGATGTAGGCATCGCAGCCGCTTTCCATAATCCGGCGCTGGTCCTCGCGCATCGCGAAGGCGGTCACGGCGACGATCGGCGTGTCCCGCAGCGCGTCGACCTCGCGGATCCACTTCGTCGCCTCCAGGCCGGAGCTGTCGCTCAGCTGGATGTCCATCAGGATCAGGTCGGGCCGCAGCTCGTTGGCGAGGCGGTAGGCGTCCACCGCGTCGGCGGCGCGCAGCACGCTGTAGCCATGGAAGTCGAGCAGCTCCTGAATCAGCAGCGAGGTGAAATCGTCGTCCTCGACGACGAGGATCCGTTTTCTTTCAGCGGTCACGCTGTTCTCTTTCGGCGGGGCGGTGGATGGAGTCGTATAGCTGGAACCGGCGAGCGGTTCTCTTGGTTCGGTCAGGGTTCCCACGGTCTCTCCTTGGACTCGGCGTCTCTCAAAGAGTTGCACTTACCTGTCCCGGCCAGGGGGTGCACCGGCCGGCCGTCCCTTCCCATCCACGATTACAAGTATGGCACTCCTGCTGTGACCAGATTCGGGCGTTTGGAATGACGAATCTGTGCTGCGCTTCGGGCCCTTGGAGGGCGCCCGCACCCGAATTTGGCCGCCGGGCCTCATCCCTTTGCCTCCGGTTTGTCGCTCGGCCTTGCGGCCGGCCCGGGCGAGACTGTCGTCCGCCGCGCGCAACCGCGGTGTTTTGCGAACCAAGACACTAAGGAGACCAAGGCATGAGATACGTCATTGGAGCCTTCGTGGCGCTTGCGATGCTTGGGGTCGCCGGCTTGGCCAGCGCGGCCGAGGTCACCGGCAAGCTCGCCGCCATGGACGGCAACAGGATCATGCTGGAGGACGGCACGATCTTTGTCCTGGCCCAGGGGGTTTCGGCCGAGAGCCTGACCCCCGGGACCACGGTGGTCATCACCTACGAGGAGAAAGACGGCCAGATGGTGGCCACCGCCATAACCCCATCCAACTCCTAAGTGCCGGGGAGGGGCGGGCTGGTCCCGCCCCTCCATCCTTCAAAAAACAGGTATCTGAATCCCGAGCTTCGGGTCTATCCTCGGCCGCCAAGATCAAGACCGAATCGAGGCGGGGAGGCACGATCCGAAATGGCGGAGTCCTACGACGCGATCATCATCGGCGCCGGCATCATCGGCGCCGCGACGGCCTACGAGCTGAGCAAGGCCGGGCGCCGGACCTTGAGCCTCGACAGGCTGCCGGCCGCCGGCTACGGCTCGACCGGCGCATCCTGCGCGATCATCCGGACCCATTACTCGACCCTGGACGGCGCCGCCCTGGCCTATGAAGGCTTCTTCTACTGGCGCGACTGGCCCGGCTACATCGGCGTCGAGGACGAAAGCGGCCTGGCCGTGTTCCACGAGACCGGCGCCATGGTCATGAAGACCGAGGCCAACGGCTTCCTGGAGCCGATCTGCCGCAACATGGAGGCCCTGGGCATCCCCTACGAGTCCTGGGACCCGGAGCAGGTCAAGGCGCGGCTGCCGGTCTACGACCTGGGCCGCTACGGCCCGCCGAAGCTGCCCGACGACCCCGCCTTCGGCCAGGCCGAGGGCGCGGTCACCGGCGCCGTCTTCTTTCCCTGCGCCGGCTACATCAGCGATCCGCAGCTCGCCACCCACAACCTGCAGCGCGCCGCCGAAGCCAAGGGCGCGGCCTTCCGCTTCAACAGCCAGGTCGCCGAGATCCTGAAGGACGGCGGCCCCGGGAGCGAAGGCGCGCGCGGCGTCCGGCTGGCCTCGGGCGAGGAGATCCTGGCGCCGGTGGTGGTCAACGTCGCCGGACCGCATTCCTACAAGATCAACGAGATGGCCGGGGTCACCGGGGACATGAACATCTCCACCCGCGCCCTGCGCCAGGAGGTCACCCACGTGCCCTCGCCGCCCGGCTTCGACTTCGAGCGCGACGGCCTGGTCACCTCGGACAGCGACATCGGCTGCTACTGCCGCCCCGAGCTGGGCAACCACATCCTGATCGGCAGCGAGGACCCGGAGTGCGACGAGCGGGAGTGGGTCGATCCGGACGACTACAACAAGGACTTCACCGAGCAGTGGTCGGTGCAGGCGCAGCGGGTCGCCCAGCGCATCCCCTCGCTGGGAATCCCAAGCCGGATGAAGGGCGTGGTCGACCTCTACGACGTCTCGGACGACTGGATCCCGATCTACGACAAGTCGGCCCTGGGCGGCTTCTACATGGCGATCGGGACCAGCGGCAACCAGTTCAAGAACGCCCCGGTCGCCGGCAAGATGATGGCGGCGCTGATCGACCACTGCGAGGCCGGGGCCGATCACGACGCCGAGCCGCTGCAGTTCGAGCTGGAGCGCAGCGGGCGCAGCATCGACGTCGGCTTCTATTCGCGGCGCCGGCAGATCAACAAGGAGAGCAGCTTCTCGGTCCTGGGTTGAGAGGGGGCTGAGAGGGTGCTGAGAGGCTCTAGATCAAACCCCGTTCAATCGGAATCGATTGAACGGGGATAATTTGATCTACTTCATATAGATAGAGCAGCTTATCCGCGTTCACGTGAACGCGGGCTGCTCTAGG
>JANQGU010000031.1 GCA_028282935.1 Kiloniellales bacterium
TCCCGTCGGTTCATCACTGATCCCCAAAAATCAGTCTTGAATCACGTTTCGACCAACGCGGGAACCCCTAAAGCGTTAAATCCTCACCACGACCTAGCCGTCGCTCTCGGGCCAGGGGGCGAGGCGCTTGTAGAGCTCCATCACCAGGATCAGCGACAGGGCGAGGCCTCCGACCAGGGCCCAGTCGGCCAGGGCGGTCGGCCGGACATCGAGCACCTCCGCGAGTCCCGGCGTGAAGCCGGCCAGGAGGTGCAGGCCGTGGGCGCCGGCCACGGCCGCCACCAGGAACCAGTTGGCGGACAGGGCGACGCGGAAGATCGAGCGCCGCTCCGAGCGGGCGTTCATGGCTTGGACGTTCTCGAACATGACCATCAGCAGCAGAAGCAGGTTGCGGGCCTCGGTCTCGCTCAGGCCGCGCTCCAGGCACCAGAAGAAGAAGGCGAAGCCGACGGCGCCCATGTAGATCCCGGCCACCAGCACCTGGGCGACCATGCGGCGGTCGAAGAGCGCCTGGGACGGTGGCCTCGGCCGGCGCTTCAGGATCCCGGGCTCGCCCTTCTCGAAGGCCAGCGCGACGTCCTGGATGCCGTTGGTCACCAGGTTGAGCCACAGCAACTGGGCGGCGAAGAGCGGCACCGGCAGCCCGGCCAGGATCGCCAGCAGGAACAGCACGATCTCGCCCAGGCCGGTGGTGATCAGCAGGTAGATCAGCTTGCGGACGTTGTCATAGGCGACGCGGCCCTCCTCGATGCCGCCGACGATCGAGGCGAAGTTGTCGTCGGCGAGGATCAGGTCGGCGGCGCCGCGAGCGACGTCGGTGCCGCCGCGGCCCATGGCGACGCCGATGGCCGCGGCCGAGAGGGCGGGGGCGTCGTTGACGCCGTCGCCGGTGACCGCGACCACCTCACCGGCCCGGTGCAGCGAGTCGACGATCGCCAGTTTCTGTATCGGCTCGACCCGGGCGAAGACCCGGGCCTGGGCGACCCGGCGGTCGAACGCCGCCGGCGTCGCCTCCAGGGACTGCAGGTCGCGCCCGGTCAGCACCTCGGCCATGTCCGACGCCAGGCCCAGCTCGCGGGCGATGGCCAGGGCGGTCTGGGGGTGGTCTCCGGTGACCATGCGCACCGAGATCCCGGCGCCGCCGCAGGCCGCGACCGCCGCCGGGACCTCGGGGCGGACCGGATCGATCAGGCCGACGATGCCGAGCAGTTCCAGGCCCCGCAGCGCCCCGGCGTCGCGGGACAAGGCGGCCTCGGCGGACACGGCGCCCCGGGCCACGGCCAGCACGCGGAAGCCGTCGGCGGCCAGGCGATCGGCCGCGGCCATGACCTGCTCCTGGTCGATGTCCCGGCAGCGCGGCAGGATGACCTCGGCGGCCCCTTTCAGGTGCGCCATGGCCCGATCCTCGGCGGCGCCCGCGGTGTAGGCGGCGGTCGTCGCGGTATAGGCGGCGGCGAAGCGCTGCTGCGGCTCGTAGGGAATCCGGGCCAGGATGCGCTGGTCGCGGCGCAGCGCCTCCTGGTCGATGCCCAGCTTCGCGGCCAGGACCAGGAAGGCGACGTCGACGGTGTCGCCCAGGTGGACCGGGCCGTCGTCGGTCAGGCGCAGGCTGGCCTCGTTGCAGAGGGCGGCGCTCGCGCCCAGGGCGTCCAGCCCGGCCGCCATCGCGTCCGTCAGGGGCGCCCCGTCGCGGCTGGCGGCCCCCTCGGTCTGGTAGCCGCTGCCCGAGATGTCGATCCGCAGGGGCCGCGCCCCGTCCTCGATCAGCAGCAGGCGCTTCACCGTCAGCTCGTTCTGGGTCAGGGTGCCGGTCTTGTCGGTGGCGATGACCGTGCAGGCGCCCAGGCCCTCGACCGCGGGCAGGGCGCGAACGATGACCTTGCGCCGCAGCATGCGGTTGGTGGCGATCGCCAGGGCGACCGTGATGGCGACCGGCAGGCCCTCCGGGATCGCCGCGACCGCGAGCGCGACCGCGACCAGGAAGACCGTGATCAGCGGCAGGCCCTGCAGGATCTGGACCGTGGCCAGGACCAGGATCATCGCCAGGGTGGCGATCCCGATGACCCGGCCGAAGTGTTCCAGTCGGCGGATCAGCGGCGGCGCTTCGCCCTCGCCTTCCGCCAGGGCCTGGGCGATGCGCCCGATCTCCGTGGCCCGGCCGGTCCCGACCACGACCCCGAGCGCGCGCCCCGACAGCAGGGTCGTGCCGGCGAAGAGCTGGTTGCGCCGCTCGGCCGCCGGCAGGTCCTGGGGCAGTGTCTCGCCCGGCATCTTGCCGACCGGAACCGACTCTCCGGTCAGCAGGGACTCGTCGGCCAGCAGCTCCTGGCCGTCCAGGAGGCGCAGGTCGGCGGCGATGCGCGCGCCAGTCTCCAGCTTGACGATGTCGCCCGGCACCAGCTCCGGGGCGTCCAACTCGACCCAGACCCCGTCGCGCCGGGCGACCGCGACGTCCCGGATCAGGGCGTCGAGGGCGGCGGCGCTGCGCTGGGCCTTCCATTCCTGCAGCGCGCCGATCGCGGCGTTGAACTGCAGCACCAGGAAGATGAAGAGGGCGTCCGCCAGTTCCCCGACGCCCAACGAGACCAGGGTCGCCAGCAGCAGGAGATAGACCAGGGGGTTCTTGAACTGCCGGAGGTAGAGCCGCAGGACGCCCGGCCGGCGCGGACGCGGCAGGCGGTTGGGGCCGAAGCGATCGCGCCGCCTTCGCGCCTCGGCGGCCGTGAGGCCGCCGTCGGAAGCCTCGAGGGCGGACAGGACGGCCTCGACGGGCAGGGCATGCCAAGCGCCCGCTGCGCCGTCATCGGGTCCGCGGGGCTGCGGGCCCGACGCCGCGGCTCTCCCCTCCACCACCGTCCTCCCTTGCCGTTCGTCGGCAAGATGCCGGGATTCGATCCGCCCTCCCCTGACTTGGGTCAAGGCTCGGGTTTCGAGGGCCCGGGCTTCGAGGGCCCAGGCTTCGAGGGCCTTGGCAGGAGGGCGTCAGCCGGCGGTGCCCAGGTCGATGCCGCGGCGGGCGGCCATGCTCCGGCCGAGGCCGGCGAGGTCGACCTCGGTCAGACGGCGGCGGGCCACCGGCAGAAGCAGGGCGTTCTCCCAGGCCAGGTGGCGGCGCTGGGTCTCGGCGAACTCGCGCACGTTGACCAGGAAGCGGATCGGGTTCGCGAGCTGGCCCCCGCCCGCCAGGATCGCCAGGTCCTCCAGCAGGAAGTCGACGAGATCCTGGTCCAGGCCGTGCTCCTCGGACAGCAGGTCCAGGATGTCCTTGACGTTGTCCTCGGGCTGGGCGCGCTGCCACAGCAGCGGGAAGAGGTCCCGCTCCTCGTCCTCCAGGTGCAGCCGAAGGTCACGGGCGAGAAAGGCCTGCAGCCTGGCGGCAAGGGCCGCCACCGGCGCCAGCTCCATCTTTTCGGTCAGCTTGGCCAAGCCCTCGCAAAGCAGCCGCTGGCGGTAGTGCTCGGCGAGGATGAAGTCGATCGGCGCCAGGAAGTCGGCCGGCACCGGGTCGCTCGCCGTGGTCTCCAGGAGTTCGCTTCCTATGCCCATCGGTCAAGCGGTTCCGGTGCGAAGGACGGTCCGCCGGGGGCCGGGGGCGGACATGCTAGCGGTCCGGGTGCTCTCGCTCGAACGCCAGCTTGATCAGCAACATCACGAAGACGATGCAGATCAGGAACACGCCGAGCGCCGAATAGTGCAGGATCGGATCCTGCGACTGCCCGGCCATGATCAATGCGCCCAGGCCCAGGAGGCCGACCAGTCCTCCCACGATCCACTTGCTGATTCCCTCCATCCCTTGCAGGTCTCCCCATCCGTTCTGCCGCTACAAGCTCCCCAAGGTTACACCCCCGGGCCATGATTTATGTCAATCCCGTCAGCCGGTGAGGTGGCATAGGGTTCCCCGGAGGATGTGAACGATTCCGCCTTTGATTGCGTAATATTGACGTAGCGCCCGCTGACGCTACTTTCTGGTCACCACGGGCTCTGCGGGGCCGAAGCCATGTCGTTAAGGGAGAGACACGGGTGATGACACGCAATGGGATTCTCGCGATTGCCTTAGCTGCCTTCTGCGCCCTGGGTGGAGCCTCGGCCGAGGCTGCCGACCTGAAGAAGGGCAAGAAGGTCTTCAACAAGTGCAAGGCCTGCCACGCCCTGGAAGCGGGCAAGAGGAAGGTCGGGCCGAGCCTGCACGGCGTCTTCGGGCGCAAGGCCGGCACCGTCGAGGGCTTCAAGTACTCCAAGGCCATGGTCGAGAGCGGTATCGTCTGGGACGCGACGACCATCGGCGAGTATCTGCAGAAGCCGAAGACGTACATTCCCGGCAACAAGATGGCCTTTGCCGGCCTGAAGAAGCAGGCCGACATCGACAACCTCATGGCCTACCTGCAGGAAAACACGAAGTAGCTTGCCCTGCGGCCCGGCCTGCGCCGGGCCTGACGTCGAAGCCGGGCCCCCGCCGCGAGGTCCGGGCCGGGAGGCCCCGGGCCGAAAGGCCCGACCGGGAAGGCGAGGGGCGCGTTGACAGCTCGCGCCTGACCCGGCAGTAACCTGAACCTGTATACGCCGGGCGCGGTCCTCGGGGACCGCGCCCGGTGGTCCCTTTCCGGCAGGACGCAGGTTCGACTTGCCATGGCCCGCTTACGAGAGTCCCGCCGTCTCGGCCGCCGCCTGCTTCGGGCGGTCTTATGGCTGCTGATCCTGGGCCTGGCGGTTCCGTTGGGCGTGGTCGCCGCCTATCGGGTCGTGCCGCCGCCGATGACGCCGCTGATGGTGATCCGGCTGGCCGAGGGCGAGAGCCTGGAGCGCGACTGGACCTCGCTGTCGCAGATCTCCTCCCACGCCGTGAAGGCGGTGATCGCCGCCGAGGACAATCTTTTCTGCAGCCACGCCGGCTTCGACTGGGACGCCCTGCTGGCGGCCGTGGCCGAGCACCGCCGCGGCGAGCGCCTGCGCGGCGCCAGCACGATCTCGATGCAGACGGCCAAGAACGTCTTCCTCTGGCCCGGGCGCAGCCTCTTCCGCAAGGGCCTGGAAGCCTACCTCACGCCCCTGATCGAGCTCGCCTGGGGTAAGCGGCGGATCATCGAGATCTATCTCAACGTCGCCGAGTGGGGGCCCGGAGTCTACGGCATCGAGGCGGCGGCGCAGCGGCACTTCGGCAAGCGCGCGGCACGGCTGTCCCGCTGGGAGGCGGCCCTGCTGGCCGCCGTGCTGCCCAATCCCCGCGCCTGGTCGGCATCCGACCCCGGCCCCTTCGTCCAGCAGCGGGCCCGCGTCTACCTGCGCCGGATGGAGCAACTCGGCTCCCTGCTCGATTGCGTCGCCTGACGCCTCGCCGCGTCCGTCTCCCATCCTCCGAATTTGCTCCCGCTATCGCCGAGGCGGCGCCGGCCGCGCGGTGCGAGATGTGTCCTTTTTGGGGCGCAGGTCCAAGGTTTAACGCTCGCTTAACCATGGCGGCGCATCTTATTTTTACGGCTGCGGTCCGGCAGCGAAGACCAGATCCGCGGGACGAGATCCCACCCGCGACGCTCTCAAGAACCGGACGAAGAACAGGTGGAGGATGCGATGTTCAGCTACGTCGGCTCGGCACTCAAGGCGCTCCGCGACGCCCAGGAACACCGCAAGCACCGACGCGCGATCCAGGAGATCGAACCGGGCCAGGCCTTCGTCCGGGCCCGTGGCTCCAGCGCCCTGGAGACCGTGCGCGTGGCCGGCATCGTAAACCTCGTGGACGACGTGCCCCACGTTCGCTACCGCGTCCAGCTCCGCCAGCACGCCGGCCAGATCGACGACGGCGTGCGCACCCTGGGCGCGGCGCGCTTCCTCGAGATCTACAGCAGGGCGGCGGAACCGCAGTTCCAGGATTGACCGGCGGCGTCGGCGGCGACCGTCGAGGGATGAACCGGGCCCCCGGCGGCCGGAGGACCGAAGGAACGACCATGAAAGAAGGCGGCCAAATGCCAACTCAGCATTCGATCATTTCCCCCGACCTCAAGATCAAGGGCGATCTCGTGAGTTCCGGCGACATCAAGGTGGAGGGCAGCGTCGAAGGCAGCATCTCCTGCCGGACCCTGACCCTCGGCGACAACCCGGTGCTCAACTGCAACGTGACCGCGGACACGGTCCGGGTGAACGGCGAGTTCTCCGGCCAGGTCAAGGCGACCAAGGTGGTCCTGACCAGCACCGCCCGCTTCAACGGCGACATCTACCAGGAGACCCTGGAGGTCGAGGACGGCGCCTCGATCCAGGGCTATGTCGGCCGGCTCAAGGCCGAGCCGGGCCGCGAGCCAGCCAAGATCTCGGCGGTCCCCGCCGGGCAGCCCGGGACCAAGTGACGGAAGAGGAGCCCCCCTTTGATCAGCTTGTTCAGGACTGAAGCCCACGCCCGCTTACCGGCCGGCGTTTTGGCCGGTGTCTTGGCCGGCGCCCTGCTGCTGCCGGCGGCGGCCCTGGCCGGCTCGGCCGATGTGGAGAACCACATGGGCTCGGCCGTGGCCGCCCAGCTCAACGGCGACTTCGACGGCGCCTCCGCATCCTTCGAGGCCGCGCTGAAGGCCGCCAAGGACTTCAATCCGGGGGATCCCCGCCTGGGCGATATCTTCCATGGCCTGGCGGTGGCCAAGCGCTCCGCCGGGAAGCTCAAGGACGCCGAGCCCTATTTCAAGCTGGCGCTGCTGGTGCGCGAGCAGGGCCTGGGCCGGATGCACCTCGACGTCGCCGCGACCCTGACCGAGCTCGCCGAGTACCACCGGATGCGCGGCCAGTCCAGCGAGGCCGTCGACGCGGCCAAGCGCTCGCTCAGCATCCGCGAGACCGTCCTCGGGACCGAGCACATGGCGGTGGCGGCCAGTCAGGGCCAGCTGGCCAACATCTTCATGGACGGCGGCGACTACCAGTCGGCGGTCGGCCATGCCGAGCGTTCGCTGGACCTGATGGAACGCGCGCTCAACCCCGATCACCCCAGCGTCGCCCAGGCCATCGACCGGCTGGCCAAGGCCTACCGCTTCACCGGACGCTACGGCGAAGCCGAGGCGCTGCTGCAGCGGGCGCTGGAGATCCGCGAGAAGGCCAGCGGCCGCTACAGCCTCGGCGTGGTGCCCAGCCTCGACAGCCTGGCGGCGCTCTATCTCGACCAGAACCGCCTGGGCGAGGCCGCCGCCTACCTGGAGGAGGCCCTGGCCTTCCGGGCCGAGCCGCCCGGCGCGCCGCTGCCGGAGGTGGCCGAGAGCCTCGACAGCCTGGCCGGCGTCTACCGCGCCCAGGGCCGCTTCGACGAGGCCCGCAAGCTCTTCGGCGAATCCCTGGCCCTGCGCCGCAAGGCCTTCGGCGACGCGCATCCCGGGGTCGCGGTCAGCCTGGACCAGCTGTCCCGGCTCAGCCACCAGGAGGGCCGCCTTCAGGAGGCCGAGTCCCTTCTGCAGCAGGCGCTCGAGATCCGCGAGCGGGCGCTGGGCGACGGCCATCCGGACCTGGTGCAGAACCTGGAGTCCTACGCCGCCCTGCTGCGCGAGACCGGCCGCTCCAACGACGCCCTGCGGCTCGAGGCCCGGGCCCGCGCCATACGAACCTCCCAGGAAGCCCGCCGCCCGGCGTGGTGACCGCGCCTACAGCGGCCGGATCGCCCGCCGGCTGACGATCGCGAAGCGCCAGGCGAGCAGCAGCGTGGCGCAGATCAGTCCCAGCACCAGCCCCCACAGCAGCCCCGGAACGCCGCCCCCGAGCGCCAGGCCCAGGGTGTAGGACGCCGGCACGGCGACCAGCGGGAAGGACAGGAGGTAGATCCCGCTCGGCACCAGGACGTCGCCGGCCCCCCGCAGGGCCGAGATCAGCACCGCCTGGCTGCCGTCGACCACGACCAGGAAGGCGACCACCGACAGGCCCAGGACCATGACCGCGACGACCTCCGGCTCGCGGTTGAAGATCAGGGCCACCGGGGTCTCGAAGACCCCGATCAGCAGGCCCGTGGCCAGCATCATCGCCACCACGAGCCCCAGCCCGACCCAGCCGGCCATCGCCATGCCCGGGCGGTCCTCGCGGCCGACGGCGTTGGCGACCCGGACGGCGGTCGCCGTGCCCAGGCCGATCGCCAGCATGAAGACGAAGGTCGTGACGTTGTGCACCGCCTGGTAGGCGGCCAGCGCCGTCTCGCCCAGCAGGCCGGCGAAGAGGACCACCGCGGTGAAGGTCCCGGACTCGCAGCCGATCGCCAGGGCGGGCGGCAGGCCGAGCCGCAGCAGCTTGGCCCAGACCGGGATCAGGCCCCGCAGCGGCCCCCCTATGCCGAGCTGCGCCCTGTCCGGAAGCCTCAGGATGTAGATCGCGATCACCGCGAACATGGTCCAGCGGGTGATGGTCGTGGCCAGCATGGCCCCGGCGGCGCCCATCGCCGGCGCGCCGAGCTGGCCCTCGATCAGGAGCCAGTTCAGGGCCGCGTTCAGCAGGTTGGCGCTCAAGGCCACGACCATGCCGGGCTTGGCCCGGCCGAGGCCCTCGAGGAAGAAGACGGAGGCGATGTAGAGCAGGATCCCGGGCAGGCCGAAGCCGGCCACCACCAGGGCCTGGCCGCCGCCGGCGGCGATCGCCGGATCCTGGCCGACCGCCAGCAGCAGGTCCTCGCCGAGCAGCAGCGCCGCGCCGCCCAGGCAGCCCGCCAGGGCCGCCAGCGCCAGCGCCGCCCGCCAGATCCCGCCGCAGTCCGCGCGGCGCCCGGCGCCGTCCGCCTGGGCGGTCAGGACGACGGTGCCCGTCAGGATGCCGATCCCGATCACCAGCAGGAAGACGAAGGGCGCCAGGGCGATCCCGTAGTGCGCCATCTGGGCCGCGCTGGCCTGGCCGCACATCGCGGTGTCCACGGTGATCATGATGATCATCCCGGCGCGCGCCGCCATGACCGGCCCGGCCAGGCGCAGGGTCCGCGAGATGTGCTCGGACAGAGTCAGCGGGCGGCCGGGATCGGCCGCCCGCGGTGCAGGTGGTGCCTCCATGGTGGCCAGGACCCTACACCCGGGCCGGTCGCCGCGGAAGGGCCCCTAGGCCGCTGGGGGCCTTTGCGCCCCTCCGGCAGCCTGGGGACGGCCCGGAGCGGCCTGTGGACGGCCCCGGCGCGGCGCAGGCCGTTTTCGGGCGATCTGCCGGCGATTAACCTCGGTTTCACCAAACTGGCCCATAAGGTCCTATGACTTTCGAAATCATCGCCCCTGGTCCATAGGCCGAGCGATGTCGGCTGCGGACCGCCCCCTGAACCGCCTGAAGACGCGGGACGGCAAGATCCCCTTTGGCGTGAGGCTGAAGGCCTGGTGGGAGGGCTATGAGGTCTCGGTCCGCCACAGGGACCGGGACGCGGAGGACGCCGCCGCGGCCGCCGCCGGACAGGGCAAGCTTTCGGACCTGCCCTGGGACGAGGACCGGATCGCCCTGGTCCAGGACGTCTGGGGTGCCGGCTGCAGCGCGCCGGGCGACGAGGCCTATCTCTGCGAGCTGGTGAAGCCCTTCGCCCTGACCGAGCACATGAGCGTCGTCGATGTCGGCGCCGGCCTCGGCGAGGCCGTGCGCGCGATCGCCAAGAACTTTCACTGCCGCTGCCGGGGCTTCGAGCCGGATCCGAAGCTGATCGAAGCTGCCACCCTGCTCTCCCAGGCGGCGCACATGGCCGGCCGGGCCAAGGTGCTGCCCTTCGAGGATTCCGGCTTCCCGCCGGCGGCGAACAGCGTCGACTGCGTGCTGTCCAAGGAGTTCCTCTACCTGGTGGAGGACAAGCGCAGCCTCTTGACCAGCCTGGCGGAAGGGCTGAAGCAGCCGGGCCAGCTCCTGTTCACCGACTACGTCCTGGCCTCCGAGAACGGTCCCCGGGACAAGGTGGACGCCTGGGCCAAGGTCGATCCGGAGCCGATCCACCTCTGGACCGTGACCCACTACGAGGCGCTCTTCGCCGAGCTCGGGCTGGAGCATCGGATCTCCGAGGACATCTCGGACACGATCAAGGCCAGGGCGGTCAAGGGCTGGGAGCAGTTCATCAGCGGCCAGAAGCGGGGCGGCGGCGGCGATCACATGGCGCCGCTGATGGTGCGCGAGATCGAGATCTGGACCCGGCGCACGGCCGCGCTGCAGAGCGGCCAGCTTCGCGCCTACAGGTTCTTCGCCCTGAAGCGGAACCAGGGCCAGAAGCTCTCAATCGGTTGACGGCGGGGAGCTTTGAGACAACGGCGCAAGGCCGCCGGATTGGCCCAATTCAGGCCGTTCTGCGGATTGACAGGGGGCCCGGCCTTGCCTATGTTCCGGCCCGCATCGAAAGGGCTCCGTCTCGGAGTAAGAGGTCCATGAAAGTCGTCAACTCGCTGAAGACCGCCAAGAAGCGCGAAAAGAACTGCCAGGTCGTGCGGCGCCGGGGCCGGGTCTTCGTGATCAACAAGAAGAACCCGCGCTTCAAGGCGCGCCAGGGCTGAGGGCGCTCGGCGCCCGCCCGCAAGGCATCCCGTCTTTCCGCTGTTGAGAGGCCGGCCCGCGGTCGCGGCGCCGGATCGTTCGCCTGCGTCGTCAGTTGCGCGCGGCATCCAGGATCTTGGAGACCTCTTTGGGATCCTCGAGGAGTTCGATGCCCAGGCGGTTCTTGTCGCGCCAGGCGACCTCGCCCTTCAGCCGGCCGATCTTGTCGTTCTTCAAGGTGATCGGTGAATCGAACTTCAGGGTCAGGTCGTAGGCCAGCTCCTCCTCGATCTGGAGCAGGGCGGCCTTGGGCGAAAGGTCGATGATCACGCAGGCGTAGATCTGGTCGCCGTGGCGCAGCGTCGCGGACCAGAGGAACTTGTAGTGCTCCTGGCGCCGGAAGCGCTTTAGGTCCTCGTCGAGGTCGTCGCCCAGGCGCTCATCGTCGTCCCAGGCGTCGTTGTCCTCGTCGACGTCGTCGAGGGAGTCATCCTCCGCCTCGTCTTCTCGGCCGGAATCCGGTCGGGCGGCGTCCGGGCGCCGGCTTTCCCCGCCGCCGCCGCCGTCCTTCGCCGCGCCCTTGACGTTATCGTCGCGGCCCGCTGCGAGCTTTCCGAGCGCGCGGGCGAGCGCCGCCGTGGAGGCATCGGGTGCGTGGTCCTTGCCGTTGGCGTCCTTGCCGGTCGCCGCCTTGTCGTCCTCGGCGCCGTCCTTGACGGCTCGACCCGCTTTTTCCGGCTCTGGCGTCTTGCTCGCGCTGTCCTGCGCCTTCGCCTCCTCTGCGCCGGGGCGGTCGACGACGAAGCCCATGCGCCGCTCCGGGTCGTCCTTCGAAGACGCCTTTGACGGCTCTTTGGGGTCGTCCCCGGCCTTCGCTGTCTTGTCCTCGAGCGGCGCCGGTTTGGCCGCGGCCGCGTCCGGCGCCCCCGTCTCGGCCTTCTTGGCCGTCAGGGCCTCCAGGACCGCGCGCAGCGGTACGACCTTGTCGCCGGCCTTGGCCGGCGCATCGCCGTCGGCCGGCGTTTTCTTCGCTTCGGGCTTGGCCTCTGCCGTCTTGGCCGGCTCAGGCTTGGCCACGGGTCCCGGCTTCGTCTCGGATTCCGCCTTCGGCGCGGGCTTCGCTTCGGGCTCCGCCTTCGCGTCGGGTTTCGGCTTCGCTTCCGGCTCCGGCTTCGCTTCGGGTTCCGGCTTTGCCGGGGGCTCCGCCTTGGCCTTTGGCGCCGGCTTGAGTTCCGGCTTGGTCTGCGGCGTCGGGGCGCTGGCCGCTGCCTTCGGCGCCGTCGCCTCGGCGGCCTTGGCGGCTTCCGGCTTCGCCTTGGCCGCCGCTTCGGGGGCGTCCACGGCCTTGGCCTTCTCCGCGTCCTTCGCGGCGGGCGCAGCCTTGGGCTCAGGCTCGGACTCAGGCTCGGTCTTGGGCTTGGGCTCCGTCTTGGGCTCAGGCTCCGCCTTGGCGTCCGGCTTGGGTGCCGCCTCGGTCTGAACCTGGGTCCGGGTTTGGGCCGGGGCCTGGGGCTTGGCTGCAGTTTCCAGGGTCAGGCCGCCGTGCTCGCCCGGTCCCGGGACCTCGATCCAGGCTTCGCCGACCAGGACCGAGGCGCCGCCGATCCGGATCGCGATCACCTTGCTCTGCTCCATGTCGGCCTCGAGCTTGATCAGGCTCGGCCGGCCCATCTCGAAGCCCTGCTCCACGGTCCAGAAACGGCTGCCCTGACCCTCGGCGTCCAGCGAGCAGAGATAGCCGGCGAGGCTGGCGGCGCCGGCACCGGTTGCCGGGTCCTCCTCGACGCCCAGGGCGGGCGCGAAGACCCGCGCCCTGAGGTCGGCGCCCTCGGTCTCCGCGTCGTAGACGAAGGCGTAGAGGTTCGGCGCCCAGGTGTCCTGCAGGCTGCTTTCCCAGGTCTCGCGGTCCAGTCGCGCCCGGCCGAGAGAGTCCAGGCTGCGCAGGGGCACGACCAGGAAGGGAACCCCGCAGGACACGGCCATGGGCCGGTCGTCGCCCAGCAGCAGGTCCGAGATGTCCAGCGACAGCGCCGAGGCGATGCTGCGCAGCGAAGGGATCTCCATCGCGAACTCGGGCATCTTGGCGACGTCGAGCTGGGTGAAGCTGGGGGTCTTGCCGTCGGACTGAATCCGGACCGTGATCGGGCCGATGCCCTCTTCGAAGAGGACCTCGGTCTCGCCGGTCCGGGCGTCGATCTCGCCGAGCAGGGCCAGGACGTGGGCGGAGCCCAGGGTCGGGTGACCGGCGAAAGGCAGCTCCATCGCCGGCGTGAAGATACGCAGGCTACGGCAGCTCGCCAGGTCCTTCGGCGGGCGCACGAAGACGGTCTCGGAGAGGTTGAGCTCCCGGGCGACGCGCTGCATCTGCTCCTGGCTCAAGCCCTCGGCGTTCGGGAAGACCGCAAGTGGATTCCCCCCGAAGATCCGATCGGTGAAAACGTCGGCCGTGTAGTAGCGGTAGCGCATCCGTGGTGTCGTTTCCGGGCCGCTGCGGCAGGGATTCCCGCGTTCGGCGTTGACCGACGACATGACGGGATGCGGGTTAGGATTGCGTTAAGTCGGTCGTTTCTTGCTTGGCAAAATCTGTGACAAGGGATTCGCGGGGGATTCGCGGGCCCTCCGGCATTGACCCGCTTCCCGGGGGCGGCCATAGTGTTTCCAACTGGTAATACCAATTTTCGAACCGCGGACCCCGCGTTGTGGAGAGGCGGCGGAAGGGAGGCCAGACGCCATGAAGATGCCTGATCCGGATCAGGTGATCATCGCCCGCAAGGCCGAGATCGCGGCCGCCCTGCGCGAGATCGTTCCGGGCGAGGGGGTCATCGTCGAGGAGCAGGAGCTCAAGGCCTACGAGTCCGACGGCCTGACCGCCTATCGGCAGGTGCCTCTGATCGTGGTCCTGCCCAGCACCACCGAAGAGGTCAGCCGGGTCCTGGCCTATTGCCAGGAGAACGAGGTCAAGGTGGTGCCGCGCGGCGCCGGGACCTCCTTGTCGGGCGGCGCGCTGCCCCTGGCCGACGGGATCCTGCTCGGCCTCGGCAAGTTCAACCGGATCCTCGAGATCGACTTCGAGAACCGCTGCGCCGTGGTCCAGCCCGGGGTCACCAACCTGGGGATCACCAAGGCGGTCGAGCACGCCGGCTTCTACTACGCGCCCGACCCCTCGAGCCAGATCGCCTGCACCATCGGCGGCAACGTCGCGGAGAACGCGGGCGGCGTGCACTGCCTGAAGTACGGCCTGACCACCAACAACCTGCTCGGCCTGAAGATGGTCATGATCGACGGCACGGTGGTCGAGGTCGGAGGCAAGCACCTGGAGTCCGAGGGCTACGACCTGCTCGGCCTGATGACCGGCTCCGAAGGCCTTCTGGGCGTGGTGACCGAGGTCACGGTGCGGATCCTCCGCAAGCCCGAGACCGCCCGCGCCCTGCTGCTCGGCTTCGGGTCCAGCGAGGCGGCGGGCGACACCGTGGCCGCGATCATCGCCGGCGGGATCATTCCCGGCGGCATGGAGATGATGGACAAGCCGGCGATCCACGCCGCCGAGGCCTTCGTCCACGCCGGCTATCCGCTCGACGTCGAGGCGCTGCTGATCGTCGAGCTGGACGGCCCCGAGGCCGAGGTCGACCAGTTGATCGAGCGGGTCTCGGAGATCGCCAAGGCCGAGGGCGCGACGACGCTGCGGGCCTCCCAGAGCGACGAGGAGCGCCTGACCTTCTGGGCCGGGCGCAAGGCGGCCTTCCCGGCGGTCGGCCAGATCTCGCCCGACTACTACTGCATGGACGGCACCATCCCGCGCCACCAGCTGGCCAAGGTGCTGACCCGCATGACCGAGCTGAGCTCGCACTACGGCCTGCGGGTGGCCAACGTCTTCCACGCCGGCGACGGCAACCTGCATCCGCTGATCCTCTACGACGCCAATACCCCGGGCGAGCTGGAGAAGGCCGAGGATTTCGGCTCGGACATCCTCAAGCTCTGCGTCGAGGTCGGCGGCGTCCTGACCGGCGAGCACGGGGTCGGGGTCGAGAAGCGCGACCTGATGGGCAGCATGTTCACCGAGACCGACCTGGACCAGCAGGAGCGGGTCAAGTGCGCCTTCGACCCCAAGGCCCTGCTCAATCCCGGCAAGGTCTTCCCGCAGCTTCACAGCTGCGCCGAGCTGGGCCGGGTGCACATCAACCGCGGGCAGCTTCGCTTCCCCGACCTGCCGCGCTTCTAGGGACGCGCCCGATGACCGAGAGCTTGCGACCGGAAAGCGACGAGCAGGTCCGCGAGGTCGTGGCCTGGGCGGTCGGCGAGGAGGCGCCGCTGGAGATCCTCGGGCGCGGCAGCAAGCGCGGCCTCGGCCGGCCCCTTCAGACCCAGCGCAGCCTCGACCTCTCCGGCCTCAGCGGCATCACCCTCTACGAGCCCGAGGAGCTGATCCTGCGGGCCCGCGCCGGCACGCCGCTGGCCGAGATCGAGGCCGCCCTGGCCGAGAACCGGCAGCAGCTCGCCTTCGAGCCCATGGACCCGGGGCCCCTCCTCGGGGCCGAGCCGGGCGGCGGCAGCCTCGGCGGCCTGCTCGCCTGCAACCTGGCCGGCCCGCGCCGCGTCAAGGCCGGCGCCGCCCGCGACCACTTCCTCGGCTTCGAGGCGGTCTCCGGCCGCGGCGAGGCCTTCAAGTCCGGCGGCCGGGTGGTCAAGAACGTCACCGGCTACGACCTCTGCAAGCTGCTGGCCGGCTCCTACGGCACCCTGGCGGTGATGACCGAGGCGACGCTCAAGGTCCTGCCGGCGCCGGAGAAGACGCGCAGCGTGCTGGTCCTCGGCTTGGAGGAGCGGGCCGGCGTTCAGGCGCTGAGCCGGGCGCTGGGCTCGGCCCATGAAGTCTCCGCCGCCGCGCACCTGCCGGCCGAGATCGCGGCGCGCTCCGCGGTCGCTTACATTCGCGACGCGGGCGCTTCGGTCACCCTGGTCCGGGTCGAAGGCACCGGGCTCTCGGTCGAGCACCGCTGCCGGGCCCTGCGCGCCGAGCTCGCGGACTTCGGCGAGACCGAGGAGCTGCACAGCCACAACTCCGCGACCGCCTGGACCGAGATCCGCGACGTGGGGCCCCTGCTCGGCAAGGGAGAGGCCGTGGTCTGGCGCCTCTCGGTGGCGCCGACCCAGGGCCCCGAGGTGGCGGCGCGGCTCCGGGCCGAGCTGGCTGCCCAGGCCTACTACGACTGGGGCGGCGGCCTGGTCTGGCTGGCGGTCGAGGGTAGCGAGGACTTGGGCACCGATGACGGGGGCGAGGCGGCGGTCCGACGGGCGCTGGGGAGCGGCGGCCACGCCACCCTGATCCGGGCGCCGGAGGACCTGCGTGCCAGGGTGCCGGTGTTCCAGCCCCAGGATCCGGCCAAGGCCGCGCTCAGCGAGCGCATCAAGTCCGGCTTCGATCCGCGCCGGGTGCTCAACCCCGGCCGCATGTACGCCGGGGTCTAGCGGGCCGGAGGCGGGAGGAGCGGAGGATGCAGACGAACTTCACCCTGGCCCAGCTGGCCGATCCCGACGTCGCCGAGTCCGAGAAGATCCTGCGGACCTGCGTCCACTGCGGCTTCTGCACCGCGACCTGTCCGACCTACGTCCTGCTGGGCGACGAGCTCGACTCGCCGCGCGGCCGGATCTACCTGATCAAGGACATGCTGGAGAACGACCGCCCGGCCAGTGCCCAGGTGGTCAAGCACATCGACCGCTGCCTCACCTGCCTGGCCTGCATGACCACCTGCCCCTCGGGCGTGCACTACATGCATCTGGTCGACCACGCCCGGGTCCACATCGAGCGGACCTACCGGCGGCCGCTCCTCGACCGGCTGCTGCGCGCGCTCTTCGCTTGGCTGCTGCCGGTTCCCTGGCGCTTTCGCCTGGCCCTGGTCGGTGCCTGGTTCGCCCGGCCCTTCGCGAAGCTCTTTCCGGGCCGCCTGGGCGCCATGCTGGCCATGACGCCGGCCGCGATCCCGACCGCCAGCCGTTGCGACCTGCCCCAGGCCTTTCCGGCCGAGGGGCCGCGCCGCGCCCGGGTGGCGCTGATGAACGGCTGCGCCCAGCAGGTCCTGGCGCCGGAGATCAACGAGGCGACGATCCGCCTGCTGACCCGCCACGGGGTCGAGGTCGTGGTCGCCGAGGGGGCCGGCTGCTGTGGCGCCCTGACCCATCACATGGGCAAGGAGGCGTCGGCCCTGGCCTCGGTCAAGGCCAACGTCGCCGCCTGGACCCGGGAGCTCGAAGCCGACGGCCTGGACGCCGTGATCATCAACGCCTCGGGCTGCGGCACCACGGTCAAGGACTACGGCTTCATGCTGCGCGAGGACGCCGACTGGGCGGCCAAGGCGGCCAGGATCTCCGATCTGACCAAGGACATCTCGGAGTTCATGGCCGAGCACGGCCTGGCCGCGCCGCGCGTGAGCTCGGACCTGACCGTCGCGTACCATGCCGCCTGCTCGCTGCAGCACGGCCAGAAGGTGACCGCGCCGCCCAAGCAGCTCCTGGCCGCGGCGGGCTTCCAGGTCCGCGAGGTGCCCGAGGGCCATCTCTGCTGCGGCTCCGCCGGCACCTACAACCTGCTGCAGCCGGAGATCGCCCGCCGGTTGCGCGACCGCAAGGTGGCAAACATCGAGAGCACGGCGCCCGACGCCATCGCCACCGGCAACATCGGCTGCATGACCCAGATCGCCGGCGGCACCGGGATCCCGATCCTGCACACGGTGGAGCTGCTCGACTGGGCCACCGGCGG
>JANQGU010000084.1 GCA_028282935.1 Kiloniellales bacterium
GAACAGGCCCGCAGAAAGAACTCCGGGAGCACCGTTAACTTCAAACAGGCATCGGGGGGAAAACTCCCTGTTGAAGAAGGATCGACCGACATGGTTTTCATGTCGATGGTCTTTCATCACCTGCCGGACCCTGGGCACACAATGCGTGAATGCCACCGCATCTTGCGCGACGGAGGCTATGTCTGCATCAGAAACAGCACTCTCGATGCGATCGAGACGTTTCCATACATAAGATTTTTCAGCGGGATCCGGCCCATTGCTGAAGAACAACTGACATCTCGCCTTCAATTGAAGCGTATTGTTGAAGGTGCCGGTTTCGATACCGCGGCACATAAAGCTGTCACACACCAACTGTCACCGAATTGGCGCAGCTTCGCCGACAAAATGGCGTTGCGCGCGGACTCCTTCGTGGCCCGCTTGCCAGATGATGACTTTGAGACAGGCATGACTCTACTGCGTGCCTATGCCGAGCATGAGGACCCCGGAAAACCTGTAACCGAGGACGTGGACTTCTTCGTCTTCCGACGATGAAGCATTCGTTCCGCAATGGGTCTTGGTTGTTCGGTGGCGCATGAAGGCTCGACGCCTGAGGTGCGCCAAAGCAGGGGGGTATGCAACGAGGGTCGGCACGCCTCCCCTTGCCAAGATAGCTTGGACACCATGCACATCCCGGCACCCATGGCGCGAGCTTTTCCCGAGACTTCCCGGGTCCGAGTTGCGGAGCGAAGCCGAGCCAGCGTAGAGTCCTTTCAAGGGGATCGGCGCAACGGTCCCGCAAAAAAAGCAAACCGAACGGGAGGCACTTCGATGTTGAGAGGTTTCAAGACCACGCTCGGCCGACTCGCGCTTGCCGGTCTCCTGGCCGGCGGCCTGCTGTCGTCCTCGGCCTGGGCGGCGGAGATCACCCTGCACGGCGCGACGCAGTTCGACGACAAGCACGCCTTCAACCGCACCCTGCTCAAGTTCGAGGAGCTGGTGAAGCAGTACTACGGCAAGCCGATCGACTTCGTGCTGCATCGCAACCGCGAGCTGGGCCTGGAGAAGGACTATTTCGCCTACATGAGCCAGGGCATCTCGGTCGACTACGCGATCGTCGCGCCGTCGCACATGTCGACCTTCTCCAAGAAGGCGCCCTTGATGGACATGCCCTTCCTGTTCCGGGACCTGGAGCACTGGAACAAGGTGCTGGACGGGGATGCGCTGCAGCCCATCGCCGACGACGTGGCGCAGGCCGCGGACGTCATGCTGATCGGCTACGCCGGCGGCGGCACCCGCAACCTGATCGTCAACAAGCCGGTGACGACCATGGAGGACCTGAAGGGCCTGCCGATCCGGGTCATGGGCGCGCCGATCCAGACGCGCATCTTCGACGCCATCACCGCGGCGCCGACCGTGATCGCCTACAGCGAGGTCTACACCGCCATCCAGACCGGCGTGATCGATGCCGCGGAGAACGAGGCGGCGGGCATCGAGCAGATGAAGTTCTACGAGGTCGGGCCGGAGATCTCCCTGACCCAGCACGCAATCACGGTTCGGCCGATCGCCTTCAGCGGCAAGACCTTCCGGCGCCTGCCGGAGGACCTGCAGGCCGCGATCGTCAAGGCCGGCAAGGAGGCCGGCGCCCACGGCCGCAAGATCGAGTCCAGCGAGGACGAGGCCAAGCTGCGTCGGATGGAATCGGAGGGCAAGCTGAAGACCCATCCCTTCGGCGATCGGGCCAAGCTGCTCGAGCTGGCCGAGCCGGTAAAGCGCGACTACGCCAAGGAGCTGGGCGCGGAGAAGGTGCTCGAGACGGTGAACGCCATCAAGTAGCGCCATCCGCTCTTCCTTCAGGCAAGGCAGGTCGGCGCCGGGAGCCCGTCGCTCCCGGCGCCGCCGCCTGATGTCCGATCCACGGCCGGCGGCGGGTCTCCAGCGATGAAGAAGCTTCTGAACGGCTACTACCGGGTCCTTCAGGTGACGATGACGCTGCTGATGGCCCTGCTGATCCTACCGGTCGCGCTGCAGATCTTCTCGCGCTACACCGGCCTGATCCCCCGCTACATCTGGACCGAGGAGGTCGCGCGCTTCTGCTTCATGTGGATCGTCATGATCGGCGCCATGATCGCGGTCCGCGACGGCACCCACTTCGACGTCGACGTCCTGCCCGCCTTCCGCTCGCGGCGGGTCGCCGCCGGGCACAGGATCTTCGTGCACCTGGCGATGCTGCTGGTCGCCCTGATCTTCGTCACCTACGGCTACGACTTCGCCAGGTTCGGGGCGCAGCAGACCTCGGAGCTCGCCGGCCTGCCGCTGCTGACGATCTACATCGCCTGGCCCCTGGCCGGGGTCACCTGGCTCGCCTTCCTGGGCGAGAAGCTGATCGAGGACGTCAGGCTGCTGTACCGGGGCGAGCGGCCGTGACCCCCGGCGAGGTCGCCACGATCCTCTTCGCCACCTTCGGGGTCCTGATCTTCCTGCGCATCCCGGTCTCCTTCGCGCTGGGCCTCGCCTGCGTGCCGGTCTTCTTCATCGACGAGCGGCTGACGCCGATCCTGCTGCTGAACGAGATGTTCAAGTCCTACAACGCCTTCGTGCTGCTCGCCGTGCCCTTCTTCCTGCTCGCGGCGAACCTCATGAACTCGGCCGGCATCACCGAACGTCTGATCACGCTGTCGCGGGCCATGGTCGGCCATCTCCCGGGCGGGCTCGGCCATATCAACGTCGTGGTCAGCATGCTCTTCGCGGGGATCTCGGGCTCCTCGACGGCGGACGCGGCCGGCATCGGCTCGCTGCTGATTCCGCAGATGAAGAAGCAGGGCTACGACACCAGCTTCTCGGTCGCCATCACCGCCTGCTCCTCGGTCATGGGCGTGATCATCCCGCCCAGCATCCTGATGGTCGTCTGGGGCGGCCTGATGACGGTCTCGATCGGCGGCCTCTTCCTGGCCGGCGTGGTGCCGGGCCTGCTGATCGCACTGTCGCTCATGGCGACCGTCTACCTCTACGCCAGGATCAACGGCTATCCGGTCTTCGGGCGCGCGTCGCTGCGCGAGTTCGGCGCCGCCTTCGCCCAGGCCTTCCTGGCGCTGATGACGCCGGCGATCATCGTCGGCGGCATCGTCGGCGGCTTCTTCACGCCGACCGAGGCCTCGGTGATCGCGGTCCTCTACTCGGTGGTCCTGGGCCTGATGGTCTACCGAACGATCACCTTCACCAAGCTGCCCAAGGTCCTCTATGACTCGGCGCGCTTCGCGGCGATCTCCCTGTTCTGCATCGGCACCGCCTCGGCCTTCGGCTGGGCCCTGGCCTACTTCCAAGTGCCCAGGGCCATGGTCGACGAGATGGCGGCCTGGGGCCTCGGGCCGGTCGGCACCGGCTTCATGGTCGCCATCGCCTTCCTGGTGATCGGCATGTTCATCGACGCCATCCCGGCGATCATCATCCTCGGCACGGTGCTGTGGCCGGTCGCCGAGGCCGCCGGCATCCACCCGATCCACTTCGCGATGATCGGCATCATCTCGCTGGCCTTCGGGCTGGTGACCCCGCCCTACGGCCTCTGCCTGCTGATCGCCTGCTCGATCGGCGAGATCAAGGTCGTCCGCGCGCTGCGCGACGTCGCGATCATCCTGGTCCCGATGGTCCTGGTGCTGACCTTCGTGATCCTCCTGCCCGACGCGATCCTGGCCCTGCCGCGCCTGCTCCTGCCCCGCTTCGTCAGTTAGCGAGGAGAGTCCGCGGCCGGAGGACCGGCTCGCCCTTCACGCTGATCCGGTGCAGCAGCCGGGTATCCCGCGGGCCGCTCGCCGGCGGGATCAGGGTCGCGGCGTGCAGCGTCGAGAAGTTGTCCCAGGCCACGACGTCGCCGACCTGGTAGCGGTGGCGGTAGACGAAGTCCTCCTGGGTCGCGTGCGCCTTGAGGTCGTCCAGCAGCGCGATCGCCTCGTCGTCCGGCAGACCGACGATCCCGAAGGAGCTTCCCGCGACCGCGTAGAGCGCCTTGCGCCCGGTCACGGGATGGCGGCGGACCAGCGGGTGGTAGACCTTCGTCACCTGCTTCTTCTGGTCCTCGCTCAAGGGCGACGCCGAGGTTCGCGACGACTCCTCGAGGTCGGCGCGGTTGCCGTAGTGATGCAGGACGGTCAGGTCGTCGATCCTCCGCCTGGTCGTCTCCGGCAGGGTGTCGTAGGCCCGGCACATGTCGGCAAAGCAGGTCTCGCCGCCCTGCGCCGGCGCCTGGATCGAGTAGACCAGGGTGACCCTCCCGGGCTCCTCCTCGTAGGACATGTCCGTGTGCCAATAGGCCGCGCCGTCGTAGACGCCGATCGGCTTGCCGTCCTCGAAGACGTTGGACAGCGGCAGGATCTCGGGATGCTCCGGATGGCGCAGGTGATGGAGGATGTGAGGCTGCGGCCGTCCGAAGAGCCGGGCGAAGCGGGCGAAGCCGCCGGGCGTCAGCGACTGCTTCGGAACCACCATGACCTGATGGGCGAAGAAGGCCGCAAGCAGGGCCTCGATCGCCGCCTCGCTCTCCAGCGCGGCGAGATCCGCGTCGAGGACCTCGGCACCGAAGCCCCCGGAAAGGCCGTGCACAGCGATCATGTCCTCCCCCAAGCGCGCTGCTTCGTTGCGGTCGCGCGTCACAAGACTAGCACAGGACGGCGCGCGCCGCCGCTGCCTTGGCCAGGGCGGACCCGGCTTCGCGGGCCAGGCGCTTGTCTCCGCCGCCACGGGAAAACCGCGTGAAATGGGAGGAAGCCGGCCCCATCTCGCCCCTTACGCAGAGCGATGCCGGCGACGGCGTCGTCCAAAGCGGAGGTTTTTGAAAGCATGGCAAGCTCCAGACGACTGTGGATCTTCATCCTGGTCTTTGTCCTGCTGGCGATCTGCCTTCTCCTGTACCTCTTCATGACCGGCGAAAGAGGCCTCTCCGGAAACCCGCCGGCGCTGAGAAAGCTGGACGTCACCCGCCTGAGCGCGGCCGAGACCGAGCGCCTGGGCTGGAGCCCGGAGCGGCTCGACACCGCCTTCGACCACGCCGCCGGCCTGAGCAGCGACGTACTGCGTCGAGCACCGCTTCATACTGCGCCGCGAGTTCGCGGAGCTGCTGTCGCTGATCGCGCAGGCGCGCGCGCAATAGCGATGGCCGAGGCGCCCGCTTTCGGAAGGGCAGGGCCGGTCGCGGCAAGCCTGCAAGCGAAGCCCGGCATCGAAGCGTGACGGCAAATGCCTTGAGCGGGATCCTCTGGACAGCCCTCGTCGTCTCGCTCTGGGCCTGCCTGCCGCGCCTGGTGCTACGGCGCGGGCCTCCCCTCAAGCGCGGCCTCACTCCCGTCCTTGCGGCCTGGTGCGCCCTGGGCGTGCTGCCCGCGGCGCCGGGTCTCCTGCCCGGCGTCCTCGAGGGCTACCCGGGCGACAGCCTCTTCACGCTGGACCCGGGCGCGCGGGCCGGCCTCGTCGCCATCACGCTCGGCCTGGCCCTGCTCGGCGTTTGGGCGGCGTATCTGCTGGCGAGGCTCATGAGCGGGCGGACGTTGCGGCCGGCCCTGCGGACCCTCGGCCTGGCCGCCAACCTCGGCGTCACCCTCGGCGCCTACACCGCCTGCTACCTTCTTTCGCCGCAGCTCTTCTACGCCTACTACCGCACGATCATTCCCGGGCTGCCGGAGCAGTGGGTCCTCCGCGGCGGCGCCCAGCTCGACCGCCTCGCCTCGGCGATCTCGCTGCAGGCCGGCGACAGCATCGCGGCGCACACGGCGGGCGGGCTCTTCTGGCTGCTGGCCGGCTTCACGATCTCGATCCACGCGGTCGCCTGGCCTCCGAGGCGAACGCGGGCCGAGATCAGCCCGGCAGGCGCAGCCCGTGGGCCAGGGCCGGATAGTCGGGCCGCTCCGGGCCGATCACGCCGCGGCGGATCAGGAAGTCGATGATCACCAGGGCGACGTTGAACTTGAAGTCGTCGCCGGCCTCCAGCACCTCGAGCACCCGATCGAGGGGCCAGAGGAAGAAGTCCTCGACCTCGCCGTCGCTGCAGACCGGGACGAAGTCGGCCGGCAGTTCCAGGTCGTAGCAGTAGAGCAGGTCGTGGCGCAGGCCCTCGGCCATCTCGGTGATGTAGGAGATGGCGCCGACCGGCCGGGCCCGGGCCGCGAGCTCCGCCGGGATCGAGGCCTCCTCGGCGCCCTCCTTGACCAGGTTCTCCCGCAGGGTGAGGCCGTAGGGCTGGCCGCCGGCGACGATGTGGTCGAGCTTGCCCGGCGCCGTCGCCTTGTCCTTGGCGCGCCGCCCGACCCAGAGGTGCAGGCCGTCGTCCCTGCGGACGAAGCCGTTGACGTGGATGCCCTGGCCGCAGGTGCCGAAGAGCGGCACCGCGCTGCGCTCCAGGGACAGCAGCGGCGGCTCCGACCAGTCGGCGTGGACGGCATAGTCCTCGTCGCGCCAGCGCCGGACCAGCCCGGCCGCGTGCAATGCCAGGGCGACCTCGCGCAGGGCCGCCCGGCGCGCCTCGAAGTCCTCGTAGCGCGGATTCAGGGCGATGGCCTCGTCGCCGAGGTCCAGGACCTCGGCGTAGGGCGCGAGCTGCGGCGCGAAGTCCTTGCGGATCCGGCCGACCTGACGCCACGCCTCCTGATCGGCCACCAGGAAGGGCAGGTAGTCTTCCGGCGTCCAGCGGCGGCAGGCCTCGATCCGGTCGCGCAGGCTCACGACACTCGTTTCTCCGAGATCAGCACGCTGTCGACGTAGTGGAGCTGGCGCAGGCAGCGGGCGACGTAGTGGGCGGTCTCGCCGTCGAGGCCGCGGACCTGAAGGTCGATCGACAACTCCCGCCCTCCGCCTGGACCGCTGGGGCTACTGGGCCCGCTTGGCCCGACGACCTCGCTGACCCAGCGCGAGGGCACCAGGTTGCGCTTGGCGAAAAGCTCGAGCACCCGCGACATCACGTTCGGCTCCGCCTCGGCCTGGATGGAAAAGCAGTACACGCCGGACAGCGCACGCAGGGGACTTCGATCGGGTTGGGAGGGAGAGGTCTTGGCCTCAAGGGCCGGCACAAAGGGCGACATGCTTCGCAGACTCCGCTTCGGTAAGGACGAGGAAACAGCAAGTTCCCGGCTGCCCGCTGGGCGCCGGGCCGCTAATTCGCTCGTCGCGGCCGAAGAGGCGTTGCGCTGTCATGCCCCGACCTTAGTCCCGGCCCCGAGGCGAATCAAGATTAAGGCCGCTTAATCACTGACGAGACGGTCTGGTGCCCTTGGCGACGATCATCCTTCGACAGGCTCAGGATGAGGAGCCTCGCTAGAGACTTCGAACCCTCAGCGCTCTTGGGAGGTGAGAGCGAGCGATATCAGGAGTTGCGCCTCATCCTGAGCCTGTCGAAGGATGACCGTGGGCAAGAGCTCCACCCTACTCAGCTCAGCGCCTCATCCAGCACCTCGAACATCTTCCGGATCTCGCCCGCCCCCGTATGCGGGTTCAGCAGCACCAGGCGCAGCCAGCGCCGGCCCTCGTAGAGCGGCAGGGAGAGGAAGAGCCCGGCGTCCAGCAGGCGCCGGTGCAGCGCCTCCACCGCCGCGTCGCCGGCCCCGACCGGGCGGAAGCAGAGCAGGTTGCTGTCGGGCGCGGCTGCCAGCTCCAGCCCGGGCCGGCGGGCCAGCTCGGCGGCGACCTCGGCCGTCAGCGCCATGCCGGCGTCGATCAGCCGCGCCAGGCCCGAGAGGCCGAGGTGCTGCAGGGTGAGCCAGAGCTTGAGCACCTCGGCCGGGCGGCTGCCCTGCAGGCCCAGCTCGCCCAGGTTCACCAGGCCGCCGGTCTCGGCCATGTAGGGCGCCGCGACCCGGAAGTGCCGGGCCGGCAGCGCGGCGTCCCGGAACAGGCAGCAGGCGCAGGTCTTGGCGACGTAGAGCCACTTCTGCGGGTTGAAGGTGACGGAGTCGGCCCGCGCGATCCCGGCCAGGCGGTCGCGGTGGCGCGGGCTGAAAGCCAGCGCCCCACCGTAGGCGGCGTCGACGTGCAGCCAGAGGCCCTCGGCTTCGGCCACCTCGGCGAGCGCCGCCAGGGGATCGATCGCCCCGGTGACCGTCGTCCCGGCGGTGGCGACGACCGCGAAGGGCGCCTGCCCGGCCGCCCGCGCGGCGGCGACGGCCTCCGCCAGCGCCGGCGGGTCCATGCGCCCCTCCCGGCCGGGGACCGCGACCACCGCCGCGCGCCCCAGCCCGAGGACCATGGCCGCCTTGGCCAGCGAGGTGTGGGCGGCCGCCGACGCGAGGATCACCGGCCGCCGCGCCAAGCCGCAGAGCCCTGACTCGGCGGCCTCCGGAAAGGCCCGGTTGCGGGCCACGGCCAGGGCCAGGAGGTTGGCCAGGCTGCCGCCGCTCGCCATGACCCCGCCCGCGCCCGCCGGCAGGCCGAAGAGATCGGCGAGGCGCGCCATGATCGCCACCTCCAGGCGCGACAGGGCCGGCGCCATCTCGTAGCTCAGCAGGTTGTTGTTGACCGCCGCCGCCGCCAGGGCGCCGAGGATCGAGGCGGTCGCCGGCGGCGGGTCCATGTGCCCGATCCAGCCCGGCGCCGAGGCGTTCATCGAGGCCGCCAGCAGCCCGTCGAGCCGCGCCAGGATCTCTCCCTCCGCCAGCGGCTCCGCCGGCAGCAGATCCGGCAGGGACGCCTCGGCTTGCGGCAAGGGCGGCCGCCCCGCCGCCCCCGCGAGCCGCTCGACCACCTGCGCCAGGCCCCGCTGCAGGAGCGCCTGCACCGCGGGACGGTTCTCGCCCCGCGGCGAGACGAAGGCCGTTTCCGGCAAGCCGTCGAGATCCATGGCACCGATCCTCCCCGTCCCGATCCTCAAAAAGCAGGCTAGCCCGGCGGCGCGCGGCGGGAGAATCGCTTTATTGTCGCGGCGACAAAACGACCCCGTTGACCCGCGACGGGGCCACCTTAGTCTGCCGAAGGTCCCGGCAATCCAGGCGAGCCCCATGGCCCTCGACGTGCTCCGCTTCTCCGGCTACCGCTCCCTCCGCGAGCTGCGCCTGCCGCTGTCCGGGCTCAACGTCTTCACCGGGCCGAACGGCTGCGGCAAGAGCAACCTCTACCGGGCCCTGCTGTTGACCGCTGCGGCGGCGCGCGGCGAGCTGGCCGGGGCCCTGGCCGAGGAGGGTGGCATGCCCTCGGCGCTCTGGGCCGGGGAGCGCGACCGGGGCAGCGTGCGGATGCGGCTCGGCTTCGCCAACGAGAACTGGGACTACGAGATCGCCTGCGGCCTGCCCATCGGCGGGGCCCGCGCCTTCATCCTCGACCCGCTGGTCAAGGAGGAGGAGGTCCGCTACGTCGGCGGCAGCCGCCCGGTCGCGCTGCTGGAGCGCAAGAACGCCAGCGTCTGGCTGCGCGGCGAGGACGGCCGCCGGGTCTCCTATCCGCTTTCGGTGATCCCCTCGGAGTCGGCCCTGTCGCAGGTCGTCGACCCGCAGCTCTATCCGGAGCTGGCGGCCCTGCGCCAGGAGATCGGCGACTGGCGCTTCTATCACCACTTCCGCACCGATCCCGACACGCCGCTGCGCCGGCCCCGGACCGGCGTCCTGACCCCGGTGCTGGCGAACGACGGCGCCGACCTCGCCGCGGCCCTGCAGACCATCCTGGAGATCGGCGACCGCGCCGGCTTGGAGGCGGCGGTCGACGCGGCCTTCCCGGGCTCCGAGCTGGTCATCTTCCAGGAGCGCGGCCGCTTCGAGGTCGGCCTGACCATACCCGGCATCAAGCGCCCCTTCGAGGCGCGCGAGCTCTCCGACGGCAGCCTGCGCTACCTCTGCCTGCTGGCCGCCTTGATGAGCCCCCGACCGCCCGGCCTGCTGGCCCTCAACGAGCCCGAGACCAGCATCCACGCCGACCTGCTGGCGCCGCTGGCCCAGCTCATCCTACGCGCCGCCGAGACCACCCAGATCCTGCTGGTCACCCACGCCGAGGCCCTGGCCGGCCACCTGGAAGCCGCCGGCGCCCCGGTCTTCCGGCTTGAGAAGGTCGAAGGCGAGACGCGGCTCGTGGGCTGAGGCCGCAAGCGTTGCGATGGTGTCACCCGCCCCGACCCGCGCGAAGCGCCGCGCACAATCAAAGGGAAGGGGGGCTAACTTAAAGGCCGCAGCATAGTCCCCTCCCCCCTTGAGGGGGAGGGTTAGGGTGGGGGGTGTTCCCGAGCGTCACGAACCCCAGGTAGCGGCGCGACCGGCGCCGCCGCTCACCCGCCCGGCCGGGTGGCCTGGATGTCGATGAAGATCACCACCTCGTTGCCGACCACGGAGGTGTCGGTCCAGAGGCCCTGGCCGACGCCGTAGTCGAGGCGCTGGACCTTGAGCTCGCCCTTGGCCGCGGCGCGGAGCTGGCCGGGCTGATCGCCATCCTCGGCGATCTCCAGGGTGAAGGGCAGGACCACGTCCTTGGTCACGTCGCGCATGGTCAGGCGGCCCGCGGCCTCGTAGCCGCCGTCGTCCTTCCGGGTGAAGCCCTGGGCCTCGAAGCGGGCCTGGGGCCAGGTCGCGACGTCGAAGAGCGAGGCCGAGCGGATGGTGTCGTCGCGGTCCTTGCTGTCGCTGTTGACGCTGCCGATGTCGATGGTCACCGCCACCCGGCTCTCGGCCAGCGCCTCGGGGTCGAAGCGGATCTCCGCCTCGAAGGTCTCGAAGACGCCCTCGACCGGGGCGCCACCCTGGGTGGCGATGAAGCCGACCCGGCTGCCGTTCTGCACGGTCCAGTCCGGCGCCTCGGCCAGCGCCGGTGTCGATATCAGGGCCGCGATCACGGCCAGAACCCGCAGCTTCACGTCGCTGTCTCCTTCTCTAAGCTCAAGTCTCGTGTCCACCCGGGTCTTGTCGCCCGGGTCCTCGTTCTACGTTGAGTGCCTGGAATCCGTTCCAAGGTTCACGGCAGCATGCGCCGCAGGACGTCATCCTTGAGCTGGAAGTGGTGGCGCAGCGCCGCGCCCGCATGAATCAAGAATAGGCCGCAAAGCGCCCAGCCCATGAGATGGTGGGTCTCCTCGAGGATCTCCTTGAGCCCCGGGTTCGGGCCGGTGAGGTTGGGCAGGGTCAGCGTGCCGAAGATCACCACCGGAAAGTTGGCCGACCAGGAATGGACGATCCCGGTCAGCGGCTGGGCGAAGAGCAACAGGTAGAGCAGCAGGTGGCTGGCCTGGGCGGCCCGGTGTTCCCAGTCGGCCATTCCGGCCGGCAGGGGCGGCGGCGGACTGATCCACCGCCAGACCAGGCGCAGCAGGGTCAGGGCCAGGACGATCACGCCCAGCGACTTGTGTAGGTTGTAGATCTGGATCTTCTCGGGCCCCAGCGGCAGGTCGGTCATGTAGGCCGCGATCGCGAGCAGCGCGATCACCAGCGCCACCGTGGACCAATGGAAGAGCTGGGCCAGGGCCCCGTAGCGGCCTTCGCCGTTGCGCAGTCTCATCTCGATCGACCCCCGGAGGTTGTGGCGGGGCGCGATCCTGCCACGGCGACCCCGTCCGGTCTACTCGACCTTGCGCAGCTCGGTCTCGATCATGATGTCGACCGTGTCCGAGGTCAGCGGCGCGTAGAGGCCGACGTTGAAGTCGCTGCGCAGAACCCGGGTCCGGGCCGAGAAGGCCGCGTACTGGGCGCCCTTGTAGTTCTCGTTGAAGGCGCTCAGCGGGTGCTCGCCCATGAAGTTGAAGGTGACGTCCAGGGTCACCGGCTTGGTCACGCCGTTGATGGTCAGGTCGCCGAGGACCTGGCCGCTCTCCTTGCCGGTCTTGCGCACTTCCGTGCTGACGAAGGTGATCTCGGGATGCTTCTCGGCGTTGAAGAAGTCGGCGCTCTTGAGATGGTCGTCGAAGGCCGGCACGTCGGTATCGACGCTGGCGGTCTTGATGGTGACGTCGACCTTGCTGTTCTCCGGCTTCTCCGGGTCGAAGACGACGCTGCCGTCGAAGTCGTCGAAGCGGGCCGACTGGTTCGACATGCCGAGGTGGTTCCAGAAGAACAGGATCTTCGTGTGGCCCTTGTCGAAGCTGTAGGTCCCCGCGGCCTGCGCCGCCGTCCCCGCGCCCAGCGCGACCGCCGCCATCAGGCCGCCGGCAAGCGCCAGATCCCGCCAAGCCGTCTTCCTCGTCCTAGGCATCCCTGCAACTCCTCTCTCGTTCCTCGGCGCGCCCGGCGGCAGCGCGGCAAACGCGGCCGCCGGCGCGGATCACATGGCCACCCGCGCCCCGCCTCGCGGCCGGGGCGCCGCGGTCCCGGGCGGGACCGCTGTCTCGAAGGAAAGGTAGTCGGTGTCACAATGCGCCGGAATGACTCGTTTCTGCGGATCATTCGTGCATTTATGCACAGGTCACTTGTAGAAAGGCAGGTCCATGCCCCTGACCTCGAGCGACCTCGGCACCGTGCTGGCGGTGGCGCGCGGCGGCTCGCTCTCGGCCGCGGCCCGGGCCCTGGGAGTCAACCATTCGACGGTCTCGCGGCGTCTGGCCGCCCTGGAAGCGGCCAGCGGCCAGACCCTGTTCCGGCGGCTGAGCCGCGGCTACGTCGCGACGCCGGCCGGCGAGACCCTGATCGAGGCGGCCGAGCGCCTGGAGGCCGAGCTCCAGGGCCTGGAGCGCCTGCTGAGCGGCCGCGACATCCGCCTGCGCGGGTCCCTGCGTCTGACCGCGCCGGACGACATCGCCAACCACCTGCTTCTGCCCCTGCTGGCGGACTTCCGCCGGGCCTTTCCGGGAATCCTCCTGGAGCTGGCGGTCGACAACCGCGCCCTGAACCTGGGCCGGCGCGAGGCCGACGTGGCGCTGCGCGCGACCAACGCGCCCCAGGCGAGCCTGGTCGGCCGCCGGGTCGCCGGCCTGGCGGCCACGGTCTACGCGGCGCGCGGCCTGCTCGGCGCAGGGGACGGCCCGGGGGCGGCGGCGGATCTGCCCTGGGTCGCCTGGGAGGACGACGGCCAGAGCAACCTCCTCAAGGCCTGGGCCGAGGCCGAGGCGCCGCCGGACCACGTCGTCTACCGGGCGAACAGCGTGGCCAACCAGTTCGCCGCCCTGCAGGCCGGCCTGGGCCAGGGGGTCCTGCCCTGCTACCTCGGCGATCCGGCGCCGGACCTGGTGCGGCTCCGGCCGCCGCAGCCCGAGCTGGAGGCCGGCCTCTGGATCCTGACCCACCCCGACCTGCGGCAGGCGGCCCGGGTCGCGGCCCTGACCGAGTTCCTCTTCACCGAGCTGAAGCGCCGCGAGGCCCTGCTCAGCGGCCGGGTCTGAACCCGCCGCCCCACCGCTCCGGAGACGATCCGCTGCGCTGCTCGGCCCGACGGACTCGCGGCACGGCGGGCAGCGATACAAAAGTTTTACCGGGCCTTAACAATTCTGTTAACAACCCTGACTAAACGGCGGATCACAAAAAACAACTCACTGTTTCATCATCCATCGCGATTCGCGCAAGGAGCCTGCTTATGCAGCTGCAGAGGATCAAGCACGGCACGCCGTCCGGAAAGGTGATCGAAGCCCTCGAAGAGGACGGCGCCGTGATCGTCGAAGACGCCCTGGGCCGCGACCAGCTCGATCTTCTGGAACGTGAGATTTCCCAGCGTCTCGTTCAGACGCCGAACTGCGAGGGCAGGTTCCACGGCTACGCGACGAAGCGCATCGGCGGCATGATCGGCAAGTCGGAAGTCTGCCGGCAGATGGCGCTGGACCGGACCGTGCTCGACATCATGGATCATTTCCTGCTGCCGAACTGTGCCCGGTATCAGATCAACCTGACCCAGCTCATCGCCATCGGTCCCGGAGAGCAGCGGCAGATAACGCATGCCGACGATCCGCTTTTTCCCTTCGACAACCCCTATGAAATCATGATCAACGTCATGTGGGCCGTCGACGACTTCACCAAGGAGAACGGCGGAACCCATCTCGCGCCGGGCAGCCACAAATGGCCGCGCGACCGGCAGCCGGAAGATGACGAGATCGTCCAGGCCGAGATGCCCAAGGGCTCCTATGTCGTCTGGCTGGGGTCCCTGCGCCATGGCGGCGGCGCCAACGACACCGGCTCGTGGCGGCGCGGCATCGTCATGAGCTACTGCCTCGGCTGGCTGCGCCAGTCGGAGAACCAGTACCTGGCGATTCCCGTCGAGACCGTCAGGACCTTCCCGGAGCGCCTGCAGGAACTGGTCGGCTACAGGGTCCACGAGCCCAACCTGGGCATGGTCGACGGCGAGGACCCTCTGCACTGGATCCGGGACGGCGTGAAGCCGGAGTTCCCGGCCTTCAAGGATCACCTGCCGGAGGAAATGAACGACCTGCTCAGGCAGTACTACGAAGGCCGGTAGCGCCCTTTACGCTTCCCACTTCTCACCGCCGCACCCGGTCGGAGGCTGCGCCGGCTTACGAGGTGACCGAGAGGAAGGCGATGCCGACCGCGGCCGCCGCCAGGCTGCCGCCGAGGACCGAGACCAGGACCGCGGTGATCAGGCCGCTGGCCGTGGTGTCGAAGAGCAGCAGCCGCTTGAAGGGCAGCAGCACGAAGGGCAGCAGGACCAGGACCAGCAGGGCCCAGAGGCTGATCTTCGGCACCTGGACGATCATCAGGTAGACGAAGACCAGCAGGGCGCCGCCGCCGCTGAAGACCGGCAGGGGGCCGAAGCTGCCGGGCGAGCCCATCAGCATCAGCGCGGCCAGCCGCCAGAGCACGAAGCCCAGCGCCGATACCGCCACCGCGGCGGCGAAGAGGCCGAGGGCCACGGCGTCGGCGATCAGGGCCGTGCCGGCCGCGCCGCCGCCCGCCAGGCAGAGCAGCAGGCCGCCGGGCAGCGACCCGGCCTGCGCGGCCATGGACCGGAAGCGGGCCAGCCAGACCGTCCCGCCGACCCAGGCCGCCAGCAGGAGCAGGATCTCGCCGGCCCCCGGCCCGACCATCAGCTTGGGCCAGGCGAGCCAGACCAGGGCGACCAGGGGGAAGCCGATCAGCGCCGGCTCCTCGGCCGGCTTGGCCAGGTAGGAGAGCTCGAAGACCATGCCGAGCAGCACCGCGGCGGCGATCAGATAGAAGGTCTTGCCGAGGCCGGTCGCCGGCGGAAAGGGTTCCGCCGCCCCGGACAGCAGGAAGGCCACGATGACCCCGGCCACGATCGACAGGCTCATCATCGCCGGGCCGCGCTTGGGTCCGCCGCTCAGCCGCAGCAGGCCGGCCAGCACCAGGCTCACCGCGAAGGGCGCGATCACGGTCTCGAAGACGGGATCGTTCAGGATCGTGGGGTGGATGGCGGACCTCCCGAGGTCGAAGAGAGCCGCGGGCGCAGGGGCCCGGCGGCACTGGCAGGCGGACAGAGAAGGGGCCGGCGGCGGGCGCTGCTGCAGCCCCGCTCCCGGCCCCACTTCGGCTAGGGCAGAAGATATTCAGACCGGCCACGGGGGGCAATGCCTTAGCGGCGCGCCCCCGAGGCCGGTCGGAGGCCCGGCCTCAGTCCCCCGTCGCCGCCACCGGACTGGCCGGGCCGGCGATCTTGCCCCCGTGCCGGCCTTTGGCGGCTTCGGAGGCCTCGATGCCCTCCTCGACCACCAGGCGCCATTCCTTCTTGAGCGGCATGAGCGGCGGCCGCGGCGTGAACTCGGGCTCGGCCGTCGGCGCGGCCACGGCCTTCTTGATGTTGCGCCCAGTCACCTCGCCCTTGCGGAAGAAGGTGTTGTAGATGCCCCACTGGGTCCGGCTGCGCGAGCCGACCACGGGGAAGCGCTTGGCGATCGAGGGCAGGGAGTAGAAGCGGCTGTAGGCGTGCATGTGGCCTTCGCGCAGCTGCTGCGGCGTCAGGCCCCGCGGCTTGTAGACGATGTGGCCCTGGTCGTAGAGATCCCAGTCGAAGGACACCACGTCCTGCTTCATCTGGTACCACAGCAGGGTGCCGGGATAGGGCGTCAGCACAGAATAGGCGCACATGTCGAAGTCGGCGCCGATGTTGAACTTCACCGTCTCCTCGAAGACCGAGGGATGGTCGTTGTTGAAGCCGAAGATGAAGAGCCCGAAGACCATGATGCCGTAGCTGTGGATCTTCTCGACCAGCTTCTGGAAGTTCTCCGGCCGATTGACGTGCTTGTGGACGCTGGTCAGGGTCTCGCGCGAGATCGACTCGAAGCCGATCGAGAGCATGAAACAGCCGCTCTCCGCGGCCAGCTCCAAAAGCTCGTCGTTGAGCGCCAGCTTGCTGGTCACCCCGGCCTGCCACTTGATGCCGCGGCCCTTGAGCGCCCGCATGACCTCCTTGGGGCGTTCCGGGGTGCCGAAGAAGTCGGCGTCGTTGAGCGAGATGAAGTTCTGGCCGCAGTTCTCGATCTCGTGGATCACCTCGTCGACCGGCCGGTAGCGGAACTTCAGGCCGTTCATCATGTGCTCGGAGCAGAAGCTGCAACCATGATGGCAGCCGCGCGAGGTCTGCACGAAGGTGCGGTTGACGTAGCGGTTCTGCTTGACCAGGTCGTAGCGCGGCATGGGCATGTTGACCATGGGGTGCAGGCCCTCGGCCTTGTAGATGCCCTTGAGCTCGCCGTTCTTGAGGTCGTCCAGGACCTTGTCCATCACCAGGTCGGCCTCGCCCACCACGACCGCGTCGCAGTGCTGCAGCGCCTCCTCGGTCATGAAGCTGGGATGCACCCCGCCCATGACGACCGGCACGCCGCGCCGGCGGAACTCGTCCGCGATCTCGTAGCCGCGCTTCACGTAGCTGGTCATGGCCGAGATGCCGACCATGTCGACCTTCAGGTCGAAGTCGATCTCCTCGATGTTCTCGTCGGTCAGGACGACCTCGTACTGGTCCCGGGGAATCAGCCCGGCGACGGTCAGCAGGCCGGCCAGCGGCGAGTAGAGCGCCCGGTTGAAGTACATCGGCCGTGTGGTGAAGGACCGGGTCTTGGGATTGATCAGATGGATCATTCGCGTCGGCATGGTTCACCCATTTCAAGCGGCGGTTGAGGCGACTCTAATGGATGCCACGCCAAATGGCCCGAAAATAAGGCCGATGCTGCGGGCGGCGGCATTTCGAAGGCGGCTGGAGAGGGAGTCTACGGCCTCCGCAGCCCGGCCAGGAGACGCCGGAACCTCGGCTCGCCGCGCAGCGGATCGACGTCCCGGTCGTGGTCGAGCCAGGCGGCATCGGAGAAGCCGGCCTCGACGACCCTCTCGAGGCAGTCCAGCGCCAGGCCGATCTCGCCGGCCCGGGCGAGGCCGCAGACCAGGTAGAAGTAGTGGGAATCGGAGCCCTCCACGAGGCCGGCGGCGACCTCGATCCCGCCCTCCGCCTCGTCCAGCTCGATTGCGATGCAGACCCGGTCGCAGAGCGCCCGGCGGTCCGCCGGGTTGACCTCCAGGCGAAGATCGAGCCTTTGCCTGGCCCTGATGAGGTCGGCGCGGCACTGCGCCGCCTGCCCCAGGGCCCGCCGCGCCTTGGCCGCCAGCAGGAGGGAATGGAAGTCCTCCGGACAGAGCGCCGCCGCCCGCTCCAGGGCGGCCGCCGCGGTCCGATGGTCGCCCTTGGCGAAGCAGGCCCGGCCGAGCAGGTAGTGGGTCTCAGGGAGCCGCCCGTTCAGCCTGACGGCGCGCGCGAAGCTGGCGAGCCCCTGCGCGTCGTCGCCGGAGGCGGTCAGGGCGAGGCCGAGCGCGGCGTGGGCCTCGGGCGCCTCGCGGTCGAGGGCGACCGCCCGCCGCCCGCAGCGCGCGATGCGCGCCCGGTTGTCCCCGGCCAGGCCGAAGTAGCGGTCCAGGAAGAACAGGCTCCGCGCCAGGCCCGCAGTCGCCAGCGCGTGGCCCGGATCGGCCTCAAGGATCCCGGAGAAGGCCTCCGCCGCCCGGGCGACGTTGCGCCCGCCGCCGCGGAAGAAGAGCTCGCAGCCCTCGACATAGGCGACGTAATGGTCGAGATCCTCGAAGTCAGCGGCGGACTCGGGCGCCAGGGGATCGACCAGGAGCCGGTAGCCGGACTTGTGGAGAGTCTCGATGCAGCGCGGCCGCCGGGGACTGTCGCCCAGGGCGCGGCGGGCCTCGGCGATGGCGTGGGTCAGGACCTCCTCGCCGACCGTGACCCCAGGCCAGACCTCCTCCAGCAGCTCGCCGCGGGACAGCACCCGCCCCCGGGCCTCGCAGAGCGCGACCAGGACCCCCATCGCCGTGGGCGAGAGGCGCAGGACCTCGGACCCGCGGCTGACCCGCCGCGTCGCGGGATCGACCAGGCATTCGCCCAGGACATACATCGCCACCCCCCTCAAGCCGCCGCCAAGCCGCCTCCAGGCCGCCGGTCCGACCTCTTCGCCACCCCGGCCGGGTGGGGCGACTGAGCATGCGCGCCGCCGCCGGTCGGTGGTCATTGCCACAGTCCGGAAAAAAATCCCAGGATATCGCAGAGTCTCTGGCGTGGCGCAGCTTCGCCGAGGCAAGGCCGGTTGCGCCGCTCCCCGCCGTCGATGACCCAGGCAGGAGGTAGCGCGATGCCCATCCGAGACGAACTGCTGAGGGAGGTCTTCGGTCGGCGGCCGCCGGTCTTTCCGCGGCGGAGCCGTCCACGCCGACTGCCCGTGCCGCTGCCCCGCGGCCGGGACAGCTACCTGCTGCTGAGCGGCGGCGGTGCCAAGGGCTGCTTCCAGGCCGGCGCCCTCGCCTTTCTCGGCGAGCTGGCCTTCAGGCCGAAGCTGATCTGCGGCACCTCGGTCGGCTCGATCAACGCGGCCCTGCCGGCCGCCAAAGGGCAGGCGGGCATCCAGGAACTGGTCGACATCTGGCTTTCCCTGCGGAGCGACGCCGACATGTACGTCATCTCGCCAGAGGGCCGCCGCTTCGCCGAGACCCTGGTGTCGAAGGTTTCCGGCTTCGGGTTCGAGGACGTTCCCGGCCTGGTGATCGGCGAACCCCTCGGCGTGCCGGACCGGCTGATGCCGAACGCGCGCACGCCGGAGGAGCGCGAGCGGAGACGTCGCCGCCGGCGCGTGAAGAACTTCCTCGCCGCGGCGACGGCGATCGGCCTGGCGCCGCCTTCGGTGACCAGCACCGCGCTCGGCAGCCTGCCGGCGGTCCTGGTCGTCGCCGGGGTCTCGGTCGCGGCCGCGGTCGACATCCTCAAGGAGACCCGCAGCATCCTCGCGCTGACCCCTATCGACCGGCTCATCCGGGCGGGACTGACCGACGAGGTCCTGAGCGCCTGGCAGGTTCCCTGCCGCTTCTGCTACACCGCCGCCGAGAACGGCGGCTTCGGCTGGGTCGACCACCGGGGCCAGGTCTTCGAGGTCGATCCCCGGCTGGAGGACGGCCATTTCGTCTTTCGCCGCGCGTCCCTCGACGTCACCGTCGATTCCTCGCCGCGCGCGCTGCGCGACCTGCTCAGGCGGGCGATCCTGGGCTCCGCGGCCATCCCCGTGGCCTTCGCGCCGCAGGTCATCAGGACCCACGACCGCCCCGGCTTCTGGATCAATCCGCCGCCGCCGGGCGCCGAACGGCCGAGCCTCCGCGCCTCGGAGATCGGCCAGGTCCGTACCGCGCTGGACGCCGGGGTCACCGACGTCGCGCCGCTGCGCGCCGCCAAGGTCGACATCCGCCGCTCCCTCGAGCGCGGCCGCTCGGCGCGGGTCATCAGCATCCACAACAGCGCGGTCAAGGGCCGGCGGCTGCCCGACGTGATCGGCGAGATCCCCGGCGCGCCGCCGCGGGACTGGACCACGGCCGCGGGCGAGCGGGGCACGAACGTCATCGACATCCTGACCCGCTCGATCGACCTGCTGAAGGACGAGGTCTCCCGGACCGACCTGATCGAGCTGGCCGAGTTCGGCGATGCCGTCGACCACAGCGTCATCGCGCCGAGGTTCGGCGTCAACGGCACGGCCCAGATCGATCCGGGGCTGATCCGGATCCAGCTCGCCTACGGCTGGATGACCGCGCACGACGAGATCAACCGGCCGCACCTGGACCGCTGGTATCCGATCTACGCCGCCACGACCCAGGCGATCACCCGCCTCAGGGTCAACGCCTGGCGCCACGAACTGCGCCACCAGTCCGGCCGCCGGCGGCATCTGACCTGGGCGGCCGGCGCCCTGGAGCTGGTCCGCCGGATCAAGGCGGCGATCTTCTGGCAGGTCCGGCGCCGCCGCGCCGCCGACGACGCCCTGCGCAGGTCGCTCGGCTTCCGCAACGACAGCTTCCCCCGGCTCGGCGAGGCCGCGGACCGCGTGGAGGATTGGTTCGGCGGCTTCGAGCAGCACCTGCACCGCGGCCGCAGCCGGCCGAACCTCCTGGCCCGCCGCACGCCCTGGATGGCCTACGACGACGACAACGGCGACGTCGTCCCCGAGGTCGAAGACATGATGGCCTTCTTCGAGTCCGAGGCGCCCTGACGCGCTCAGCGCGTCGCCCTGCCGGCCCCGCGCTCGATCGGCCCCGCGCTCGATCGGATCGCACGCGGTCGAAGGCAGGCCGATCTAGGCCGCTTCCTTGTGGCTGCGGTCGACGATGTCGACGATGTCGGCCATGATCGCGGTCAGGTCGTAGTCCTTGGGGGTGTAGACCGCGGCGATGCCGGCCTCGGCCAGCAGGGCCGCGTCCTCGGGCGGGATGATGCCGCCGGCGACCACCGGCAGCTCGCCCAGGCCCTGGACGGTCAACTGGCGGATGACCTCCTGGGCCAGGGGCACGTGGGAGCCGGAGAGGATCGACAGGCCGACGACGTGCACGCCCTCCTCGAGGGCGGCGCCGGCGATCTGCGCCGGGGTCAAGCGGATGCCCTCGTAGACCACCTCGAAGCCGGCGTCCCGGGCCCGTACCGGGATCTGCTCGGCGCCGTTGGAATGGCCGTCCAGGCCCGGCTTGCCGACCAGCATCTTGAGCCGCCGGCCGAGCCGCTTGGAGACTTCCTCGACCCGCCGGCGCACTGCCGCCAGGCCGTCGTCCTCCGCGCCCCCGGCGCCCCCAGCGCCCATGAGCCCGACCGCCCGGCCGACCCCGGTCGGCGCCCGGTACTCGCCCCAGATCCGGCGCAGCGCCTCGGTCCACTCGCCGGTGGTGACCCCGGCGTGGGCGCAGGCGATCGAGGGCTCCATGATGTTGCGGTCCTCCCTGGCCGCCGCGCCCAGGGCCTCCAGCGCCTGGCCCACCGCGGCCTGATCCCGGCCCTCGCGCCAGGCCTGGAGCGCCGCGACCTGCTCGGCCTCGACCGCGGGGTCGATGGCCAGGAAGTCGCCTTCGCCGCTGGTCAGAGGCGAGGGCGCCGACTCGGTGTAGGCGTTGACCCCGACCACGACCTGGGCGCCGGCCTCGATGGCGGCCAGGCGCCGGGCGTTGCTCTCGACCAGGCGCTCCTTCATGTAGGAGGCCTCGACCGCCGCCACCGCGCCGCCCAGCTCCTCGATCCGGGCCAGCTCGCCCTGCGCTTCGGCGATCAGCTCCGCGACCTTGGCCTCGATCGCCTCCGCCCCTTCGAAGATGTCGCCATACTCCAGCAGGTCGGTCTCCTCGGCGACGATCTGCTGCAGGCGCAGGGACCACTGCTGGTCCCAGGGCCGGGGCAGGCCCAGGGCCTCGTTCCAGGCCGGAAGCTGCACCGCCCGGGCGCGGGCGTCCTTGGACAGCACCACCGCCAGCATCTCCAGCAGGATGCGGTAGACGTTGTTCTCGGGCTGCTGCTCGGTCAGGCCCAGGGAGTTGACCTGCACGCCGTAGCGGAAGCGCCGGAACTTGGGATCCTCGACCCCGTAGCGGGTGGCACAGATTTCGTCCCACATGCGGGTGAAGGCGCGCATCTTGCAGAGCTCGGTGATGAAGCGGACCCCGGCGTTGACGAAGAAGGAGATCCGCCCGACCACCTTGGGAAAGTCCTCGGCCGGGACCTGGCCGGCGGCGCGCACGGCGTCCAGGATCGCCTGGGCGTTGGCCAGCGCGAAGGCCA